>JBBQZK010000126.1:0-1505 GCA_038207785.1 Candidatus Limnocylindria bacterium | reverse complement strand
CGGCGCGCGGAGTCGCCACGGCCGATGCCGAGATCCATGCGGCCCTTGGACAGGATCTGGAGCACCGCCAGGGCGCTCGCGGTGACCGAGGGCTCACGGGTCGCCGGGTTCGTGACGCAGGTGCCGAGCCGCAGCACCGTGCTGTTCTGGGCCATGAGCGTCAGGACGACATACGGCTCCTTCCACAGGACGTGGCTGTCGAAGACCCACCCGTGCGTGAAGCCGCACTGCTCGGCGAGCCGCGTCAGTGACGCGATGCGCTCGAGCGAATGGTCGGGCTTGAGCGTGAAGCCGAAGTCCATCAGGCGTGCCACTCCACGGTCCGTTCGGCGGTCAGCTTGATCACCAGATTGCCGGCAAGGGGCAGATCGTCGTACTGCGGGTACTTCGCGGTGAGGATGATCAGCGCTTCGTCGCGCTCGGTCCCATGCGCGAGGACCTCCGCGGGCCCTTCAACGAGCACGTAGGCCAGGTCGTTCCAGTTCTCCGTCCAGCGGTCGACCACGAGCGCCGCGCGCCCGGTCTCCGCGATGTTGCGTACGCGTCGGAGCATCGTCGTGCGCTTGGGCTTGCCGTCGATAGCGGAGTAGATGACCGGCGGGACCCACGCGAAGCACACCGGCACGACGTGCGGCCGCCCATCGTCGCTGGCCGTCGCGAGATGGCCGAGCCGTCCGGTCGCGAGCAGATCGTCCTTCAGCGGGGTGCCCTCAGCACCGGCCCACGCTATCAGCCAGACTTGCCGTGGTGCCCGACGTCACCCTCATCCCGATCGACGGCCTTCCCGAGATCAAGCCCGGCGACGATCTGGCGGCGATGCTCATCGACTGCCTCGCGGCGGCCAGCCGGACGTTCCAGCACGGAGACATCCTCGCGGTGGCCCAGAAGGTCGTCTCCAAGTCGGAGGGCCGCATCCGCAAGCTCGCGGACGTCGTGCCGGGCGCGGACGCGGAGCGCATGGCGGCCGAGTCGGGCAAGGACGCGAAGGGCCTGCAGGTCGTGCTCGACGAGACGGTGCGCATCGTGCGCTGGCAGCGCGGCGTCCTCATCGTCGAAACGAAGCACGGGTTCGTCTGCGCGAACGCGGGGGTCGATCACTCCAACGCCGGGGCCGCCGACACGGTCATCCTCCTTCCGGTGGACCCCGATGGCTCGGCGGCGGGGATCCGGGATCGGATCAAGGAGCTCGCCGGTGTCGACGTGCCCGTCGTGATCACCGACACCTTCGGCCGCGCGTGGCGCGAAGGCCACATGAACGTTGCCATCGGCATCAGCGGGCTGCCGGCGCTGCGCCGGTACATCGGCGAGTTCGATCCGGACGGCTACGAGATGCGTGTCACCGAGATCGCCATCGCCGACGAGATCGCCGCGGCCACCGAGCTCGTGATGGGAAAGCTCGACCGCCGCCCCGCCGCGATCGTGCGTGGCCTTGCGATGCCCGAAGGCAGCGAAACGGCGCGAACGTACGTGCGCCCCCACGACAAGGACATGTTCCGCTAGAGGAC
>JBBQZK010000125.1:0-1886 GCA_038207785.1 Candidatus Limnocylindria bacterium | reverse complement strand
CCTGATGTTCATGGGCGACTCGGGCTCGCAGGTGCTCGGGTTCGCGCTCGGCGTGCTCGGCCTCGCTTCGAGCTACAAGGTCGCGGGAACCACGGTGGCGACGCTCGTCCTCCCGATCCTGATCCTCGCGGTGCCGATCCTTGACACCACCCTCGTGACGGTCGTGCGGCTACTCGAAGGCCGTCCCGTCTACCAGGGCGGACGCGACCACAGCTCGCACCGGCTCGTCTACCACGGCCTCTCGGAGCGGCGCGCCGTGATCCTGCTCGCAGTGATCGCGGCCGGGCTCGGCGCGACGAGCCTCGCCTACAACGTGCTCGGAGACGGCCGGATCACCCTCGTCGGCGTGCTGCTCACGTTCGCAATGCTCGTCCAGTTCGGGAGCTTCCTCTCGAACGCCGAGCAGGCCCCTATGCGCGTGCCCGAAACCGGCAACGTGATCCTGCGGACGTTCGTCGTGCACCGTCGCCGGCTGATCGAGTCGCTCGTCGACTTCGCGTTGGTCACAGCGTCCTTCACAGCGGCGTACATGCTCCGACTCGGCGGCAGCGGCACCGACTCACAGAAGACGTTCTTCCTCTTCGCGCTGCCGGTCCTGCTCGCGGCGCGCTACGCGGCGTTCATCCCGTTCGGGCTCTACCGCGGGGTCTGGCGCTATGCGGGCGCGCGGGACGCGAGTGCCGTGGCCTCCGCCGTGATCGTCTCGGCGCTCGTCGCCGTCGGCTTCCTTTCGGCCACGCGAGCATGGAACGACTTCCCGCGCTCGATCTTCGTCATCGACGCGCTCCTCTGCACCGTGATGATCGGGGCCTCGCGCTTCTGGGAGCGGGCGATCGCGCGCGGCATCTCCTCGCTGACGCACACGGGCCGTCGCCGAACGCTGATCGTCGGCGCCGGGCGCGGGGGGCGAAGCCTCCTGCGCGAGCTGCGCGAGACGCCGGGGGAGCAGGTCGTCGGCTTCATCGACGACGCGCCCCGGCTTCGGCGCGCCCGCCTGCAGGGAGTGCCCGTCCTCGGCACCTCGTCCGATCTGCAGCGTGTGTTGGCCCGCGTCAAGCCGGACGCGGTGCTCGTGACGATTCCCGACGCGCCGCGGGACGTTCTGGACCGGATCGTCGCCGCCTGCGCAGCCGCGGACGTCTACTGCCGCTTCGTACGCCGCGAACACCTCGATCCGCGCGTCATCCTGGGCGCCGCCGCCGAATGAGCGTCGCGTCTGCGCGGGGCCGGGCTCCCGCGCGCTCGTGGTCGATCGCGGGCTCGGAGCGCCTGCTTGCCGCGGTCCCGGTGCTGACCGTGTTCTTCTGGCTCGCGTTGATCTACAGCTGGGAGTCCTGGGGCCACGTCACACCCTGGCTCTTCACCGACGAGCTCGAGTCGGCGCAACTCTCTCGGGCGATTGCCGAGACCGGTCACGCGGCGCGGCGAGGCGTCCCGCACGGCTTCCAGTCGCTGTTCAACTATCTGATCGCGCCCGCGTGGTGGTTCTCGGACGCGCACCAGGCCTACGCGGCGATCAAGTACATCAGCGCGTTCACCATGTCCGCGGTCGTCTTCCCGACCTACTGGCTCGGCCGGATGGTCGTCTCGAAGCGCTGGGCGCTGCTCGCGGCGGCCTGCGCGGCCGCGATCCCCGCGATGGTCTATTCCTCGTTCCTCGTCGAGGAGCCGCTCGCGTATCCGTACGCCGCGCTCTGCTTCTTCCTGATCGCCAAGGCGCTGACGCGCAGGACGCTGTGGTGGATCGCCGCGGCGGCCTTCACCGCGGCCGTGGCCCCGATGGTGCGCGGCCAGCTCGCAGTGATCCCGGGGGTGTTGCTCCTCGCGGCGTGCTTCTGGTGGTGGGGCTCCGAGCGGCTGCGGGCGTGGCGCGGCGCGTGGTCGCG
>JBBQZK010000124.1:0-2776 GCA_038207785.1 Candidatus Limnocylindria bacterium | reverse complement strand
CCGCCGGACTCGGAGAAGCACGCGCGGCTCCTGAAGAAGGAAGCGAAGCTCGCCGATCGGGTGTGGCTCGCCAGCGACCTGGACCGCGAAGGCGAAGCGATCGCGTGGCACGTCGCGCAGATCATCAACGTCCCCGCGTCGAAGCTGCGGCGCGTGACCTTCCACGAGATCACACCCGACGCGATCGCGGAGGCGTTCCGCAAGCCGCGCCAGATCGACCAGGATCTCGTCAACGCCCAGCAGGCCCGGCGGGTCGTCGACCGGCTCGTCGGGTACACGATGTCCCCGCTGCTCTGGAAGAAGATCCGGTACGGCCTCTCCGCCGGCCGCGTGCAGTCGGTCGCGCTACGGCTCATCGTCGACCGCGAGCGCGAGATCCAGAAGTTCAAGCCCGACGAGTACTGGTCCATCGGCGCACTGCTCGCGAACCACGCCGGCGAGTCGTTCACGGCGGAGGTGATCCAGCACAAGGGCAAGAAGCTCGCGATCGGCAACGCGGCCGACGCGGAGACGCATCGCGCCGCGCTCGCCGACGCGGTCTACACGGTCGCCAGCGTCGAGAAGCGCGAGTCGTCGCGCAGCGCCGGTGGGCCGTACACGACGTCGACGCTGCAGCAGGACGCGTCGCGCAAGCTCGGCTACTCCGTGAAACGGACGATGGTCCTGGCCCAGCAGCTCTACGAGGGCGTGTCGCTCGGGCCCGACACCCCGGTCGGCCTGATCACCTACATGCGTACCGACTCGCTGCACATGGCCGAAGGCGCGCTGAAGCAGTCCAAGGACGTGATCACCAGGGAATTCGGCGCGCCGTACGCCCTCGAGAAGCCGCGCCACTTCAAGACCCGGAGCAAGGGCGCGCAGGAGGCGCACGAAGCGATCCGCCCCACCGACCTTGCGCGCACCCCCGATCGCATGCGGCGCTTCCTGAACAAGGATCAGCTTCGCCTCTACACGCTCATCTGGCAGCGGACGCTCGCTTCGCAGATGGCGCCCGCGAAATTCGAGAACACCAGGCTCGACGTTGGCGCCGACGGCTACACCCTGCGCGCGAACGGCCGTCGGGTCACGTTCGACGGGTTCCTGCGCGTCTACCAGGAGGGCACCGACGAGCCCGAGAAGGAAGTCACGCCGCTTCCCGAGGTCGTCGAGGGCGAGGAGCTCAAGCTGCTCGGCCTCGATGCGGCGCAGCACTTCACGCAGCCGCCAGCCCGGTTCAACGAAGCGTCACTCGTGAAGACGCTCGAGGAGCACGGGATCGGCCGCCCGTCGACGTACGCGCCCACGATCTCGACGCTCATCGACCGCCACTACGTGCGGCGCGAGCAGCGCGCGCTCGTGCCCGAAGACGTCGGGTTCACCGTCGTCGACTTCCTCACCGAGCACTTCCCGGACATCGTCGACCTGGGCTTCACCGCGCGGATGGAGCTCGACCTCGACCGCGTCGCCGCGGGCGAGGTGGAGTGGGAGCCGGTGGTGCGCGAGTTCTTCATTCCGTTCGAGGCGTTGGTCAAGGAGAAGACCGCCTCGGTCAACAAGGCGGACGTCACCGAGGAGGCCACGGACAAGATCTGCCCGAAATGCGGCCGTCCGGTCATCATCAAGCTCGGCCGCTACGGGCGGTTCTATTCGTGCACCGGCTTCGTGAAGGGCAAGAAGGGCCAGCCGACGCCCCCCGGCGGCTGCGACTACTCGGCGCCGCTCGAGGGTGAGGAGCAGGGCCCGGAGATCGTCGAGGGCGAGGTCTGCCCCGATTGCGGCAAGCCGCTCGCGAAGAAACGCGGCCGTTTCGGACCGTTCATCGGGTGCACCGGATATCCGGACTGCAAGTACATCAAGAAGACGCAACAGAAGACCGGGGTCAACTGCCCACTGTGCGGTCAGGGGGAGCTCGTGCGCCGCCGCGGCCGTGGGCGGTCGGTGTTCTACGGCTGCGAGCGATACCCCGAATGCACCTTCACCGCGCGAGAGCTGCCGGCCAAGACGGAGGAGCCAGCCGTGCCCGCGGGCGCGGCGGAATAGCCTGAGCCTGCGCGCGATCCCGGTCCCCGCGGTTGACGGGAGCGCATGGGACGAGCTGCTTCGCGCCACCGGTCAGGTCCATCTGCTGCAATCGTCCGGCTGGGCCGAGGTCAAGCGCGGGGACGGCTGGCTCGTGCGGCGCTTCACGCTCGACGATGGCGGGCGCCGGGCCGGCGTCGCGCAGGTGCTCCTCAAGCCCGGTCCGCTCGGCATCACCCTCGCCTACGTCCCGCGCGGCCCGATCGTCGCCGCGGCCGATCTGCCCGACGCCATGCGCGCGCTCAGCGCCGCGTTGTCGGCCGATCGCTGCGCCGGCCTGCTCGTCGACCCGGAGCTGCCGGAGGATCCCGATCTGGCCTCGGCGTTGGCGCGCGCCGGCGCGCGGCCCGCGGGGGTCTTCGTCCAGCCGCGCCGCACCCTGCTCATGGACCTCTCCCGAACGCCCGAGGACCTGCTCGCGGGCATGCGGAAGAAGACCCGCCAGTACATCCACAAGGCCGAGCGCGAGAGCGTGATCACCGAGGAGACGCGTGACGTCGGTCGCTTCCTCGTGGTCTTGACGAAGGTGGCCGCACGCGATCACTTCGCCCTCCGCGCGCGTCCGTACTTCGAGCGCCTGCTCGAGGCCTTCGGAGACAACGCGCACATGACGATGTCGCGGGTCGGGACCGAGGACGACGGGGCGCTCCTTGCGGTGCGCATCGGCGACCGCGCCTGGGAGCTGTACGGCGGCTGGTCCGGGGCCCACGGCGAATCG
>JBBQZK010000123.1:0-2820 GCA_038207785.1 Candidatus Limnocylindria bacterium | reverse complement strand
GACGACCGCGAGCGGCTCGACGTCCCGCGTGACGACGGCACCGGCGGCGACGACCGAGCCGCGGCCTAGCGTGACCCCCGCGAGGATCGTCGCGCGAGTTCCGATCCAGACGTGATCCTCGATCACGACGGGCCGGGCCTCGACCGCGAACTCCGGATGGTCGATCTGGTGGAAGGCGGTGAGGATCGTCACCTCGGCCGAAATGCTCACGTTGTCGCCGATCCGCAGCGAGCCGCGCGCGTCGAGGCAGCAATTCCGGTTGATGCGCGTGTTCGCGCCGATCGTCAGCCCGTCGCGTCGGAGCTGCCCCGGGCCGTAGAACCAGAGGTAGCACCCCATGTGCACCGCCGCCCCGCGCGCCAGTCGGACTCCGAGCACGTGCGCGTACCACGCGTGCCGCAGCGTGAAGCTCGGGACGTGCGAAACGACGTAGTTCGTCAGGTAATTGAGGACCCGGACCAGGAAGAGCTTGATTCCGCCCGCAGCCGAGGCTTCGCGGGCGCCGGTTTCGGCCGGCGCGAGAGTGCCCGCGGCCGGCTCGTGATGCTCGTGCGAGATCACGGGGACACCCGGAGCGGACGAATCCGGTCGGTTCGGATCGAGGACTCCAACGTCATCCGCCCTTTCCCGTGAACACCGTCTCGCCCGCGCCATGGAGCGGGACGAGTTTCCCGTTCAGCGTCACGATCAGGTTCGCAGCGGCGCCGAACCGGATCCAGAGCCGCCGCCCCTGGAACGCGCGCGAGCTTCCGCCGGGGAGGACGCCCTCGTACAGCACCGGGCCTACCGCCGAGTCGCGCCGGACTTGGAGCCGGGAGCCGCGGTCCCGGCCGGTGACGACAACTCGCGCGGGAGCGGCCGCGGGCACCGCAGTCTTGTGCGCGATGGTGGCCGCGGGCGACGGCCGACGCACGGTGACGATCCGGGTTGTGTGCGGTCCGCCGGTCACGAAGAGCCAGACGAAGAACCCGGCCGCGGCGGGCAGGGCCGCGGACGCCGCGATCTGCGCGCCACGCTCGCGTGGCGTCCGTGGGCGCCGCGGCTCGGCCGCGTGCTTCGCCGCAGCGCCGTTCGTCGTCGTCGTCGCCGTCGCCGCCGGCAGCTCGGGCTCCGGGAGAAGCGGCGCGAGAGGAGCGCGGAGCTTCGGCCGCGAGACCCCTCGCGGCGCCCGCACACGCGCTGGCATCGCCGCGGCAGCCGCCGGGACCTGCGCGCTCATCCGTCTCGCTGCCTCTGCGAGCCCGAGCAGCGTGCCGACGGTGAAGGCGACGCGGTACAAGAAGAACCCCTGGTCGGTGTGGCCCTCGAACGCATAGGCGACGAGGACTGCGACAGTGAGTGCGCCGATCGCCCCGAGCTCGCGGTCGCGCGACCTCGCCAGCCGGCACGCGCCGAGGATCCCGATGCCGAGCACAGCCCAGAACGCGACCGCGCCGAGCACGCCCATGCGCATGAAGAGGTAGAGGACGCCGTTGTGTGGGATGTACGCGATGAACGGGTCGATGTCGCTGATGTCCACGATCGGCAGCGCGTAGTCGATCGGGACGCCGAAGCCGAGGCCGAGCGGGCCGCCGTTGCGGATGTTCAGCAGGAGGTTCGCGTCCTCCTGGATCCGGTAGAGGTCGGACGACGCGTCGCGCGGCGACGGCGCCACCGCCGAGTGGATCGCCCGCGCGGGCTGGGTGAGGCCCCCGGTCTTGTTCCAGAACGCAGGCAGGTAGACGGCCGAAGCGACCGCAATCACGAGCATGATTCGGCGGACCGCGCGCCGCCTCGTCGGCAGCACCGCGAACGCGACGATGAGGAGCGCGATCAGCCCCGCGCCGAGCACGAGCCAGGCCGTACGGCGCGAGTTGGCCAGGTCTCCGGCGACCACGAGCGGCGCGAGCGCCGTGGCTGTCGTGCGGAGCGGGCCGGGCACCTCGAACAGCCACAGCGCGAGCACGAAGAGCAGGAACGCCGAGAAAAAGAGCGCCTCCTCGTGCGCCAGCACCGCGTCGGGCGGCACCGACAGGTGACGGACCGACAGGAAGATTAGAAGCCCCTGCCCGGCCTTGAAGCCGATCGTCGCCACGAGGCCCCAAAGCAGCGCGCGAACCGCTGCGCGCGTCGTGATCAGCGCGGACGCGAGCATGTATGTCACGACGAGGTAGAAGTACGGGCGCGTCTCCGTGAACGCTATCCGCAGCTGGCCGCCGTGAATCTGCCCGACGACCACGCCGAAGACGACCACGCCGAGGAGCGTGAGCATCGCGATGCGCTGCGGCGTGCGCGGCGGCGCGGCCAGGACGGCGTCTCGCTTCGCGAGGTAGATGCCGAACAGCAGGACGAGCAGTATGTCCGCGGGGCTGATGTGCAGGCCCCCGAGACCGTGGAAGAGCGGGATCTGCGCGGTCGCGGCCCCAGCCCGCGGCCCGACGGTGTAGCCGAACTGTTCGATTCCCAACGCGCCGACGAGCAAGATCGTCGGGCCAAGCTCGGGCCGCTTCCACATGAGGACGGGCAGCAGGATCGCCGCGAGGCCGGCGACCGCCATCGGATGGCCCCCCGCGACGAGCTCCCCGGCGATCAGGCCGGCGAGGAGCGACCCCGCGGCTACGAAGAGCCCGACGCGCGGGACGGAGCCCTCGCGATGTGCGCCACGGTAGCGCGGCGGAAGAGCGACCGTGCTCACAGCGATCCGCTCCTGACGGCGACCAAGAGCAGGACGACGACGGTCGTCCAGACCGCGTAGCGCGTCGCGCGTCGCGCGTCGAAGGGACTCAGCCCGATGGCGAGGTAGGCCAGGAGAAGGAGCAGTCCCCAGCGAGTCACCGGAGG
>JBBQZK010000122.1:0-2987 GCA_038207785.1 Candidatus Limnocylindria bacterium | reverse complement strand
GGCCTGACGCTCGACTATCCTCAAACGAACACCGCGGGAGAGGAGCGATTCGCATGGCCGTCGCGCAGGAGACCTTCCAGCACCTCACGAGCGCCGGGCTCGGCGAGATCGACCCGGAGATCGCACAGCTCCTCGAGCGCGAGCTCGAGCGGCAGCGTGGCCAGATCGAGCTGATCGCGTCCGAGAACTTCACTTGGCCGTCGATCCTCGAGGCCATCGGCTCCACGCCGACGAACAAGTACGCCGAGGGCTACCCCGGCAGGCGCTACTACGGCGGTTGCGAGGTGGTGGACGAGATCGAGACGACCGCGATCGAGCGTGCGAAGGAGCTTTTCGGCGCCGAGCACGCCAACGTACAGCCGCACGCAGGCGCGCAGGCGAACATGGGCGCCTACAACGCGGTCCTGCAGCCGGGCGACACGATCCTCTCGCTGAGCCTCGACCACGGCGGTCACCTCACGCACGGCCTGAAGGTCAACTTCTCCGGCCGGACGTACACCATCGTCCACTACGGGGTCAGCCGGGAGACGATGGTCGTCGACTACGACGACGTGCTTCGGCTGGCGAAGGAGCACAAGCCTCAGCTGATCATCTGTGGAGGCTCCGCCTATCCGCGCACCGTCGACGCCGAGCGCTTCCGCGAGATTGCCGACGAGGTCGGAGCCCTGCTCCTCTGCGACATGGCCCACTTCGCCGGACTCGTCGCGGCCGGCCTGCACCCGAACCCGGTCCCCTACTGCGACTTCGTCACCTCGACGACGCACAAGACCCTCGCCGGCCCACGTGCGGGATTCATCCTCTGCAAGGAGGAGCACGCGAAGGCCGTCGACCGCGCCATCTTCCCCGGGATGCAGGGCGGACCGCTCGAGCACACGATCGCGGCGAAGGCGACCTGCTTCAAGATCGCCACGACCGAGGCGTTCCGGGAGTACCAGCGCCAGATCCGCGTGAACGCCGACGCACTCGCCGAGGCGCTCGTCGACGGGGGCCTCGACGTACTCACCGGCGGCACCGACACGCATCTGATGCTGCTCGACCTACGCGAGTCAGAGTTCTCGGGCAAGGATGCGCAGGAGCGGCTGGAAAGCGTCAAGGTGACGACGAACCGGAACACGATCCCGTTCGATGAGCGTCCGCCGATGATCGCCTCGGGGCTGCGGCTCGGCACCCCGGCCGGCACGATGCGCGGCTTCGACGAGAAAGACTTCCGCGACGTCGCGGCGATCATCGTCGACGCGCTGAAGGCCGAGTTCGATTCCGAGGCGCTGATCGGGCGCGTCGACGCGCTGTGCGCGAAGCGGCCGCTGTATCCGGGCTTCCGCGGCTACACGTCCTACGCGTGAGCGCAACCGCGACCGGAAGGTTGATCCGGGTAGATCATCCGCTGGTCCAGCACAAGCTCTCGTACCTCCGGGACAAGGAGACACCGACCGTCCACTTCCGCAAGCTGGTCAACGAGCTGACGCTCCTCCTCACGTACGAGGCGACAAAGGAATTCCCGACCGAACCGATCGAGATCGAGACGCCGCTCGAGCGGATGACTGCGCACCGGATCCCGGGCAAGAAGGTCGCGGTCTGCCCCGTTCTGCGCGCTGGGCTCGGGATGCTCGACGGGGTCCTCTCGCTGATCTCGGGCGCACGCGTCGGCTTCATCGGCCTCTACCGTGACGAGGAAACCCTCCAGCCGGTCGAGTACTACGTCAAGCTGCCCGCGGACCTGGCCGAGCGAGACGCGATCGTGCTCGACCCGATGCTCGCGACCGGCAACTCGAGCGCCGCCGCGATCGCGTCGGTGAAGGCGCAGGGCGCGCGGTCGGTCATCCTCGTCTGCCTCGTGGCCGCGCCCGAGGGCATCCAGCACCTGCAAGCCGAGCACTCCGACGTGACGATCGTGACGGCAGCGGTCGACCGCGGGTTGAACGAGCGCGGCTTCATCGTCCCCGGCCTGGGCGATGCAGGCGATCGCCTCTACGGAACCAAGTAAGTGCACTAGTGCACCAAGCTCTCGACACCCTGGCCGACAATCTTCAAGTCGCCTACGGCGCGCTCGTTGCGCTCGTGGTCGTCGTCCTACTCACGCCCGCGGTGGGGGGGATGGCGCGGGTCCTCGGAGTCGTGGGGCGCGAGGAGCCCGGCCGGCGTCCGAACGCACGCGCGGTGCCGCGGCTCGGCGGAATCGCGCTCTTCCTCGGGATCTTCGTTCCGGCGCTCGCGTTCCTCGATCTCGGTCGCGAGACGCGGGGTCTTCTGCTGGGAGCCGCGGTCGCGACGACGGTCGGCGCGGTCGACGACTTCCGCGGGCTTCGCTGGTGGGAGAAGCTCGGCGGACAGCTAGCCGCGGCGGCGATCCCGGCCGGGTTCGGGATCTGGGTGCACCGGTTCACGTTCCCCGTGCTCGGGATCCATCAGCTGCCGGCCTGGGTCGGCATCTCGCTGACCATGGTGTGGATCGTCGCGATCATGAACATGGTCAACTTCCTGGACGGGCTCGACGGGCTCGCGGCGGGGGTCTGCGCGATCTCGGCCGGCACGTTCAGCGTGATCGCGCTCTCGCTGGGCAAGCCTCAGGCGGCGATCGCAACCGCCATCGTCCTCGGCGCCTGCGTCGGGTTCCTGCGCCACAACTTCTACCCGGCGCGAATCTTCATGGGCGACTCGGGGGCGCTCCTGCTCGGCTTCGTCTTGGCGACGATCTCCGTCCAGTTCCTGCTCAAGACGGCCGCGATCGCGTCGCTGTTCTTCCCGTTGCTCGTGCTGGCGATCCCGATCCTCGACACGTCGTTCGTCATCGCGAAGCGGATCAAGTACCGCCAGCCCGTCTTCGTCGGCGACCTCACGCACCTACATCACCGCTTCCTGAACATCGGCTTCTCGGAGCGCCGCGCCGTCGCCTACATCTACTTCTGGTGCGGGACGCTGGCGCTCGCCGCGCTCTCGACGCGCTTCATTCGCCCGCATGCGCACGGCTTCTGGCACCCCTGGCGCAC
>JBBQZK010000121.1:0-3173 GCA_038207785.1 Candidatus Limnocylindria bacterium | reverse complement strand
CGTCGCCGGATTCCTGTACGTCGTCGAGAACCTCTCGGTCATCCTGCAGGTGGGGAGCTTCAAGCTGCGCGGCCGCCGGATCTTCCGGATGGCGCCGATCCATCACCACTTCGAGCTCATCGGCTGGCCGGAGCAGAAGGTCACGATCCGCTTTTGGCTCATCGCGGCGCTCGCGGGGATCATGGCCGCCGTCCTCGCGTTCGTGACGCCGGTCACGTGACGCTCCTCGAGGACACCTGGGTCGAGCGCGACGGCATCCTCTGGTCGCCGGCCCTGGGCCGGCTCGGCCTCGTGGCCGGCTTCACGACCCGCCGCCTGGGCAGCATGGCCGGCGGCGTCCATCCGCTCGACGAGCAGGAGCGCAACCGCCGGGCGCTCGCGGCGCAGCTCGGCTTCGATCGCGTCGTCCGCCTGCGCCAGATCCACGGCGACACGGTGGTGCGGGCCGACGATGTCGGCGATCCATCGGCCGAGGCGGACGGCATGTGGACGGACTCGGACGGTCTGCTGCTCGGGGTCGCGGCCGCAGACTGCGTGCCGATCCTCATCGCCGACCCCGCGGGCCCGATCGGCGCGGCGCACGCCGGCTGGCAAGGCACCTCCAGGCGCATCGCGGTGCGGCTGGTCGAGGCGCTCGTTCGGAATGGTGCGGACACGAGCCGCCTCGTCGCGGCGATCGGTCCCTCGATCGGACCGTGCTGCTACGTGATCGACGAGCCGCGCGCCGCGACGATCCGGGAACGGCTCGGCTCCGACAGCGCGGACGTCCTGTTCGCCGGCGCCGACGGCCGGCCGGTCTTCGACCTGTGGTCGGCGAACGTGCAACAGCTCGAGCAGGCCGGCGTGCGCACCGTCGAACGCTGTGACGTGTGCACGATGAGCGGTGGCGCGGACATCTGGAGCTACCGCGGCGAGGGCGGTCGCAACGGCACCGGCCTTGGGATCATCGGGCGGGCGAGGCGATGAGCCTCACCTTCGACCCCGATGTCGCGCCGCGGGATTTCGCCGGCCGTCGGGTGACGATCGTCGGTCTCGGCAAGGGCCGGACCGCGACGGGTATCGCGCGGTTCCTCGTGGCGAACGGGGGACTGGTCACGATCACCGATCCGCTGCCGCGCGAGAAGCTGAACGATGGGATCGCGCGCCTCGGCGACACGCCGGCGGAGCTCATCCTCGGGCCATCGAGCGATGACGCCGCGCTCGCGGATCCCGACTACGTCTTCGTGATCAACGGCGTCCGCCCTCGATCGGCGACGGTCCAGCGCGCCGTGCAGCGCGGCATCCCGGTGCTGACGGAGATCGGACTCTTCTTTCGCCTCTGCCCGGCGCCGATCGTCGGCGTCACCGGGACGAAGGGCAAGAGCACGACGTTCACGCTCATCGCCCGGATCCTCGAGACGGGGCCGAAGCGGGTCATCGCCGGAGGCAACATCGGGACGTCCATCATCGACCTGTTGTCGACGATCTCAGCGGATGACGTGGTCGTGCTCGAGCTCTCGAGCTTCCAGCTCGAGACCCTCGGCCGGAGCCCGCACGTGGCGGTGGTGACCAACGTGCTCGAGGACCACCTCGACCATCACGGCACGCGCGACGCGTACGTCGCGGCGAAACGGAACATTCTCGCCTGGCAGGGGCCGCGCGATGTCGCGGTCCTGAACCTCGATGATCCGACGGCGGTCGCTCTGCACACCGGCGTTCCCTCGGAGGTCCGAGGCTATTCGCTGACCCTCCGTCCCAAGCGGGGAGCCTGGCGCGACGCCGACGGCACCCTCACGCTGGTCGATGGCGCAGAGACCTCGCCCATCCTCCACGAGCGCGAGCTGCGGATCCCCGGCCGGCACAACGTCGCGAACGCCCTGGCGGCCGCGGCCGTTGGTGACGCCCGGGGGATCCCCGCGCAGGCGATCGCCGGCGTCCTGCGGGAGTTCGCCGGGCTGCCGCACCGCCTCGAACGGGTCGCCGAAGCCGATGGGGTCCTGTACGTCAACGACTCGCAGGGCACCACGCCGGTCGCGACGATCATCGCACTCACCGCATTCGGGCGGCCGTCGGTCGTCATCCTCGGCGGCGTCTCGAAGAACGCGGATTTCACCGAGCTCGCGCGCGCCGTGGTCACGGACGCGCGCGGCGCGGTGCTCATCGGCCAGTGTGCCGACGAGATCGCGGCAGCGCTCGAGCGCGCGGGTGCGTCGCGCAAGCCCCTCCCCGTCCTGCGCGCGGCCTCGCTGCCCGAGGCCGTGCGGAAGGCTCGCAGCCTCGCGCAGCCCGGCGACGTGGTGCTGCTGTCCCCGTCGGCCCAGTCCTTCGACATGTTCACGTCGTATGAGGAGCGGGGCGACGTGTTCCGGGTCGCCGCTCGAGCGATGGCCGGGACGCGCGGATGAAACGGCTGCGCCTGCCGACCCATACCGGCTACGACCTGATGCTCCTCTCCGTCGTGCTCGCCCTGCTGGCGATCGGCCTCGCGATGGTCTACAGCGCGAGTGGCATCAAAGCGCTGGACGCGCAGGACGACCCTCGCTACTTCCTCGTCCAGCAGTCGGCGTGGGTGGCCATCGGCCTGCTCGCGATGTTCATCGTCGCGCGGGTCGACTACCACCGCTACCGGCGGCTCGCGTTCCCGGGGCTGGTGATCGCGGTGATCCTCCTCATCGTCGTGCTCGTGCCCGGCGTCGGCACACGCGTCGGAGGCGCGTCGCGCTGGCTGCGGGTGTCATCGTTCGCCGGCCTGCAGCCCGCAGAGCTCGCGAAGCTCGCGGTCGTGGTCTACCTCGCGTTCTGGCTCGCCGCGAAGCAGGAGCGCATCGGGCGGTGGTCCGTGACGCTTCCGTTCATCGCGCTCGTGACGCTCGTCGCCGGCCTCGTCGTCGCCGAGCCCGACCTCGGCACCGCGATCGTCCTCGTGGCGATCGGTCTCGGGATGTACTTCGTCGCCGGGGCGCGGATCGCCGAGTTCGCCGCCCTCGCGGCGCTGACGACCATCGCCGTCGCCTCGGTGGCCGTGGTGCAGCCCTATCGGCTCGCGCGGCTCACGACGTTCCTCGATCCGTGGACCGATCCGCAGGGCGCGGGCTTCCAGACGATCCAATCGATCTACGGCCTGGCCCTCGGCGGGCCGTTCGGAGAGGGGCTCGGCGCGGGTCGCGAGAAGTTCGGCTTCCTTCCGGCGCCGT
>JBBQZK010000120.1:0-3503 GCA_038207785.1 Candidatus Limnocylindria bacterium | reverse complement strand
TTGGATCCAGGCGGTGTAATAGCCGCGCCTGTTGTCGGGCGCGTGCTCCGCGACGTAGATCGCGGCGCCGCCGTACTCGCCGCCGAGCGCCAGACCTTGCGCCAGTCGCAACGTGACCAGGATGATCGGGGCGATGATGCCAATTGCTGCGAACGTCGGCAGGAGGCCCACGCCCACGGTCGCCAGGCCCATGATCGTGATCGTCAGCATGAACGCGTATTTGCGGCCGATGACGTCGCCGATGCGACCGAACACGACCGCACCGAAGGGACGGACGAGGAACCCCAGCGCGTACGTCGCGAACGCGGACAGGAGCGACGCGGTCGGGTTGTCGTTCGGGAAGAAGACCGGTGCAAAGAACGGTGCGAGCGTCGCGTACAGGTA
Organism: Candidatus Limnocylindria bacterium; assembly: GCA_038207785.1. Taxonomy (GTDB): domain Bacteria; phylum Chloroflexota; class Limnocylindria; order P2-11E; family P2-11E; genus UBA4735. The sequence continues at coordinate 3,119 of JBBQZK010000120.1, read as the reverse complement.
GAAGTCGTACCACTCGATGATCGTGCCCGCGGACGAAGCGCCGATGACGAACGGAAGCCCGTACGTCGTTCGCCACCCTCCGGCCCGCGGGGTCGCCATTGTTGCCAAGATGCCCCTCCTTCGAAATCGCGATGCCCATCCCTGTGCGACTGGTGCCACGCGGTCACAGCATCAGGCCCGATCGGGCCCGTGTTCCTGTCCCACCACCTCCCGGAGGCGCAGAGCGCCCCGACTGGCCGTATTTAGGGCTTAGTTGGACGTGCCGTCAAGGGACCATCCGACCAGGGCTTACCGCGGGGCGGAACTAGTCGTCCTTGCCGGTCGATCCTCGGATGGTTTCGACCACGCTCGCGTCGGCGAGCGTGGTGGTGTCCCCGAGGGGCGTGCCGTTCGCGATGTCGCGCAGCAGCCGCCGCATGATCTTGCCGGACCGTGTCTTCGGCAGCTCCGGCGTGAACATGATCGTCTTGGGCCGGGCGATCGAGCCGATCTTGGAGACCACATGCTCGCGAAGCTCCTTTGAGAGGGCCTCGCTCGAGTCGTTCCCCCCGCGAAGCGTCACGAAGGCGAAGATCGCCTGGGTCGTCACCGGATCCTCACGGCCGATGACCGCGGCTTCGGCGACCTTCGGATGTGAGACGAGCGCGGACTCCACCTCGGTCGTGGAGATGCGATGTCCGGAGATCTTCATCACGTCGTCGACGCGACCCATCAGCCAGAAATAGCCGTCGCTGTCCCGCTTCGCGCCGTCGCCGGCAAAGTAGCGACCCGGATACCGGCTCCAGTAGGTTTCCTTGTATCGCTTGTCGTCGTTGTAGATCCCGCGAAGCATCGCTGGCCACGGGCGCGTGATCACGAGATAGCCGGCCTGACCGAGCGGGACGCTCTTGCCCTCCTCGTCGACGACGTCGGCCTTCACGCCCGGGAAGGGGAATGTCGCGCTTCCCGGCTTCGTCGTCGTGATCCCAGGGAGCGGCGAGATCAGGATCATCCCGGTCTCCGTCATCCACCACGTGTCGACGATCGGACACCTGCCCCCGCCGATGCTCTGGTGGTACCAGAGCCAGGCCTCCGGGTTGATGGGCTCCCCCACCGAGCCGAGGAGCCGGAGCGAGCTCACGTCGTGCCGCTCCACGTACTCGGATCCCCACTTCATGAACGTGCGGATCGCCGTCGGGGCGCAGTACAGGATGGAGACCTTGTACTTCTCGATGATCGACCACCAGCGATCCTTGTCCGGGAAGTCCGGCGTGCCCTCGTACATCACACCCGTGACGCCATTGGCGAGCGGTCCGAACACGATGTAGCTGTGTCCGGTGACCCAGCCGATGTCGGCCGCGCACCAGTACACGTCGTCATCCTTCACGTCGAAGATCAGCTTCGTCGTCGTCGCGACGCCGGTGAGGTAGCCGGCCGTGGTGTGAACGATGCCTTTCGGCTTCGCGGTGGTGCCGCTCGTGTAGAGGAGATAGAGCATGTGCTCCGCGTCGACGGCCTCGGCCGGGCAGTCGGCCTTTTGGCTGGCGACCAGCTCGTGCCACCACACGTCACGGCCGTCGGTCCACGCGACCTGTTGCTTCGTGCGCCGCACCACGAGGACCTTCTCGACCGTCGAGGTCTGCGCGATCGCGTCATCGGCGTTCTTCTTCAGCGGGACGACGTTGCCCTTGCGATAGCCGCCGTCCGCCGTGATCACGAGCTTCGCCCCGGAGTCGCCGATGCGGCCGGCGAGCGCTTCAGCGGAGAAGCCACCGAACACGACGGTGAATGGCGCGCCGATCCGCGCGCACGCGAGCATCGCGACCGGCAGCTCGGGGATCATCGGCATGTAGATGGCGACGCGGTCGCCCTTCCGCACGCCGAGCACCTTCAGGGCATTGGCGCAGCGCTGCGTCTCATCGAGGAGGTCCTGATAGGTGAGGGTCCGGGTGTCACCCGGCTCGCCCTCCCAGTGATACGCGACCTTGGAGCCTTTGCCCGCCTTCACGTGGCGGTCGAGGCAGTTCTCGGAGAGGTTCAGCTGTCCGTCGGCGAACCACTTGGCATACGGCGGCTCCCACTCGAGGACGGTGGTGAACGGCTTCCGCCAGGCCAGGGTCCGGGCCTGCTCGGCCCAGAAGCCCTCGAAGTCCTTCTCCGCGCGCTCGTAGATGGACGGGTCGGCCGCGCTGGCCCGACGCGCGAACTCGGCCGGCGGCGGGAAGGTCCGCGTCTCGGACCCGAGGGTGTCGAGGGCGGAGCTTTGGGTGGTCTCGGACGACATGAGCGGTCCCTCCTGCGGCAGGGGAAATCTAGCGGCTAGAGCGCCGACGGGCGGCCGGCCACGTGGGCGGCAAGATGCGCGCGATAGTGGTTTGGGATCGTGAGCAGCCAGCCGAAGCAGTTCATCGGACCGTAGAACGGGTGCTCGGCCGTCCGGGTGGCATCCGGATCCGACGGGAATTCAGCGCTGAGCCGCTGCGCCGCTGCGGCGGCCTTGTCCGCAAGCGAGCGGATGCCGTCCCGGGTGGTTGCGCCCGGCGCCGGACGGGGCTGGCCGGTGTTGCCGGCCGCCCCGCCCTGGGCAAGCCGAAGGGCGATCAGGCAGACGCCCCGTTCCACGATGAGCAGGTGGACGGCGATCTGGCCGATGCCCCAGTCGTCCGGAGTGCCCGCAACGAGGTCCGTGTCGGTCGCGTCCTCCACCAAATGGAGGAGGGAGCGACGTTCCTCGGCGGCAGCGGCGGTCAGGAGCCGGATCGTCTCCAGGATCCAGGCTGGCCGATCGGCCGGGTTATCCACGACTACGAGCGACATCAGGGACATAGTGCCCCGGGCACATGCACAATGCAGAGGAAATACGCCCGAATGGGCTTATATGGAGGATCGGCAGGGTGGCCTCAATGACGAAGTCGCAAACGATGGCGACGCTCTCAGAAAAGACGGGTCTTTCCAAGAAGCAGACCGCGGAGTTCCTGGACGAGCTGAACAATCTTGCCTACAAGGAAGCCAAGAACGGGTTCACGATCCCGGGCCTCGGCAAGCTCGTGATCGTCGACCGCAAGGCGCGGCTCGGCCGCAACCCCGCGACCGGCGCGGAGATCAAGATCCCCGCGAAGCGCGTGCTGAAGTTCCGGATC
>JBBQZK010000119.1:0-3748 GCA_038207785.1 Candidatus Limnocylindria bacterium | reverse complement strand
TGGTCAGGCCGTGGCGATCTCCGCCAGGCAGGCCACCACGGACAGGCCGTTGAACGCCACCGCGGCCAGGTTCTGGTAGCGGATCTCGCCCCACGTCGTGGCCTGGAGCTGCAGCACGCCGGCCGTGGCATACCCGAACGTACCGGCGCCGGCCAGCCCGCTCGCTCATCACGTCCGTGCCGGCCAACCGCGCCCATGGCTGGAGCGGCGGTCCGTCGGGTGCCCGGACGCCCTCGTCGCGCGCATGCTGCCGCCCTCGATCGTGCCCGCACACGCACGCCCCCGCGGGCCGTCGCCCGCAGGGTAGCGCCCGGCGGGCCTGCGCATGAGGGCATCCCATGCTAGAACGCCTGTTCCAAAGGGGGGTCCTCGCGGTATCATGGGCGGGTGCCCGATCGTCCCGCCACCCAGGACAAGCTTGTGGTCCGTGGAGCACGTGAACACAACCTGAAGAACGTCACGGTGGAGCTGCCGCGGGACAAGCTGGTGGTCATCACCGGCCTGTCCGGAAGCGGCAAGTCCAGCCTCGCGTTCGACACGATCTACGCGGAAGGCCAGCGGCGCTACGTGGAGAGTCTGTCCGCGTACGCCCGCCAGTTCCTCGGTCAGATGGAGAAGCCGGACGTCGACTTCATCGAGGGCCTCTCGCCCGCGGTGTCGATCGACCAGAAGGGCGCGACCCGCAACCCCCGATCGACCGTCGGCACCGTCACCGAGATCTACGACCACCTGCGGCTGCTGTTCGCGCGGGTCGGCGTTCCGCATTGCCCGACGCACGGGATCCCGATCGTGGCGCAGCACGTCCAGGAGATCGTCGATCAGATCCAGGCGTACCCCGAGGGGGCGCGGCTCCTCATCCTGGGGCCGCTCGTGCGTGACCGAAAGGGGGAGCACCAGCAGCTCCTCGTCACGGCGCGGCGCGGCGGCTTCGCGCGCGTGCGCGTGGATGGCTTCGTCCGCGACCTCTCGGAGGACATCGTCCTCGACAAGATGAAGAAGCACTCGGTCGAGGTCGTCGTCGACCGGTTCGTCGTCCGGCGCGGCGCGGAGGCCGAGTCCGACCGATCCCGCTTGACCGACTCCGTCGAGACGGCGATGCGGCTCGGCGAGGGCCTCGCGCTCGTGGCGGACGCGGACGGCACGCTGCCCGAACGGCTCTTCTCGGAGCGCCTCGCCTGTCCGGAGGGCGACTTCTCGATCGGCGAGATCGAGCCACGCACGTTCTCGTTCAACTCGCCGCACGGCGCGTGTCCGGCCTGCACCGGCATCGGCACGCGTCTCGAGCCCGACCCGGACCTCATCCTCGCGAACCCCGACCTCTCCGTGCGCGAGGGCGCGGTGCTCCCATGGCAGCGCGAGAAGAGCACCGCCGCGTACCGGATGGCGATCCTCGTCGCGCTCGCGCGCAAGGCCGGCTTCTCGCTCGACACGCCCATCAAGGATCTGCCCAAGAAGGCGGTCGACGCGATCCTCCACGGCATCGGCGGGCCGCTCAAGCTCTCGTACGAGAACCGGAGCGGCAACAAGCGCAGCTATGAGGTCGACTTCGAAGGGGTGATGGGCTGGGTCGAGCGCTCGTACAAGGAGACCACCAGCGACTTCACCCGCATCGATCTCGAGCGGTACATGAGCGAGCGGCCATGCCCGGTCTGCGGCGGGGCGCGCTTGAAGCCCGAGGTGCTCGCAGTGCGGATCGGCGACAAGAACATCGTCGACGTCTCGCGGATGTCGGTACTCGAAGCAGGTGACTGGTCCACCGTCCTCGACAAGGTGAAGGGCGGGCCCCTGGGTGTCCGGGAGCGCACGATCGCGCGGCAGGTCCTCAAGGAGATCCGCCAGCGTCTCGGGTTCCTGAAAGATGTCGGACTCGACTACCTCACCATCGACCGGGCCGCCACGACGCTCTCGGGCGGCGAAGCCCAGCGCATCCGGCTCGCGACCCAGATCGGCTCCGGGCTGATGGGCGTGCTGTACATCCTGGACGAGCCGTCGATCGGCCTGCACCAGCGCGACAACGCGCGCCTCATCCGGACGCTGCTCGGGATGCGGGACATCGGCAACACCGTGCTCGTCGTCGAACACGACGAAGAGACCATCCGGACGGCCGACTGGGTCATCGATGTCGGACCGGGAGCGGGGGAGCATGGCGGCGAGATCATCGCTGAGGGCCCGATCCAGTCGATCCTCCGCTCCCAGCGCTCGATCACCGGCGCGTACCTGTCCGGCCGGAGGCGCATCCCGATCCCCCCGCACCGCCGCGCGCCGAAGCGTGAGGCCATCACGGTCCGCGGGGCGACGCAGAACAACCTCAAGGACATCGACGTGCGTTTCCCGCTCGGCGTCTTCGTGTCGGTGACCGGCGTATCGGGCTCGGGCAAGAGCACGCTCGTCAACGACATCCTGTACCGCAGGCTCGCGCAGGCGCTCTCGAAGGCGAAGGATCGCCCCGGCGCCCACCGGACCATCGAGGGGATCTCGCACATCGACAAGGTCATCGACATCGACCAGTCCCCGATCGGGCGGACGCCGCGTTCGAACCCGGCGACCTACACCGGTCTGTTCACGCCGATCCGCGATCTGTTCGCCGCGGTGCCCGAGGCCCGCCTGCGCGGATACACGGCCGGCCGGTTCTCCTTCAACGTGAAGGGCGGGCGCTGCGAGGCCTGTGCCGGCGACGGGATCATCAAGATCGAGATGCAGTTCCTTCCCGATGTGTACGTGCCGTGCGAGGTCTGCGCCGGCAAGCGCTACAACCGCGAAGCCCTCGAGATCCATTACAAGGGCAAGAACATCAGTGACGTCCTGGAGATGAATGTAGAGGAGGCCCTCGCATTCTTTGTGAATGTCCCCGCTGTGGAGTCGAAGCTGCGCACGCTCAACGACGTGGGCCTCAGCTACATCCACCTTGGACAGCCGGCCACCACGCTGTCCGGCGGCGAGGCCCAGCGGGTGAAGCTCGCGACGGAGCTGTCGCGCCGGGCGACGGGTCGGACCCTCTACATCCTCGATGAGCCGACGACCGGCCTCCACTTCGCCGATGTCCGAAGGCTTCTGGTCGTCCTCAACCGACTGGTCGATGCCGGCAACTCGGTTCTCGTCGTCGAGCACAATCCCGACGTCATCAAGGTCGCCGATTACATCATCGACATGGGGCCGGAGGGTGGATCGGGCGGCGGCCTGATCGTCGCGATCGGTACGCCCGAAGAGGTCGCGCGGGTTCAGGAGTCGCATACGGGTCGGCTGCTCGCTGAGACTTTTGAGCTACACGCTGCCCATCTCGCGCGGCAAGCCGCGTCTGACGGCTCGATGGGAGCATATCAAACCCATCATTCTCACCGAGCCGAAGAGGAGAGGCCCTCATACGAGCCAAAGCGCGCTCCGGCGATCCGTGTTCGCGGCGCTCGGAAGCATAATCTCAAGGGCGTTTCGCTCGACATTCCAAAGAACAAGCTCACGGTGATTACCGGTGTATCGGGTTCAGGCAAGTCGAGTCTCGCGATGGACACGATCTTTGCCGAAGGGCAGCGGCGATTCGTCGAATGCCTCTCGTCCTACGCGCGCCAGTTTCTCGGACGGCTCGACGACGCGGCGGTCGATCGGATCGACGGATTAGCTCCCGCCATCGCCATCGACCAGAAGTACGGCATCCGCAGCCCCCGCTCGACCGTCTCGACGGCGACCGAGCTTTACGACTACCTGCGCCTGCTCTTCGCCCGGCTCGGCCGACCTTACTGTCCGTCCTGCGGTC
>JBBQZK010000118.1:0-3826 GCA_038207785.1 Candidatus Limnocylindria bacterium | reverse complement strand
CTGCTCGAGGCCTTCGGAGACAACGCGCACATGACGATGTCGCGGGTCGGGACCGAGGACGACGGGGCGCTCCTTGCGGTGCGCATCGGCGACCGCGCCTGGGAGCTGTACGGCGGCTGGTCCGGGGCCCACGGCGAATCGCGGCCGTTCTATCTGCTCAAATGGCGTTCGTTGATGGGCATGAAGCAGCGCGGGGTGGTCCGCTACGACATGTGGGGACTCTCCGAGCACGAGGGTGACGAGCTCGCCGGGATCGAGAACTTCAAGCTCGGCTTCGGCGGCCTGGTCGCGACCTGGGCCGGCGCGTTCGACCTGCCGGTGGTCGCGCCGCTCTATCCGCTGTGGCGGTTCGCCGGACGCCGTCGCCTCGCCGCCAGCGCCCGATGACCGACGCGCCCGAGGCGTGGGACCGCGCCGCGGCGCAGGGACCGGGCGGCCATGTCATGCAGTCGAGCGTGTGGGGCGCGATCCGCGAGGAGCAGGGGTGGACGGCCGAGTTCCTCCGTCCGGGTGGCGGCCACGCGCTCGTGCTCTGGCGCCGGCTGCCGGCCGGCATGCGCTTCGGCTACTGCCCGCGCGGCCCAGTCGCCTCGGACGCGGACCTGCCCGAGGTCCTGCACGCGCTGGCCCGGCATGCGAAGGAGACCGCGGGAGCGCTGGTGCTCAAGGTCGACCTCGAGCGCACGGCTGACGTGGCGGGGGCCGCCTTGCGATCCGCCGGCTTCGTGCGCGGACCCGATATCCAGCCGGTCGTCGCGACGCTGGAACGGCCGCTCGTCGACACGACGCAAGATGACTTGATGGCCGGCTTGGAAAAGGACACGCGGTGGAGCGTCCGCCAGCCCGAGAAGCGCGGCGTGCAGGTGTACCCGGGCACGAGCGATGAGGACCTGGGTGCGTTCTACGACCTGTACGCGCTCACCGGCCGCCGCGCGGGCTTCATCACCCGGACCGAGACGTATTACCGGACCGTGTGGCGCCGGCTCATCGACGCCGGGCTTGCGACGCTGTGGCTGGCCGAGCACGAGGGCCGGCCGATCGCCGGCGCGATGACCTGGCACTGCGGCGATCGCGAGGTCTACCAGTACGGCGCGACGAACGACGCCGGCCGCAAGGTCTACGCGGCCTACGGGCTCCTGTGGCGCTGCATCGTAGAAGCGCATGCGCGCGGGGCGAAGACCTTCGACTTCGGCGGGATCCCCGTCGATCCGTCCGACGCGCGCGATCCGATGCACGGCCCCTACCAGTTCAAGAAGGGGTTCGGCGGAACGGTGACCCGGTGGGTGGGCGCGCACGATGCTGTGCCGCGGCAGGTCGCCTACCGCGCGTTCCTCCTGCTCGAGCCGGTCTACACGCGCGCGCTGCAGCTACGCCGCGGACGCGGGGGCGGCGAGTGAAGCTCGGCGCGCTGCTCTCACAGGCGAAGATCCCGCTTCCCGATGCGGCCGCGGACGTGGATGTCCGCGCGATCGCCTACGACTCGCGCGCTGTGAAGCCCGGGTCGCTGTTCGTCGCCGTACCGGGATTCCACCGTGACGGCACCGACTTCGTGCCCGCGGCCATCGCGAATGGCGCGGTCGCCGTCGTCGCCGAACGAGCGGTCCCTGCGGATGTGCCCCTGGCCGTCGTTCCCGACACGCGTGCGGCGCTCGCCGATCTGGGCGCCGAGTTCTTCGACCACCCGACGCGAACGCTGAAGGTCGTCGCGGTCACCGGGACCGATGGCAAGACGACGACCGTCCATCTCGTCTCAGAGGTCCTCGAGGGCGCCGGCCTGCGCACCGGATACGCGACGACGGTCGACTTCAAGCTCGCGGATCACGAGTGGCAGAACGACACTCGCCAGAGCACCCAGGAGGCGCTCGAGCTCCAGGAGTTCTGCGCCGAGCTGCTCGTGGCCGGCGGCACGTGGGGTGTGCTCGAGGCGACATCGCATGCCCTCGCCCTCCGGAAGATCCGCAACATCGACGTCGATGTGGCGGTATTCACGAACATCACCCCGGAGCATCTGGACTTCCACGGCAGCCTGCAGGAGTACCTTCGCGCGAAGGGCCTCCTCTTCGAGATGCTCACCCAAGGGCAGGACAAGGGCGTGCCAAAGACCGCGGTGCTGAACGCGGACGATCCGCACTGGCGCTACCTTGCCGATCGCGCGGCCGGCGCGCGCGTCATCTCGTACGGCATCGATGCACTGGCCGACGTGCAGGCGGCCATCCTCGCTGCCGACGCGAATGGCTCGCGCATCAAGATCACGGCCGGAGGCGAGAGCGTGGAGCTGCAGCTTCCGCTCGTCGGGCGCTTCAACGTCCACAACGCGCTGGCCGCGACGGGCGCCGGCCTCGCTGCCGGCGCGACGCTGGCCCAGTGCCGTGACGCGCTCGCGCATGCCGTACCCGTCCGCGGCCGGATGGATCGTATCGACGCCGGCCAGCCATTCACGGTCATCGTCGACTACGCGCACACGCCGGAGTCGCTCGAGAAGGTGCTCGCGCTCCTCCGCCCGCTCACCGCGGGAAAGCTGATCGCGGTGTTCGGCAGCGCCGGCGAGCGCGACAGAACGAAGCGGCCGAAGCTGGCCGCCGTGGCCGCGAAGTACGCGGACCGGTTCTTCATCACGCAGGAGGACCCGCGGTTCGAGGACCCTGCGACGATCCTGGCCGAGATCGAGGCCGGTGCCGTCGAGGCGGGGAAGCAGCGTGACCGGGACTACCGGGTCATCGCGGACCGGACCGCTGCGATCAATGCGGCCATCGCCGATGCCGCCGAGGGTGACACCGTCCTCCTCGCGGGTAAGGGTCACGAGGGCTCGATCATCGTCGGCGAGGAGAAGCTGCCGTGGGACGAAGCGGGAGCGGCCCGGGCCGCGCTCCGCGGGCGCGGGTTCGCCGCATGAACCGGACGCGGGCGGGCGGCGCGGCGGCCGGTCGGGCCCAGACGCGGGCGTACGGCGAACATGTCGATGTGCTGGTGGCCCAGCTGCGTACGGAGATCGCCGTGCCCGAGACGCCCGCCGGGACGCCCGCGCTGGTCGTCTTGATGGGGTATCCCGGCGCCGGCAAGACGCACTGCGCGCGGTTGCTCGCCGCTCGCCTTTCGGCCGCGCATATCGCGAGCGACGAGCTCCGCAGCCGCTTGTTCATCGCGCCGACGTACGCGAGCGGCGAGAACGCGACCGTGTTCAAGTGCGTCGACGCGCTGGTGGACGGCCTGCTGGCCGACGGCCATCGGGTGATCGTCGATGCCACGAATCTGGTGGCCAGCTACCGCGCAGCGAGCGTCGGCGCGGCCGCGCGGCGGCGCGCGCCCGTTCTCTTCGTGCACGTCACGGCGGACGAGCCGTCGATCCGCGGACGGCTGGCCCAGCGCCGCACCGCGCGCGCGGCGCACGATCACTCCGACGCGGACGAAACGGTGTACGAGCGGATGCGCGATCGGCCGTTCGAGCCTCCGGCGGAGGGGTACCTCGAGCTCGCGAACGGTCCAGCACTCGATGCGAACGTCGCACGGATCGCCGCCGAAGTGGAGCGGCTGTGCGCTTCCGCGACCTGATCTTCGGCGTCCTCGCGGTCGTGCTCCTCGTCGGCTACATCGCCGTCGGCCAGCGTGTCGGGCCCCTGCTCCTGCCGACCGCTGCCGCGACGGCGACCCCACCGCGGCCGACGGGCAATGTGGCCGCGCCGACGATCGGCGGCACGATCGCGTTCGTCCTGCGCGGCGACGTGTTCGTGCTCCGCGGCGGTCAGTACGCCTCTCGGACCGAGGAGGGCCGCTCGCAGACGCCGGCGCTCAGCGCGGACGGGCAGTCGATCTACTTCACGAGGGTCGA
>JBBQZK010000117.1:0-3849 GCA_038207785.1 Candidatus Limnocylindria bacterium | reverse complement strand
CATCGCGCAGGTATCGCGCGATCGCGGTGGACCAGCGCTGTCGCTTCAGCTGTTGATCACGCCCGCGCTCGACCATGCCTTCGACACGGCGTCATACCTCGAGAACGCCGAGGGCTACGGTCTCACGCGCCGCGAGATGATGTGGTGGTGGAGCCAGTACCTCGCCCGCGATCTCGATGGCGCCGACCCATACGCGTCGCCGCTCCGCGCGACCGATCTGCGTGGCCTGCCGCCGGCCGTGGTCGTCACGGCGCAATTCGACCCGCTGCGGGATGAAGGCCGCGCATACGCGCGCCGTCTCGCGGCGGCCGGCGTGCCCGTCGATCACCGTGACTATCAGGGCGCGGTACACGGCTTCTTGTCGATGGCCGGCGAAGTCGACTGCGCTCGCGATGCCATAGAGGACGTTGCACGTGCGATCCAGGAGGGCCTGGCTCAGCGTCCCGCGTCAGCTCCTTGCTGATCAGGTCTGAGGCGCGAGCCAGTCGAGCGTGACGGCGGCCGTCCAGGACTGTTCGAGCGAGCCGAGCGGCTCCGCGGTGTACGGCTCGAAGTATTCAGCGAAGCGGGACGTCGGCCGTGCGAGCAGGGCCAGGTTCTCGTGCCGCAAGGCCGCGGCCTCGCTGGCGTAGCCGTGCCGGGCCAGTCCCCAGCACAGCAGCCAGTTACTGACGGGCCAGGCCGGGCCGCGCCAGTATTGGCGCGGCCGGAACTCCGGCGCGCGCGGCGAGGTGCTGAGGATCACCGCATGGGCCAGTCCGGGGGCACCGCAGAAATCTGGACCGAACGCCGTTCCGATCAACCGTCCGGCGAGCGCCGGTGGCAGATCCGGCAGGATCAGCGCGGAGAGTCCGGCGCTCGTACGCACGCGGATCGCCGCCCGGGTCACGACGTCGTGATCGAGGACGAGCCCAAGCTCCTCGTCGAAACAGGCCTGCACCGCGGCGGTCGACGATGCCACCCACTCGGCGATCTCACGGCGCTCCTCGGTCGGCGCATCGAGCCGCGCGGCGATCGCGCCAAGCGACTGGCACGCAGCGGCGAAGATCGCGCTGCACTGGACGTCCTTGATCTGAAATGGATGCTTCGCCCGGATGGCCGCGTCGTCGTACCCGACCAGCCGTAGCTGCTGGACCAGCCAGAGATAGCGGTCGTATTCCGCCTTCGTCGGCCGCTCGGACGCGCCCGCGACGGCCACGTCGGTCCGCGCATAAGAGCCCTGGTCACCCACCTCGAGCCGAGCGAGTGCCGCGTCCCAGCGCGGCGTGTTGTCGGTGCCCTCCCACGGGTGGTAGATGGTCAGGAGGCCGCCGCCCTCCGGATCCCGCTCGCGCGACAGGTACCGGTGCCATTCGAGGAGCTTCGGGTACAGCGACCGGATGCGATCGACGAACGATGGTCGCGCACCGGCGCCCGCGACCGACCACACCTGGTCGATCGCGATCGCGTGCATCGGAGGCTGGATCAGTCCGCTCGTTGCGATGTCGCGCGGCGCCAAGGCGCTCGACGCCGCCGATGCCCACAGCGGGGGGCCCGGACGGTAGTCCTCCACGCGCGGATCGAACACGATGTGCGGTAGCCGTCCGTCGCGCCATTGCGCCCGGAAGAGCTGCTCCAGCTCGCCGAGGGCGCGGTCGGGATCGATCTGCGCAAGGCCGATGGCGATGAACGCGCTGTCCCAGCTCCACTGATGCGGGTAGAGGCGCGGCGCGGGCTTCGTCCATCCTCCGACATCGTTGGCCCGGAGCACGGCCGTGGCGGCGTCGCGCAGCGCGCCTTCGTTGAGCGCTATTGCGGTACGGGTAGCGCGCGCCCGGTCGGCTCGTCCATCCACCGGATCTTGTGCGGATCGGGCGCGAATCGCATCTGCTCGTTCGGCCGCGCCGTGAAGTCGGCCGGCGCGACGACCTTCATGGTCTCCGTGCCGACCCGCACCGTGAGCAGCGTGTGGGAGCCGAGGGGCTCGACCACGACGATCGTCCCGTTGATGGGCCCCTCACCAATGCGAATGTTCTCCGGCCGGATCCCGAGCAAGAGCGTCCTGCCGTCCGTGCCGGATGGAGCGTCGATCTCGAAACCATCGCCGACGGCGGTCCGGTCCCGGGTGACGCACCGCAGGAAGTTCATGGGTGGCGACCCAATGAACGACCCAACGAACACCGATGCAGGTCGGTCGTAGATCACGCCGGGCGCGTCGAGCTGCACGATCTCGCCGTCCCGCATGACCGCGATGCGGTCGCCCATCGACAGCGCTTCGACCTGATCGTGCGTCACGTACACGGTCGTCCGAGGGACTTCGGAATGCAGCCGCTTGAGCTCGGCTCGGGCGTGCAGCCGGAGCAACGCGTCCAGGTTCGAAAGGGGCTCGTCCATGAGGAGCACCGGAGAATCCGTGACGAGCGCGCGGGCGACCGCCACCCGCTGCCGCTGCCCGCCGGATAGCTGTGCCGGATATCGAGAGAGGAACGGCTCGAGCTGCAGGAGCGCGGCGCCCTCCCGGACCCGGCGATCGATATCGGCTTTTGGCGTCTTGCGCATGCGCAACCCGAAGGCGATGTTGTCGAACACGGTCATGTGCGGGAAGACCGCATAGGACTGGAAGACCATGGCGATGTTCCGGTCACGGGGCGGCAGGTCCGAGACGTCCTGATCGCCGATCCGTACGGTGCCGCCATCGATCCGCTCGAGGCCCGCGAGGCACCGCAACAGCGTGGTCTTGCCGCAGCCCGATGGACCGAGCAGCACCATGAACTCGCCGTCGCGGATGATCAGGTCGATGCTCTTCAGCGCGAGCGTTTTCCCGTAGAGCTTGCGCATGCTCTCGAACGTGACGCTCGCCATCAGCGGCCGGGTCCCCAGAGATTGAACAGGTACTTGCGCATGAAGAAGATGAAGAACAGTGACGGGATGATCAGGAAGAATCCGCCGGCGAACCGAAAGTACAACGGCGACAGATTCAGCGACGCGAGCACCTGCGCCGGCAACGTCGTGTTCCGGACGGTAAGGATGGTCGCGGCGAAGACCTCATTCCACGACGTCACGAAGCTGAAGATCGCCGCCGCAGCGAGGCCGGGCAGTGCGAGCGGAAGCGCGACCCGCCTGAACGCACCGAGACGCGTCGTCCCAAGGGTCATCGCCGCCTCCTCGAGCTCGGCCGAGACGCCCAGGAATACCCCGGCGGTGACGATGACGATGAACGGCAGGACCATCGCGGTGTGGACGAGGATGACCGCAGGAAGCGTGTCGTACAGGTTCAGGTTGATGAAGGTCACCGCAAGTGGGATCGAGAGGATCGCGATCGGGAACATCTTCGAGATGAGCACGCCGACCTGGAACGTGTTCCGACCGCGGAAGCGGAACCGCGCCAGGGCGTAGCCAGCGGGCGCGCCGATGATCAGGCCCAGCGCGATCGTGCCGAGCGCCACCACGATGCTGTTCCGGACCGACGGCAGGACCCCGGTCGAGTTCACGAAGAAGGCCATCGTGTCCGTCGAGAACCGGGTCGGCAGCAGCGGCTTCGGGTACTCGTAGATCGCCGCGCGCTCGCTGAACGCCGAGAGCGCGATCAGGTAGATGGGTACCAGCGTCCAGAGCGCCAGCGCGCCGGCAGCGGCGTAGAGCAGCACCCGGTCGATGAGCACGCGCCGCGTCATTGGACGCCGCCGCGCTGTCGCGGCGGGCGCGCTCATCGGGCGATCTCCACGTCGCGCACTCGCAGCAGCCGCAGGTATGCGACGGTGACCGTCACCGTAAGCACGAGGATCAGCGTGGCGAACGCGGCGGCGACGTTGTCGTTGCGGTTGTTGTAGTACCAGTCATACGCCTCGTATCCGAGCACCGGAAGCTGCC
>JBBQZK010000116.1:0-4082 GCA_038207785.1 Candidatus Limnocylindria bacterium | reverse complement strand
ATCCTGCTCCAAACTACCGCTTTCGCGAAGGGTGGAGAGCTTCGGCTCGCTACCGCCGTCGCCCGCCGCGCGCGACAGCTGCGATAGGGCGACGATCGTCACGTCGAGCTCGCGTGCGAGCGACTTGAGGTTGCGCGTGATCGTGGCGAGCTCCTGGACGCGGTTCTCCTCGTGCTCGCCGGTGCGGATGAGCTGCAGGTAGTCGACCACGATGATGCCGAGACCACCCGGCGCCTGCGCGATCGCGCGGCGGGCCTTCGTGCGCAGCTCCATGATCGAGATGCCCGGCGTGTCGTCGATGAGGATCGGCAGGCCTGCGAGGGCGCTGGCGGCGTCGGTGTCGCGGATGTTACCGGTGCGCAGCGCGAGCAGATCGGTGCGCGAGTTCAGCCCGAGGAACCGAGCCACGATCTGCTTGGAATCCATCTCGAGCGAGAACACGAGCACGCCGGTGCCACGCTTCGCCGCGTGATGCGCGATGGCCAGAGCGAGGCTCGTCTTCCCGACCGATGGCCGCGCCGCGATGATCACGAGGTCTCCGCGGGTGAAGCCCTCCGTGTACGCGTCGATCTCGCGGAATCCGGATGGGATGCCGCTCACCTCGAAGGGGTGCTCCATCCGCTCAGTGATGTGGTCGTAGTTCTGCATCAGGGCCATCTGGATGTGGCGCAGCTGCGCGTTGATCGCGTCGTCACGCAGGCTGAAGATCCGCTGCTCCGCGCGATCGAGGGTCAGGGTGACGTCCGCGGGCTCGTCGTAGGCGTCGGCCGCGATGTCCTTCGCCGCGTTGAGCAGCCGGCGCAGTAGCGAGCGGTCGCGCACGATGCGCGCGTGCCGCTCGACGTCGACGGCCGTGGGCGTCGCGTTCACCAGCTCGCGCAGATAGGCCGCACCACCGACCTGGTCCAGCTGCTCGTTGCGCGCGAGCTCGACCTGCATCGTCAGCGGATCGATCCGCTCGCGTCGCTCGAGCAGCGCGTGCGCCGCCCGGTAGACCCGCTGGTGCTTGCCCTGGTAGAAATCCTCGGCCCGAAGCAGGTCCGCCACCTTGAAGATGGCGTCGCGGTCGATGAGCAGCGCCCCGAGGACGCGCTGCTCGGCGGCGAGGTCGTGCGGCGTGGCGCGCTCGGACGCCTGCTCCAGGCTCACCTAAACAGTTAGAACGCTTGTTCGAGTCGTGTCAAGGGGTCCCATCGCCGACGAACGCTACGGGGATGCTCGCACGCCGACGAGCGCCTTACCCACGACCGGGCGTCACCATCTCCCCAGATTTGCTCGGGTTATCCATGGCCCGCCCCGTGCCTTCCACACTGTTGTCCACAGCGAAGGGGGATAAAGCGGGATGCGGGCTCTGGTGACCGGCGGGGCGGGGTTCCTTGGATCGCACATCGTCGATGCGCTGCGTGCGCGCGGCGATGACGTGGTCGTGCTTGACGACCTCTCCACCGGTGCGCGCGCGAACCTGGATCCGTCCGTCCGGCTCGTCGTCAGCGATATCAGTCACCGCGACGCGGTGCGCGACCGGCTCTCCGGCGAGCGGTTCGATGCGGTCGTGCACGCCGCCGCCAAGACGAAGGTCGTCGAGTCGATCTCCCAGCCCGCCCTCTACCACCGCGTGATCGTGAATGGCACATCGAACGCCCTGGACGTCGCGCAGCTATCAGGCGCGTCGGCCTTCGTGAACATCTCGACGGGCGGCGCGCTGTACGGAGAGACCCCGGCGTGCGCGACCGAAGACACCACCATCGACGCGCCTTCTCCCTACGGTCGCTACAAGGCCGAGGCCGAGCGGCTCGTGGCCTCGACTCCCGGCCTGCGCAGCGCGACCCTGCGGCTCGCGAACATCTACGGACCTCGCCAGCGCACGGATCTCGAAGGCGGCGTGATCGCGATCTTCGCCGGCTGCTGGAAGCGCCACGTGCCGATCACCGTCTACGGCGACGGCACGGCGGAGCGCGACTACCTCTACGTGGCCGACGCTGTCGGCGCGGTGCTCGCCGCCCTCGGTCATCGCACCGGCGGCACGTACAACATCGGCACCGGCGTCGCGACGTCGGTGAACGAGCTACTCGAGCGCATGACCGCGTTCCTTGGACCGCCCGTCGGCGTCGTCCGTGCTGCGGCCCGCGAGGGCGAGATCCAGCGCAGCTGCCTGGATGCCGGGAAGGCCGCGCGCGATGGCCTCTGGCGTCCGTCGGTGTCGCTCGCCGATGGCCTCCGGCGGACCGTGGCCGCATAGATGCGCCGCTTCATGGGGGGATTCCTCGCCGGCCTCGCCGTGACGTGCGCGGTCCTCGTGGGCATCGGGCACACGCTCGATGTGGAAGATGCGCTGCGGCCCGCCGATGCGATCGTCGCCCTCTCCGGGGACAACGGGCCGCGCACGCGGACAGCGGTCGACCTGTGGGATCGCAAGCTCGCGCCGCTCATCATCTTCTCGGGAGCCTCGGAGGATCCGGGCTCTGTGGCGAGCGGCGAGCTGATGAAGCGTGAGGCCGTCGCGCTCGGCGTTCCAGAGGCCGCGATCCTCGTCGATCCGGCATCCAACACGACGCAGGAGAACGCGCGCCTCGTCGCGGAGCTCATGAAGACCCGCGGCCTCAAGACCGCGATCCTCGTCACGAGTCCCTATCACCAGCGGCGCGCGGCGAACCTGTTCGCCGCCGAGTTCGCGCCGGCGAGCCTGACGTTCACGAACTACCCGGCTCGTGACCCGCAGTGGGATCCGAACACGTGGTTCCTGCACGACCCCGCGCGCACCCTCACCACAGTGGAGCTCGCGAAGCTCTCGGTCGAGATCGCGAGCTCGATCTTCCACTAGCATTCCGTCACGTGCCGGTGACCGCCATCGTCGGAGCGCAGTGGGGCGACGAGGGCAAGGGGAAGATCACGGACCTCCTCGCGCAGGAGGCGGATCTTGTCATCCGCTATCAGGGCGGCAACAACGCCGGCCATACCGTCGTGAACGAGCAGGGCACCTTCAAGCTGCACCTCGTGCCGTCGGGGATCTTCAATCCGAACGCGATGTGCCTGCTCGGCACCGGCATGGTCATCGACCTCGCGGTGCTCCGCGACGAGATCCGCATGCTCGAGGGTCGGGGCGTCTCGACGGCCAATCTGCGCATCTCCGAACGGGCGCATCTGCTCATGCCCTGGCACGTCGCGCTCGACCGGCTCGACGAGCGCGAGCGCGGCCGCCGCAAGCTCGGCACCACCGGTCAGGGCGTCGGGCCCGCGTACGCGGACAAGGTCGCGCGTCACGGCATCCAGCTCTACGAGGTCCGCGACGAGACAGGGTTCCGCGAGCGTGTCGAGCACGAGCTCGAGACCAAGAACGTGATCCTCACAAAGTTCGGCGATGCGCCGCTCGACGCCCGTGCGGTCGCCGATTCGGTGCTCGCGGCCGCGGCGGATCTCGGCGATCGGATCACCGACACGCTCCCCATCGTTGAGCACGCGGTCGCGACGGACGCACGCGTCCTGCTCGAGGGCCAGCTCGGCGCCATGCGCGACCTCGACTGGGGCATTTACCCGTACGTGACCTCGAGCAACCCGCTCGCGGGCTTCGCGTCGATCGGCGCCGGCATTCCGGCCCGGTCCATCACCCGCGTCGTCGGCGTCGTGAAGGCGTACAGCACGGCGGTGGGGGAGGGACCATTCCCGACGGAGCTCTCGGGTGAGGCGGCGAGCGTCCTCCGCGAGCGCGCGGAGGAATACGGCGCGACGACGGGCCGTCCCCGCCGCATCGGCTGGTTCGACGCGGTCGCGGCGCGCCACGCGCAGCGGCTGAACGCCTTCACCGAGCTCGCGGTGACGAAGCTCGACATGCTCGGCACGTATGACGAGATCCCGTTCTGTACCTCCTACGAGATCGACGGGCGTCTCACCGCCGACATGCCGCCCACGAAGCTGCTCGACCGCGTCACTCCTCACTACGAGAACCTGCGGGGCTGGTCACTGGACATCGGCGCGATCCGCGAGCGCTCGCGCCTGCCGGATGCCGCGCGGGCCTACTTGAAGCGCATCGAAGAGACCGTCGGCGCGCCCATTGGCATGATCGGTGTGGGGCCCGAGCGGAGCGC
>JBBQZK010000115.1:0-4093 GCA_038207785.1 Candidatus Limnocylindria bacterium | reverse complement strand
GTGGGACTGAGCATGAAGCGAGGCATCCTCGAGCGCTGGCGCGCCGAGCTCCCCGTTACCGAGCGCACGCCGATGCTGTCACTGCAGGAAGGTGACACGCCGCTGCTGGCGGTGCCTCGCCTCGCGCAGTGGGTCGGCGTCACCGACCTTCACATCAAGTTCGAGGGCGCGAACCCGACCGGATCGTTCAAGGACCGTGGCATGGTGCTCGCGATCGCGAAGGCGATGGAGGACGGAGCTCAAGCGGTGCTCTGCGCGTCGACCGGCAACACGGCCGCGTCCGCCGCGGCGTACGCAGCGCGGGGCCATCTGCGCTGTGCAGTCGTGCTGCCCGCCGGACACGTCGCGCTCGGCAAGCTGTCGCAGGCGATCGCGTTCGGTGCGCGGGTCGTTGCCGTACGCGGCAGCTTCGACGAAGCGCTCGCCCTGTCGCGTGAGCTCGCCACGAGCGGCGAGGCGACGCTCGTGAACAGCGTGAACCCGTATCGCATCGACGGCCAGAAGACCGCGGCCTTTGAGATCTGCGAGGCCCTCGGCGACGCTCCCGACTGGCTCTGCATCCCGGTCGGCAACGCCGGCAACATCACGGCGTACTGGAAGGGGTTCACCGAAGCGCGCGAGGCGAAGATGGCGAAGCGCCGGCCGCAGATGCACGGGTTCCAGGCCGCGGGCGCGGCGCCGATCGTGAGCGGCGAGGTCGTCGCGGACCCACAGACCATCGCCACGGCGATCCGGATCGGCAACCCCGCGTCGTGGAACGGCGCCGTCCGCGCGCGCGACGAGTCAGGCGGCTCTATCAGCGCGGTCACAGATGAGGAGATCCTGGATGCGTACACGTTCCTCGCGCGCTGCGAGGGCGTGTTCTGCGAGCCGGCGAGCGCCGCGTCCTTCGCCGGTCTGCGGAAGCTCGCCCGCACGGGCCCGAAGCCGAAGCAGGTCGTACTGGTCCTCACCGGCAACGGGATGAAGGATCCGGACCGCGCGATCGCGCTCGCGCCGCAGATCGCCGAGGTCGACGCAGAGCTCGACGCGGTCCGGCGCGCGATCCAGGCGCGATGACCGAGCTTCGCGTCCGCGTGCCCGCGACGAGCGCGAACCTCGGACCCGGTTTCGATTCATTCGGCCTCGCGCTACCGCTCCTGGCAGAGTTCGAGGTCAAGCCGGCGCGCGCGTGGTCGGTCACGGTCGAGGGCAACGGCAGCGATGTGCCGACAGGCGAGGACAACCTGTTCGTCGTCGCGGCGCGCGCGGCAGCGAAGAGCCTCGGACATGACCTTGGGCCCCAGCACGTGATCCAGCGCTCGGCGATCCCAGGTGGTCGCGGGCTCGGATCGAGCGCCGCCGCGATCGTCGGGGGCGTCGTGACCGCGAACGCGCTCGCCGGAGAGCCCCTTGGTAAGCGCGCCCTGCTGCGGATCGCGACCGAGGTCGAGGGCCACGCCGACAACGTCGCGGCCGCGCTCTACGGCGCGTTCACGATCGCGCTGCCGTCGGCCGACGGGCCGATCGCGGTGCGATTCGTCTTCCCGAGCGCGTGGCGGGTGTGCCTGTTCGTGCCGACCGCCGGCCTCTCGACCGACGTCGCACGTGGCGTACTGCCCGCGGACGTGTCACGGACCGACGCCGTGTTCAACCTCGCGCACGCGTCGGCGTTGCTTGCCGCGATCCTGAAGTCCGACGGACAGCTGCTGTCCGTCGCGATGCACGACCGGCTGCACGAATCGGCCCGGATGCAGCTGGTCCCCGCCCTCGAGGAGATCGTCGCCGCGGCTCGGGGCTCGGGCGCGTTCGGTGCCGCGCTGTCCGGCGCGGGCCCGAGCGTCATCGCGTTCGCGCCGGTCCGGCTCGCGCCCAGAGTGACGGCGGCGATGGAAGAGGCGGCGGCGCTCGCCGGGACGCCCGGACGCGGTCGCGTGGTCCGGGTGCGGGCCGCCGGCGCGCAGCTCGTGCGGAACCAGTGACGCCAGCCCTACGTCAACGTTGATATGAGCGTGACCCGCGTCTGCATCCTCGTCCTTGCCGGGGCCCTTGCCGCGTGCGGTACCGCGGGGACCGCTGGGACCGGCACGCCGACCCCGACGGTCGGGCCCGCGACCAGCGCCCCGAACGCCTCGCCGGTCGTCTCCGCCAAGGGCGGGATCACGCTCAAGACGCCGACCGCGAACGCGAAGCTGACCTCGCCCGTGACCATCAGCGGCGACGCGAGCGTCTTCGAGGCCGCACTTCAGTGGCGGATCACGGATACCAGCGGCCGCGTCATCGTGGAAGGCAACACGACCGCGAGCCTCGGCGCGCCGGGTCGCGGTACCTACTCCGTGAGCGCGACATACACCGTCTCTGCCGAGACGCCGGCGTTCATCGAGGTCTATTCGCGCAGCGCGAAGGACGGCACCATCGACGAGATCGTCCGCATCCCGGTGACGCTCCGCTAGACCGCTAGCCTTCGCGCGTGGACCGGCTCGCACTTCTCGCCGACACCGCCGTGCGCTCCGCGTTCGGGCGCGAGCTCGGCCGCGCGATCGAATACCACTCATCGATCGGGTCGACGCAGGATCGCGCGCGGGAGCTGGCCGGGGATGGCGCCATGCGGACCGTCGTCGTCGCCGAGAACCAGACTGCCGGGCACGGCCGCGGCGAGAAGTCGTGGCTCTCGGAACCAGGCGCCTCGCTCCTCGCGTCGTGGATCTTCCGTCCCGCGCCCGCGGAGCCGGGACTGTTCACCCTGCTCGCGGGCGTCGCCGTGACGAAGGCTCTTCGTCCGATGGGCGTGGCCGACCTCGGCGTGAAATGGCCGAACGACGTGTGGCTCACGAACGGCAAGATCGCGGGAGTGCTCGCCCACGGCGCCGCCGACCATCTCGTGATCGGCATCGGCATCAACGTCGGGCAACGCGAGCTGCCAAAGGGCATCGCGCCGATCGCGACGTCGCTGCGGCGTGCCGGCCACGACATCGATCGCCTGGCGCTCCTGGAGAACCTGTCGAAGGAGCTGGACGCGGTCGCCGATCCGGCGGCCTGGCCCGCCGCACTGAAGGAGTGGCGGCACCGCTCGATCACGCTGGACCGCGAGGTCGAGGTGAGCGACGCGGGCGCGCCGCCGTTCCGGGGGCGCGCCCTGAGCCTTGCCGACGATGGCGCGCTGGTCGTGGAAACACCCTATGGTCAGCAGCGCGTCATCGCGGGAGAAGTGAGGGTTCTGGGATGAGTGGGAAGTTCCCGTTCGCCATCATCATCGATGGCACGACGGTCCTGCCGCATGCAATGCGGCGCGAGCTCGACCTGCGCACGCTGCCGCTGCACGTGAGCTTCGGTGCGGAGTCGTACACCGCGGACGTCGACCTCAGCGCCGAGCAGTTCTACGAGAAGATCAAGGACCCGAAGGCGAAGCCGACGACGTCGCAGCCCTCGATCGGCGAGTGTCGCGAGGTGTACGAGTCGGCGGTGCGCGACGGATACAACGACATGCTCGTGCTCACCGTCGCGACGGAGTTCTCCGGCACGTTCTCGGTCGCGACGACGACGGGCCAGCAGATCATCGACTCCAACATCGTCGTCGTGGACTCCCGGTCGACGGCCTGCAGCATCGGCCTGATCGCCACCGCGTGCGCGAAGGCCCGCCGCGAGGGCCGAACCCTCGAGCAGACGGCGCAGCTCGCGCGCGACCTCGCGCCGAAGACCCACCTCCTCGCGCTCATCGACACGCTGGACTTTCTCCGCCGCTCGGGCCGCATCTCCGGCGCCGCGGCGGCATTCGGATCGCTGCTCTCGCTGAAGGTCATCCTCGACCTTGGTGACGGCAAGGCTGAGTCGGTCGAGAAGGTCCGCACCCGCGAGCGAGGCATGACCGCGCTGCAGGGGCTCATTGAGGGCCGGACGGCGCCCGGTGCACGGATCCACGCGGCGCTGCTGCACGCGAATGCCCCCGATCGCGCCCGCCAGCTCGGCGAATGGGTCCAGGAGCGGTACCACTGCGTTGAGTACTGGGTCGATGAGGCCGGTCCGGTGCTCGCATCACATGCCGGACCGGGAGCGGTGGCGCTCGGCTGGTACCAAGAGGAACATGGTGCGTAATGAGGCTTCGGATGCCGTTCGG
>JBBQZK010000114.1:0-4406 GCA_038207785.1 Candidatus Limnocylindria bacterium | reverse complement strand
TCGTGGATGACGCCGACCCGCAGGCCGCCGGGATGGATCTTCTGGCCCATTATGCGACGGCCTCCTTCTGCTTGCGCTTCGGCTTCGCGCTCTCGGCCGCGGGCGAGTCGCCGGTCGTGGCCGGGACGGACTCCCGCTTCGGCTGCGAGCGCGGCGCCTCGACGGGCGGCTTCTGGACAAGCTTGACGGTGATGTGGCAGGTGCGCTTTAGGATCGCGCCGGCACGGCCGCGCGCCCGCGGGCGGAAGCGCTTCAGGGTCGGCCCCTCGTCGATCGTGATCGACGCGATCGCGAGCTCGTCGCCGTCCCATTGCAGGTCCGGATGCGTCTCGGCGTTCGCGACCGCGCTGCGGACGACCTTCTCGACGTCGCGCGCGACCGCCTTCTGCGTGAAGGCGAGGATCGTGCGGGCCTCGGGCACGCTGCGGCCGCGGATCGTGTCCGCGACGAGCCGCGCCTTGCGGGCCGACACGCGCACGTTCTTCGCCTGCGCGCGCACCTCTACGGGTGTCTCGACGGCGCCGGCCATCTACCGTCCACCGCCCCGCTTCACCTGGGTCTGCCGGTCGCCGGCGTGGCCGCGGAAGAGGCGTGTCGGCGCGAACTCCCCGAGCTTGTGCCCGACCATCTGCTCCGAGACGAAGACCGGGACGTGCTTGCGGCCGTCGTGGACCGCGATCGTGTGGCCGACCATCTCCGGGAAGATCGTGCTCGTGCGCGACCAGGTGCGGATCATCCGCTTGGAGTTCGAGCCGTTCATCTCCTCGATGCGGCTCATCAGCCGCGCTTCCACGAACGGCCCCTTCTTCGACGACCTGCTCACCGGCTGCGCTCCTTCCCGCGACGGCGGCCGCGGACGATCATCGTGTCGGATTCCTTGTGCTTCGAGCGAGTGCGCTTGCCGAGCGTGGGCACGCCCCACGGGGTGACCGGGTGGCGGCCGCCCTTCGACTTGCCCTCGCCGCCACCGTGCGGGTGGTCGACCGGGTTCATCGCCGAGCCGCGGACGGTCGAGCGCTTGCCCAACCAGCGGCTCCTACCGGCCTTGCCGATCGTGATGTTCTGGTGCTCGGCGTTCCCGACCTGGCCGATCGTGGCCCGGCAGGCTAGCAGCACGCGCCGCATCTCCCCGGACGGCACGCGGAGCACCGCGTACGGGCCGTCCTTGGCGACGAGCTGGATGCCGGTGCCGGCGCTGCGGGCCATCTGCGCGCCCTTGCCCGGCTTCAGCTCGACGGCGTGGATCAGCGTGCCGGTCGGGATGTCGGAGAGCGGCAGCGCGTTGCCCGGGCGGATGTCCGCCCCGGGACCCGACTGCAGCGTCGCGCCGACCTTCAGCCCGGCCGGGGCGAGGATGTAGGCCTTCGCGCCGTCGAGATAGTGGAGGAGGGCGATCCGCGCCGACCGGTTCGGGTCGTATTCGATCGCGGCGACCCGCGCCGGCACGCCGTCCTTGACGCGCTTGAAGTCGATCACCCGGTAGCGGCGCTTGTGGCCGCCGCCCTGATGGCGCGTCGTGATGCGGCCATTGTTGTTGCGGCCGCCCGTCTTCTTGACCGGCTCGAGCAGGCTCTTCTCCGGAGCCTTCTTCGAGACGCCCTCGAAGTCGGAGACCGACATGAAGCGGCGGCCCGGACTGGTCGGCTTGTAGCGGCGGACCGGCATCAGACTTGCGCCCCCCCGAAGATCTCGATCGTGTCGCCCTCGCGCAGCTGCACGATCGCCTTCTTCCAGCCCGGACGGATGCCCTTGAACGTGCCGCGGCGCTTCGGCTTGGCCTGGACCTTGACGATGTTGACGCCGACGACCTTGACGTCGAAGAGCTCCTCGACGGCCTGGCGGATCTGCGTCTTGTGCGCATGCGGGTGCACCTTGAAGGAGTACTTCTGCGCCTCGATCAGCCGGTAGCTCTTCTCCGACACGACCGGCGCGAGCAGGACCTGGGTGACGTCCATTACAGGTCTCCTCCTTCGTGCATCGTGCGCTGGATCGGCGAAAAGCAAGCCTCGCAAGGACGCAGGGAGCGTTCGTAGCCGGAGGCCGTGTGGGGAGGGCGGACGCCACTGACGTGTGCGAGGCGCCGCTTTGCAGCCGCAGCCAGTGTGCGAGGCACGGAGGAGAAGACCGTCATAGAGCCCTTCCCTGAACGAGCTCGAGCGCGCGCTCGGTGACGAGCAGCGCGCTCGCCCAGACGACGGCGGCGATCTCGAGCTCCGACGGGCCGACGACGACGACGCGCGGCAGGTTGCGGAAGCTCTTCGCGACCGCTTCCTCCTCGTCGAGCGCGACGACGAGCAGCGGCGCGCTGACGCCCCACTCGGCGACGAGCGCGGCGGCGAGCCTCGTGGACGGGGTCTCGAACTCGGCGACGCCGAGGATGCCGAAGGAGCCCGCGGCGGCGTGCGCCGACAGGGCAGAGCGGAACGCGGCGCGGCGTGCTTTGCGGTTGATCTTGAGCTCGAACGAGCGCGGCACCTTTGCGAACGCGTGGCCACCCGTCTTCCATTGCGGCGCGCGCGTCGTGCCGGCGCGGGCGCGGCCGGTGCCCTTCTGGCGCCACGGCTTCGAGCGGCCGCCGGAGACGAGGCCGCGGCTCTTCGTCGCGAACGTGCCGGCGCGCTGCGCGTTGAGCTCCGCGCGCACGGCCTCGTGGACGAGGTGCTTCTTGACCTCGGCGCCGAAGATCGCCTGCTCGAGCGAGACATCCTTCGACTTCTTGCCGGCCCCATCGAGGAGCGGCGCCTGCAGGCTAGCCACGACCCGTGTCCTCCCTGACCTCGACGAGGCCGTTCTTCGGGCCGGGAACCGCGCCCTTGACGAGCAGGAGATTGTGCTCGAGGTCGATCGAGTGGACCTTCAGGCCGACCTGGGTGACCCGCTTGCCGCCCATCCGGCCGGCCATCTTGATCCCCTTGCGGACGCGCGACGGCGTCGCGGACGCGCCGATCGAGCCCGGGGCGCGGACGTTGTGCGAGCCGTGCGACTTCGGGCCCCGGGCGAAGCGGTGACGCTTGATCGTGCCCTGGAAGCCCTTGCCGATGCCGACGCCGGCGACCTTGACCTTCTGGCCCGCCTGGAACTGCTCCACGGTCAGCGACTCGCCCGGCAGCGCCTCGGTGGCGCCGCGGAACTCGACGAGGTGCCGGTAGGCGCCTTCGACGCCGCCCTTCTTCAAGTGGCCGAGCTCCGGGCGGGTGAGCTTGCGGTCGGGGACGGCGTCGAAGGCGACCTGGACGGCCTCGTAGCCGTCGGTCTCGTTCGTCCGCACCTGGACGACCGGGCACGGACCCGCCTCGATCACGGTGACCGGCGTGACGGTGCCGGTCTCCGCGTCGAAGATCTGGGTCATGCCGACCTTACGTCCGACGATGCCTTTGGCCATTAGAGCTTGATCTCGATGTCGACGCCCGCCGGCAGGTCGAGCCGCATCAGCGAGTCGACCGTCTTCGGCGTCGGGGAGTGGATGTCGATCAGGCGCTTGTGCGTCCTGATCTCGAACGCCTCGCGCGAGTCCTTGTCCTTGAACGGCGAGCGGATCACCGTGTAGACGTTCTTCTCCGTCGGCAGCGGGACCGGTCCGGTGATGGTCGCCCCGGTGCGCTGAGCAGTCTCGACGATCGACGCGGCCGACCGGTCGAGCGACTGGTGGTCGTATCCCTTGAGCTTGATGCGGATTTTCTGCTGAGCCACCGGGGGCGTCCCTTCCCTACTTGAGGACCTTGGTCACGACGCCGGCACCGACGGTGCGGCCGCCCTCGCGCACTGCGAAGCGAAGGCCCTCGTCCATGGCGATCGGCTGGATCAGCTCGACGCCGAACTGCGTGTTGTCGCCCGGCATCACCATCTCCTGGCCGTCGGGCAGCGTGATCGAGCCCGTCACGTCCGTCGTGCGGAAGTAGAACTGGGGCCGGTAGCCGTTGAAGAACGGCGTGTGGCGCCCGCCCTCGTCCTTGGAGAGCACGTAGATCTCCGCCTCGAACTGCGTGTGCGGCGTGATCGAGCCCGGCTTCGCGAGCACCTGGCCGCGCTCGACCTCCTCGCGCTTGATCCCGCGCAGGAGCGCGCCCGCGTTGTCGCCGGCCTGCGCGAAGTCGAGGCTCTTGTTGAACATCTCGAGCCCGGTGATCGTCGTCTTCGTGACCTCGGGATGGATGCCGACCATCTCGATCTCCTGGCCGACCTGGGCCTTGCCCTGCTCGATCCGCCCGGTGACGACGGTGCCGCGGCCGGTGATCGTGAACACGTCCTCGATCGGCATCAGGAAGGGCTTGTCGACGTCGCGCGTCGGCTCCGGGATGTAGGAGTCGACCGCGTCCATCAGCTCTAGGATCTTCGGCGTCCACTCGGCGTCGCCCTCGAGCGCCTTCAGCGCCGAGACCTGGACGACCGGGACGTCGTCGCCGGGG
>JBBQZK010000113.1:0-4690 GCA_038207785.1 Candidatus Limnocylindria bacterium | reverse complement strand
CAGCCGGATCCGTACCGGATGGCGGTGCCCTGGCCGCCGTTCTAGCTACGCGGCGAGCTCGGCGACCTGCAGCAGCTCGCTCACCTTCGCGACCAGCGCATCGATGTCGAACGGCTTCGCCATCACCTCGCGCGGCGCGTTCCCGCGCAACGTCTCGCGGGCGATCTCCGGATTCGCGGTCACGAATAGGACCGCGGTGCCCGCGAGCGCGGGATGATTTCGAACGACGTCATACACGTCGATGCCGCTCGCGCCGGGCATCTGGACGTCGAGGATCAGGAGCCGCGCGCCGGAATGGATGACCGCATCAACGACGAGCGCGCCGTTCGACACGACGACGGGATCCGCGATGCCGCTCGAGCTGAGGCTCTCCGCGAGCACGAGCGCGATGTCCGCGTCGTCCTCGGCGACGACGACGTGCGGCAGTCCCAGACCGGCGGTCATTGGCGCATCCTGTCCCGGTGACCGACCTGCGGTTCGGCATCGACTTCGGTACATCCAACAGCGCCGTTGCGGTGGCCGACGGAGACGCGGTGCGATTGCTGCCGATCGATCCGATCGCCGGCGACACGCTGCCGAGCGTGCTGTACGTGCGCCGCGACGGCACCGCGCATGTCGGTCATCCGGCGATCCAGGCGTTCCTCGCGGACAACCTCGCCCGCGGTCCGGTCAAACGCGAGTTCAAGCTGCTTGGGATCACCATGGTCTCCAGCAACCCGCGGCAGAAGTCGGTCGAGGCGGCCATCCTCGCGGACGTCTCATCGCCGGGCCGGTTCTTCCAATCGCTGAAGACGTTCCTCGGCGATCCGCTCCTCTCGCACACGAACGTGTTCGGAGACGAGCGGGGCCTCGAGGATCTCATCGCGATGATCCTCTCGGCGATCTTCGACCGCGTCGAAGCGCTCACCGGCACCCGACCGACGTCCGCGACCGTCGGCCGGCCGGTCGAATTCGTTGGAGGAGCCGTGGTCGAGGAGCGAGCACGGACCCGTCTTGAGCAAGCAGCGCGCCTGGCGGGATTGCGCACGGTCCGCTTCGTGGAGGAGCCGGTGGCCGCTGCGCTCGCGGCCAATGTTCCCGCGGGTCTGACGCTGGTGTTCGATTTCGGAGGCGGGACCCTCGACCTCTGTGTAACGCGCCGTCACAAAGGGGAGATCGGGATCCTCGGAACGGCGGGCGTCGATGTGGCTGGCGACCGGTTCACCCAGCTGCTCATCGACCAGCTCGTCGCGCCGCATCTCGGTGCCGAAAAGCAATGGGGCGAGAAGCGGCTGATCCTGCCACGATTCATCACCTCCGCCATCGGCGATTGGCGTGCGCTCTCCGCGCTCAACGAGAAGCCGATCCTCGAGGCGCTCGACGATCTGCAATCTCTCGGGGCGCCGAAACGCGAGCTCGCGGCGCTGCGTAGCGCGATCGAGCTCCAGCTCGGCTACGAGATCTTTTCGGCCGTCGACGCGACGAAGATCGAGCTGTCATCCGCGCAGCTCGCGCTGTTCAGCTTCCACCGTGGCGCTGTGGACATCGACCAGCAGGCATCACGGCGGGCGTTCGAGGTCGCGATCGCGCCGCTGTTCGCGCGCATCGACGCCGCGCTCACGCAGGTCCTCGACCGGAGCGGGGTGCAGGCCGCCGACATCATCGAGATCGTCTGCACCGGCGGCTCATCGGCGATCCCCGCGGCGCGGTCGCTGCTGCGCAAGCGCTTCCCGAATGCGGAGCTGCGCGATGCCGCCGCGCACACGGCGGTCGCGGCGGGGCTCGCTCGGGCCTAGCCCGCGGGCTCGTAGGACGCGCAGAGCATCCCGAAGTACGTCGGCGCCTCGTAGCAGAGGAACTCGCCGCGCCACTGCCCCTCGGCGAGGGCGCCGTGCAGCATCAGCATCTGCCAGTAGCTATCGGCCTTGGCCTCGACCGGAAGCGTCCGGTCCATCGCGAGCAGGGCCGCAAGATCGTCGCGCTTGATGAGGTCGACGACGAGATCGTCGAACTCCCGGGACTTGGGCGTGAACCCGTACGGCCCCTTCTCATCGTGCCCATGGCCGTGGTCGCAGCTCGCGATGAGCGCGACCCGGGTTCCCGACGCCTCGGCCGCGGACGCGATCGCACGACCGGCGGCGACGTGCTGCTCGTACGTGAGATCACGTGCGGGCGCCACGACGACGACCCGGGTGGCCGGATCGCCACGGCCCCCCATGAACCAGAGCGGAACGAGGACGGCCCAGTCCATCGGGAAGCCGGCCGCGGCAGCGTCGTTGGCGCCATAGCTCACGCCGACGACGGGGATGCCGGCCGCCGCGATCGCGTCGCGCACCGCCTGCGCGAGGGGTCGGTCGACGGGGCTCCGCAGCGCCACCGCGGGATGCCCCTCGAGCGCGCCGGAGACGGTGCCCGCGACGATCACGGCCATCGCTCCTTCGACATGGATGTTGTGCGGCGTCAGGACGAGGGCCACGTCCGGCTTCGCGCGCTCGAAGCGCCGGCCGAGCTCCTGCATGCCGCGACGGGTCCGGATCGCGAGATCCCGCTCGGTCGGAGTGCAGGCTTCCGCGATCGCCAGCCCGCCGTGCGGAGCGATGCACGCGAATACCAGTCCCACGGAGCGAGCCTAGCGAGCGCGCGGCCTACGGGAGCCGGCGGACCTCGAGCTTGCCTTCGGCCCGGCGCACCTCGTACACCGGCTGGTCGTAGGTCGCCGGGCCGACCACCACGCTGCCATCGGCGAGCTTGAATCGGGAGCCGTGACAGCCGCACTGGACGGTGTCCCCGACGAGCGTGCCCTCCGACAGCGAGCAGCCGGCGTGCGAGCAGGTGTCGTGCAGCGCCTGGATCGTCTCACCGATGCGGACGAGGACGATGGACTGCCCACCCGCCTTGGCCTTGGTCGGCTGACGCTCCGGGATCTCCGCCACGTCGAGCGCGGTCCACTTCGTACCGCCGGAGCGCCACGCGTGTCGATCCACCATGTTGCCAAAGGCGAAGACGAGCTCGCCGCCGACGTACGCGCCGAGCACGATGAACAGGTAGCCCACGCCCGCGGTGACCGTCGCTTGGACGGGGTCGCCCGGGGCATATCCCCAGCGGATGACGAGCGAGAAGACGTAGAACGCCGCGCCGATCGACATGATCGACGCGTGCACCCCGCCGTACTGCCGCGCCTTGCCGTCGGTCTCGCTGAGGTCGCCGAGGCCGGTGAGGGCAGCAAGCAACAATCCGATGAAGCCGATGAGCGTGGCGACGTTGGCGCCGTCGTAGATCCCGAGGAGGTCCAGGATGAGCGCGACGGTCAGGGCCCCGACCGGCAGGTCCGTGAGCACCGGATGGAGGGCATGGCCGAGCCATGTCCCGTGGAGGAAGCTGCGCAGCCACTTGGGCCGGAAGAGGAACCGGTCGATCGACGAATAGAAATCTGCGATCCCGGTACCCCAGGTCCACTTGTCGAGGAAGGACCGGCTGACGAACCGCCTGATCATCCTGACCTCCCGCGCCGCCGTGCGGCCGCATGATGCCTCATCCTGCATACGTGCACGTGGCCGGCCGGGACGTGACCGTCACGAACCCGGCCAAGATCTACTTCCCGAAAGAGGGTCTCACGAAGGGCGACCTCGTGGACTACTACGTGTCGGTCGCGCCGTACGTCCTGCCCCACGTGGGCCGGCGGGTCATGCAGATGCTGCGCTACCCGAACGGCGTGGACGGGCCGTTCTTCTACCAAAAGCGCGTGCCCGTACCCCACCCCGACTGGCTCGAGACCTACCGCATCGAGTTCCCGAGCGGCCGGACGGCCGACTTTCCGGTGGTGAACGACGCGGCTGCACTCGCGTGGATCGCGAACCTGGGCTGCATCGACCTGCACACGTGGTCGTCGCGGATCAACGATGTGGAACGGCCCGACTACCTGCTCATCGACCTGGACCCCCGTGGCGGCGACCCGTGGGCGAACGTCCGCACGATCGCGCTCGTGGTCAAGGACGTCATGGACGAGCTCGGCCTCGCAAGCTGGCCCAAGACCTCGGGCTCGACCGGCATCCATATCCTCGCGCCGATCGTCCCCGAGCTGCCGTTCCCGGAGGTCCGCCGGTTTGCGAAGGCCTTCGCGCAGGAGGTCGAGCGGCGCCTGCCGGACATCGCGACGACCACGTGGAAGGTCGCCGACCGGACTGGCGTGTTCGTGGACTTCGGTCAGAACGCCCGGGACCGCACCATCGCGTCGGCCTATTCGATCCGGCCGACCCAGGACGCGCGCGCGTCGGCGCCATTGCGATGGGATGAGGTCGCCGCCGTGGAGGCCGCCGACTTCACGATGGCGACGATGGCCGCCCGGATCGCGAAGGTCGGGGACCTCATGGCGGGCATGTGGGCCTCGCCGAAAAGCCTGGTGCCGCTGTTCGAGCGGCTGAAGCTGAAGCCCGCGAAGACCGCCTAGCAGACCCCTTCGATCATCGTGAGGACGCGCTCGATGTCGAACGGCTTCGGGATGAAGCCCGCTGCACACAGCGTGGCGGCGTGCTCGTCGAGCTTGCCGGCGGCGGACAGCAACACGACCGGCGTCGTATCGCCCGTCCGGCGCTGCTCCTCGCAGAACGCCCAGCCGTCCATGACCGGCATCATCAGGTCGAGCAGGATCACGCAGGGCTTCCATCGCTCGAGGATGTCCAGGGCCTCGCGGCCGTTGGCGGCGGTCTCGACG
>JBBQZK010000112.1:0-4888 GCA_038207785.1 Candidatus Limnocylindria bacterium | reverse complement strand
GACCGCGAATCGCTGCGGTTCGAGGTCGGCGACATCGTCCACGAGGCGGTGCCCAAGTGCGACGCGGTCACGATCATCGACGTGCTCTACCTCCTCCCGCCGTCGGATCAGGAAGCCGTGCTGCGGAAGGCCGCCGACGCCCTCGTCGAGAACGCGCCCCTCGTGGTGAAGGCCCAGGAGCGCGCCGCGAGCCCCCGATACGCGCTCACCTACGCCCAGGAGCTCGTGACGACCGCCCTGGGCGTGACCCGGGGCGGTGCGCGACGCTTCCATTTCCTGGATCGGGACGCGGCGGTCGCGCTGTTCCTGCGCGCGGGATTCCTGGTCGATGTCATCGAGATGCCCGGCCGTCCCTACACGGATGTGGTCTATCTCGCCCGAAAAGCCCCGGCGACCCGATAATCAACGCAGTGGAAGACCCGCTGGCGGCGCTGGCCAATGAGATCCGAGCCTGCACCGCATGCCCGCTCCACCGGAGTGCGAAACAGGCCGTCCCCGGCGAGGGCAGCGCCGAGTCGGGGATCCTCTTCCTCGGCGAGGCGCCCGGATACAACGAGGACGTCCAGGGCCGGCCGTTCGTCGGGGCCGCGGGCCAGCTCCTCGATCAGCTGCTTGCCGGCATCGGCCTGGATCGCAGCAAGGTCTTCATCACCAACGTCGTGCGCCACCGGCCGCCAGAGAACCGGGACCCCCTGCCCGAGGAGGTCGCCGCCTGCCACGTCTGGTTCGAACGCCACCTCGCGGTCCTGCGCCCCAAGGTCGTCGTGACTCTGGGCCGTCACGCCATGTACAAGTTCTTCCCCGGCGAATCCATCTCGCGCGTCCATGGACGCGCACGAAAGAAGGACGGCATCACGATCTTCCCGGTCTTCCATCCCGCCGCCGCGCTCCACCAGCCCTCGCTGCGCGCCGATCTGACGAACGACTTCAACGCGCTCGCCGCGTTCCTCGAGACCACGCCTCGCCCTGCCGCGCCACCGGCCGCGCCCGAGCCCGAGCCGAAGCCTGTCGAGCAGATGACCCTCCTTGGCTAGCCCGGTGCGGGTCATCCCGCTCGGCGGCGTCGGAGAGATCGGCAAGAACATGATGGTCGTCGAGCAGGGCGACGACATCGTGCTCATCGACGCGGGCCTGATGTTCCCGGACGAGCAGATGCCCGGCATCGACGTCGTGATCCCGGACATCCGGTATCTCCGCGAACGCAAGGACAAGGTGAAGGGCATCCTCATCACGCACGCCCACGAGGACCACATCGGCGCGCTGCCCTACGTGTTGCGCGACTTCCCGAATGTGCCGATCCACGGCACGAAGCTCTCGCTCGGCCTCATCAAGACGAAGCTGCGCGAGCACAAGCTCGCCGAACGTACGGTATTCCGCGAGATCGAGCCCGGAACGCCCTTCAGCATCGGGGCCTTCCGCTGCGACTCGTATTACGTGTGCCACAGCATCCCGGACGCGGTCGGGGTGACGATCGACACCGCTCAGGGCACGATCGTGCACTCGGGCGACTGGAAGTTCGACCACACGCCCGTGGACGGCCGGCAGACCGACTTCGCGCGCCTCGCCGCCATCGCGGCCAAGGGTGTGCTCGTCCTGCTCTCCGACTCCACGCGCGCGGAGGTCCCCGGCTACACGCCGTCCGAGCGCCACGTCGGCGAGATCTTCGACGGCATCATGTCCCGGGCGCAGGGACGGGTGATCACGACGACGTTCGCGTCGAACATCTCCCGCATCAAGCAGATCGTCGACATCGCGCACGCCTGGGGCCGCCGCACGGCGATCATCGGGCGCTCGATGGAGAACTACACGAAGACGGCGCGCGAGCTCGGGTATCTCGAATACCCCGAGGGCGCGATCGTGCACCCGGCCGAGATCGGCAAGTTCCCGGACGCGGAGCTCTGCATCATCACGACCGGCAGTCAGGGCGAGCCCACGAGCGCGCTCTCCCGGATGGCGCTCGGCGACCACCGTCACGTCGCGGTGAAAGAGGGGGACACCGTGGTCATGTCCTCCAATCCGATCCCTGGCAACGAGGAGCTCGTGAGCCGCACGGTGGACAACCTGTTCAAGCTGGGCGCGGAGGTCGTGTACGACACGGCGTCGCGGCCGCACGTCTCCGGACATGCGAGCCAGGAGGAGCTCAAGCTCCTCCTCAACATCCTCCAGCCGAAGCACTTCGTCCCGATCCACGGCGAGTACCGGATGCTCGTGCGCCACGCGCGCATGGCCATCGACGTTGGCGTCGACGCGGACAAGTCCTTCATCATCACGAACGGCGACGTCCTCGAGATCAGCGACCGCGGCGCGAAGGTGGGGGAGCACGTCAGCTCCGGCCAGGTCTACGTCGACGGCCTCGGCGTCGGCGACGTGAGCCAGTCCGTGATGCGCGATCGCGTCTCGATCGGCAACGAGGGCGTGCTTCTCGTCGTCGTGACCATCGACCACCAGACGGGC
This sequence comes from Candidatus Limnocylindria bacterium, assembly GCA_038207785.1. Lineage (GTDB taxonomy): Bacteria > Chloroflexota > Limnocylindria > P2-11E > P2-11E > UBA4735. The sequence goes on along the minus strand of JBBQZK010000112.1, from coordinate 2,434 downwards.
GCCGTCGTGGCCGGCCCCGACATCACGACCCGCGGTTTCGTGCCCGAGAACGACGCGAGCGATCTGCTCGAAGAGGCAAAGCAGCGGGTCCTCGACGGCCTCGCGCAGGCCCAGACCGGGCCGCACTTCGCAGAGGCAGCCGCCCTCAAGGATGCGATCCACCAGAGCCTCAGCTCATTCCTCTATGACCGCACGAAGCGCCGGCCGATGGTGTTGCCGGTCATCATGCAGGTCTGATGGCGCGGAAGAGCAGCAGCCGCAGGCCCACCGCCCGCCGCGAGGCCACCCCCGGCGCGCGGATGCGGGCCGAGGTCCGCGATCACATCATCGGGGTGGCGCTCGGGCTGTTCGGGCTCCTGTCGCTCGTCGCGCTGCTCTCGACCGGAGGCTCCATCCTCGACTGGTGGCGGTCGGTGATGACCGGCTCCTTCGGCTGGGGCGCCCTGCTCGTGCCGATCGCGTTCTTCGTCGCGGCCGGGGTCGTGTGGCGGCGTGCGCTCGCCCGGCGCCTGCTCTGGCCGGGCATCGGTGTCCTCCTCGTCATGCTCGCGCTGCTGGGTATCGTCGATGTCGCCACCGGGAACGGCGGCCGCGTCGGCCACGCCCTCGGCGGGTCGGTCACGAGCACCCTCGGCAATGCCGGCGGGATCATCGTGCTCATCGCGATCCTCGCCATCGGCATCGTCATCGCGGCCAACCGCACGCTGCAGGAGCTCGCGCGACCGGCCCTGGACCGCCGCCCGCAGTTCACGTTGCGTCCCGGAACGACCGTGCCGGGCGGCACGGCCACCGCCTTCGAAGCCCCCGCCCGACCGCGCCCGCTCGGGCCCGCGCCACAGCCGGCGCCGGAGACTCCCATCAAGATCAACATGGATCAGGAGCGGCCGGTCCGAAAGCCGGTGAATCCGGTCGCGCAGCAGGAGATCCTCCCGATCGAACCCGAGCAGATCGTGCCGCTCGGTGGCGCGCTCGCGGGCCTGCCGTCGGCCATGCTCGTGGCCGAGGGCGTCATGCACGCCGATCCGCCGGATGTGCCGTGGCAGCTGCCGTCGCTCGACCTCCTCGAGGAGGGCTCGGCGGCGCGCTCCGGCAAGGACGAGGTGATGCGCAACACGCGCGTCATCGAGGAGACCCTCGCGCATTTCAACATCGTCGCGAAGGTCGTCGAGGTGAGCGTCGGCCCGGTCGTCACGCGCTACGAGCTGAAGCCCGCCGCCGGCGTGAAGCTCTCCCGCATCGAGTCGCTCGACAGCGATCTGTCCCTCGCGCTCGCGGCCCGCACCCTGCGCATCGAGGCGCCGGTGCCGGGCAAGAGCGTCGTCGGCATCGAGGTCCCGAACCTCGCGATCGGGATGGTCACCCTGAAGGACGTTGCGGAGACGGCGATGTTCAAGGAGGCGACCTCCAAGCTCACGGTGGCCCTCGGCCGCGATGTCTCGGGATCGCCGATCGTCGCGGATCTCGCGAAGCTCCCACACCTCCTCATCGCCGGGCAGACCGGCTCGGGCAAGAGCGTCTCGATCAACTCGATCATCTGCAGTCTGCTCATGACCGCGACGCCGGATGACGTCCGGCTCATCCTCGCGGACCCCAAGCGCGTCGAGCTCGCGGGCTTCAACAACATCCCGCACCTGGTCGTGCCCGTGGTCACGGACCACGACAAGATCCTCAACGCCCTCTACTGGGCGGTGGGGGAGATGGACCGGCGCTACCGGCTGTTCGCGCGCGCGACGGCCCGGAACATCGAGGCCTACAACGCCGTGCGCAGCGGCCCGGATCGCGTGCCGTACATCGTCCTCATCGTCGATGAGCTCGCTGACCTGATGATGTCCGCGCCGATCCAGGTGGAGAAGGCGATCACCCGGCTCGCCCAGCTCGCGCGCGCGACCGGCATCCACCTCGTCGTCGCGACGCAGCGGCCGTCCGTAGACGTCATTACGGGCCTCATCAAGGCCAACATCCCGGCGCGCATCGCGTTCGCCACCGCGTCCGCCGTCGATTCGCGGACGATCCTCGACATGAGCGGCGCGGAGAAGCTCCTTGGCCGCGGTGACATGCTCGTGCTGCCTCCGGACGTGCCGAAGCCCATCCGGGCGCAGGGCGTGTTCGTGTCCGACCGCGAGATCGAAGCCGTGACCACGTTCTGGAAGCGGCAGCGGGACCCGCGCTACAAGCTCGAGATCCTCGAGGATCAGGACCGCGCGAAGCAGCGTGAGGACGGCGGCGACTCGGACATCGAGGATGACCGCTACGAAGAGGCCGTCGATATCGTGCGGCGCGCGGGTCAGGCGTCGGTATCGATGCTGCAGCGGAAGATGACCATCGGATTCGCCCGCGCCGGCCGCCTGGTCGACATCATGGAGCAGGAAGGCGTCATCGGGCCGTCGGTCGGGCCCGGCAAGATGCGCCAGGTCTACGGTGCGCGGCCGTCGCC
>JBBQZK010000111.1:0-5255 GCA_038207785.1 Candidatus Limnocylindria bacterium | reverse complement strand
GCCGAGCTCGACTTCGAGCAATGGGAGATCCTGTATCGCCTGCTCCTGCAGGTCAGGCTGCGGACGAGCCCGCTCGAGACCGACGCCGTGGTCGCGGACGAGGAGCCGATCCCGACGATCGTGCACCGCCTGTCCGGTTTGCTCCTCGCGTTCCGCTCGCTCTGGCCGCGCCGCCGTCAGCGCGCTTCCACGCGCTCCGGCTGAGCCACGCGTGGTGCCCCGACCGCTCATTGCCTTCGGCGTCATCGTGCTGCTGCTCGGTGGCGTCGCGGTCGCGTACGTCGCGGGCTCGGACCCCTGGCCCGGCCGGCGGCGGCGCGGTCGGTCGTGTTCGTCGCGATCTCCCGCGGCACCGACGAGGCCGACGCGCGCGAGATCGAGGCCATCGACCTGGAGGCCGGCACCCGCGACCTCTTCGATGCGGGCGGTCGCATCACGACGATGGCGATCTCGTCCGACCGGCGATCGCTCTATGTCGGCCTGGACGGCGGGAAGATCGTCCTGATGGACGCGACGACCGGCTCGCAGTTCGGCGCCATCGATCTCGGCGGGCCGACGGTCGTGTCGCTCGTACCGACCGCCGACGGGAAGACCCTCTTTGCCATCACTGTGACGAACGTCCAGAGCACCGTGGTACCGATCGACCTGGCTACCAAGAAGGCCGCCGATCCGATCGTCTTCCCGCCGATCGCCGGTACCGCCGTGCTCCGTGGCGACACCCTCGTCGTGCCGCTCAGCGATCCTCAGCGCTTGCAGGTCGCGTTCATCGACGTGAACACGCGCTCGGTGACGTCGCGCCTCACCCTGCCGCGCGGGTCGCTGGTCGCACCCACCGCATTCCGCATCACCGAGTCGCGTACCGGTGTCGCCGCTTTCGATGGTGGCATCGGCGGTCGAACCGGGCTGCGGATCTACGTGATCACCGACCCGCTGCACTGGAGCGATGTCGCGCTCACAGCACCGTTCGGGCAGGGTCAGACGCGCGGACAGACCTTCATCGGCCTCCAGGCCGTTGCGACGGCCGACGGCCGGATCCATTTCTGTACGTCCGCGGGCACGGCCGCTCGTCGGTACGTCATCAGCACTGAACTCACGGGAACGAGCGTCGGGACCGAGTGTGGCCCGTTGCCGGTGGCGACCAGATCGTCATGGCCCGGCGCGACCCGGCGCGGCTCCTGGTGCTGGATGACGGAACGGGAACGATCGCCCGGACTCTCCCCCTGGCGGGTGTCCCCGCACGCCTCGTGCACTAGGACGTCCGTACTCCCTCTGCGGGCTGGCCTGGGCGCCACTTGCGAACATAAGGTTTGGTACATGGCAGTGATGACCCCACGGGCGAACGAGCTCTCGCTTCTCATGCGCGCGGCCGAAACGCTCCTCAATTCGGCCACGGATGAGGGGAACGTCGTCACGCAGACGACGGAGCTCCTTGGCGAGCAGTTCGGCTACGCGATGCGCTACATCCTCCTGCACGATCCGGAGCGCGACGAGCTGTACGCGGCCGCAGCTGCCGGAGACGGCAGTGACGACCCGGCCGTCCGCTCGTACCGGATGTCGACGGCGCGGGGTCTGACCGGCGCGGCCGCCCGCACCCGGTCGATCGTGAACGTTGGCGACGTCGGCAGTGACCCGCGCTACATCTCGGTCGCGCCAGCGTGCCAGTCGGAGATGTGCATGCCGCTCATCGCCCGCGGGGCATTGCTCGGCGTGCTCACGGTGCAGAGCCCGAAGACGGACGCCTTCTCCCTGCAGGATGAGCGGCTCCTGTCCGCCTTCGCGGGGCTGGTCTCGCTCGCGCTCATGCACGCGCGCGAGCACACCGCGCGCCGCAGCGACATCGCCGAGCTTCAGGCGGTCAACGAGGTCGCTCGACGCGCGGCCCAGCTCGATCGCGACAGCACGCTGCAGACCGTCTGCGAGGCGTTCCAGCGCGTCACGACCGCGGACTCGACCGCCGTCTTCCTGTGGGACGAGGACACCGAGTGGCTCGAGGTCGCCACGATGGTCTTCGACGGCCGCTTCTACCCGGCCGAGTACGAGGCCCAGGTCCGCGAGACCAAGGTGAAGCTCGGCGAGGGCATCGTCGGCTGGACCGCGGAGCATCGCGAACCCGCGCTCATCGCCGACGCGGTCGCAGACGGGCGGGTCGCGCCCTTGCCGGGCATCCCGCTCGACCGGAAGTCCGCGATCGTGGTGCCGCTCGTGGCCGATCAGCGCCTCCTCGGCGTGATCCGGGCCGTGAAGATGGGCGTGAACGCGTTCACCTCCGAGCACTACCGGTTCGCCCAGACGCTTGCGAGCCAGGCGTCGCTCGCGATCTCGGCCGCCGCTGCGCATGAGGCCGTGCGCCGTCTGTCGGTCACCGATGAGCTCACCGGTCTGTACAACGGCCGCCATTTCCGGGCTCGCCTGCACGAGGAGATCGAACGTGCCCGGCGCGGCGGCCGGCCGCTCGCGATGCTGGTCATCGACAGCGACTCGCTCAAGGACGTGAACGACCGGTTCGGCCACGAGGCCGGCAACCGCCACCTCGTCGCCATCGCGCAGTCCGTCCAGACGCACGTCCGCACGAGCGATGTCGTCGCGCGATTCGGTGGCGACGAGTTCCTCGTGCTGCAGCCGGACGCGACCCCGGAAGCGGCGGCCCTCGTTGCCGAGCGCATCCGCGTCGCCGTCGCGGCCGCTCGCGTCGTCGCGGCCGATGGTGCGCACGTCGCGGGCACCGTGTCGATCGGCGTCGCAGGCTTCCCGCGCTCGGCGACCGACGAGGATTCGCTGTTCCGCAGCGCCGACGCGGCGTTGTATGACGCCAAGCGTCACGGCAAGGACCGCGTCTTCATCGCCCCCGCGTCCGCCTAGCTCCGGGGGAGCGTCGCACGAACCGGCGTTCGCGTTGCAGAAGAGCGATGTCGTGAGCCCGCTCAACGACTACGTCAAGAAGCGCCGCTTCGACAAGACGCCCGAGCCGCGCGGAGAGATCGCTCCGCGGTCCATGCACAGCTTCGTCATCCAGAAACACCGCGCGTCCGCGCTCCATTACGACTTCCGGCTCGAGGCCGACGGGGTCCTCAAGTCCTGGGCAGTGCCAAAAGGTCCGTCGCTCGATCCGGCCGACAAGCGGCTGGCGATGGAGGTCGAAGACCATCCGGTCGAGTACGGCACGTTCGAGGGCGTCATCCCCGGGAGGCGAGTACGGCGGCGGCACCGTGATGCTCTGGGACAGCGGCAGCTACGAGGCGGATGCCGACGACGTCGCCACGGCGTTGCGCGCCGGCGAGCTCCGATTCACGCTCAACGGCAAGAAGCTGAAGGGGGCGTGGGTCCTCGTGCGCACGGGCGGGCGCAAGTGGCTGCTCATGAAGCGCATGGATGCGGCCGCGTCGAAGACCGTCGACATGGTGACCGAGAAGCCGTTCGGTCACGACGCGGCGACTCCTCGCCGGCATCGCCCGCGACGCCGGGGGAGATGTCGACAAGGCCGCGACGGGAGACCCGTGAAGCTGATCCGACCGATGCTCGCGACCCTCACGCCGGAAATGCCAACGGGTCCCGGCTGGGTGTTCGAAGAGACGTACGACGGCATCCGCGCGCTCGTGAATGCAACTCGGAGGGAGTGGGAGCGCTAGTCAGTCCTTCAGCTCGGAGATCTTCGCCTCGATGCGGTCCTTGTTCGCCTGGCCGTGGTCCTCGTGCTCCTTCGCTTCGAGCCGGTCCTCGGTCTCGTCCGAACTGCGCGTCGGTGGCTGGCCTTCCTTGTTGCGGGGGGTCTTGTTGTTGTCCATACGCGCATCCTGCGCAATCAGCATGCCCGGAGGCGGTGGCACGGCGCGTGCGGCTCACGGACGGCATGAATGACCAGACCAAGCCACCCAAGACCGAGAGCTTCGGCACGCCCGACCCGGAAGCCGAGCGCATCGTCGAGCAGCAGGAGGGGATCGTGGCCGACAAAGGCGGGATCAAGGACTCGGACCGCCCCGAGCCGAACGTCCCGCACCCCGAGGACCTCAACATGATGGACAACGCCAAGACCAAGGGTCGCTAGACCTTCCTAGACTCGACGGGTGGACGCGCCCGGTCCCAGCGTTCCCTTCCCGCCGATGGAGGCCGCGCTCGTTGACGACCTCCCGACCGGGGACCGCTGGCGGTACGAGCCCAAGTGGGATGGGTTTCGCGGCGTGTTCGAGAACGACGGCGGAGCGCTCGCCCTGTGGAGCCGCAACGGCCGTCCCCTTCTCCGATACTTCCCGGAGCTTCGCGCCGTCGGCGAACGCCTGCCGCCGCATTCCGCGCTGGATGGTGAGATCGTCATCGAGCGCAACGGCGCCCTCGACTTCGACGCTATGCAGATGCGCCTGCACCCTGCGGAGTCGCGCATTCGCAAGCTGTCCGTCGAGACCCCGGCCACGTTCATCGCATTCGACATCCTGCTGTGGAACGGCGAGCCGCTCCATGACCGTCCGTTGGCCGACCGTCGCGTCGAGCTCGAGCGCCGCGCCACCGAGTTCACGCTCTCGCCGCAGACTAGGGACCGCGCGCTCGCCGAACGGTGGCTCCAACGCCTCGAGATGATCGGCCTCGACGGGGTGGTCTGTAAGCGCGCTGACCTGTCCTACAAGCCAGGGTCGCGCGAGGCCGTGATGAAGGTGAAGCACCACAAGACGTGTGACTGCGTCATCGTCGGGTATCGCAAGAACGGCTCGCGCGTCGCGAGCTTGCTCCTCGGCCTGTACGCGAAGGACGGCACGCTCGACTTCGTCGGCCACACCTCGGGTATCTCTGGGGATCTGCAGAAAGACCTGCAACGGCGGCTCCCTCCGCTCGTCGAGACGGGTCATCTGGGTGAGGGCCGCATGCCCGGCGGCCTGAGCCGCTGGTCGCAGGGCAAGGATCTCGAGTGGGTCGAGATCCGCCCGGAGGTCGTCTGCGAGGTCCGCTACGACAAAATGGAGTCGGACCGGTTCCGCCACGGCACGCGCTTCCTTCGCTTCCGCCCCGACAAGGAGCCCAAGGACTGCACCTGGGACCAGGTCCGTCCGTCGCGGCGCACGGGTGATCCGACGATCTCGGGTCTGCTCGAGGACCGCGGCTCGCTTCCTCGTCCGTAGAGGCGGCGGGCGCGGTTGGCTGTACTGTTCGCCGCGGTGAGTGGCAAGAACGTCCTGGTCGTCGACGACCAGGAGGCGATCCGCGACACGCTGGAGACCGCCCTCGATGACGAAGGCTTCACCGTCGAGACCGCCGCCAACGGCCGCGAG
>JBBQZK010000110.1:0-5362 GCA_038207785.1 Candidatus Limnocylindria bacterium | reverse complement strand
CGCATCAGCCGGCCGGGTCTGCGGGTCTACGCGCGCAAGACCGAGATGCCGCGGGTCCTCGGTGGCCTGGGTGTCGCGATCGTCTCGACGTCGTCCGGCCTCATGACGGGCCGCGAGGCAGAGCGCAAGGCGCTCGGCGGCGAAGTCCTGGCGTACGTGTGGTAGGGGCGAAGAAGAAGTGAGCCGTATCGGAAAGCTTCCGGTCTCCGTGCCGAAGGGCGTCGACGTGACCGTGAAGGGTCAGGACGTCGCGGTGAAGGGACCAAAGGGCGAGCTGAAGCGCACGTTCCACCCATTGGTGAAGATCGATCGGACCGACGCGACGCTGACGGTCGTTCGGGCCAACGAGAGCCAGCAGGCGAAGGCCATTCACGGGCTGTCGCGGTCGCTGCTGTTCAACATGGTCACGGGCGTCGCCACGGGCTACGTCCGGGACCTCGAGATCAGCGGTACCGGCTACCGCGCGACGCTCGCCGGGAAGAAGCTGCAGCTCGCACTCGGCTACTCGCATCCGATCGAGATCGATCCGCCCGCCGGCATCAGCTTCGCGCTCGAGACGCCGCAGAAGGTGCGCGTCGCCGGTGCGGACAAAGAGGTGGTCGGCGAGATCGCCGCGAAGATCCGAGCCCTGCGCGTCCCTGATCCATATAAGGCGAAGGGCGTGAAGTACGCGGGCGAGTACATCCGTCGCAAGGCAGGCAAGGCCGGCAAGGTCGGCGCGAAGGCCTAGGGGAGGAGCGGCAATGGCATTCACCGAGCGCGACGAGGCACGGAAGAAGCGGCACCGCCGCTTGCGGACCCGCATCGCGGGCACCGCCGACCGGCCACGTCTTGCCGTATACCGCTCCCTCAACCAGATCTACGCGCAGGTCATCGACGACCGCAGCGGGCGCACGCTCGCGGCGGCCTCGAGCCTGGATGCCAAGGACAGCAAGACGAAGCGGGCCGAGGCCGCCTCGGCCGTCGGCGCCAAGATCGCCGAGAAGGCGAAGGCCGCCGGCATCGAAGAGGTGATCTTCGATCGCGGTGGCTACCGGTACCACGGCCGCGTGAAGGCGCTCGCCGACGCGGCACGTTCGAATGGATTGAGGTTCTGAAATGAGAACGAGCGAGGAGCGGCTTTGCCGCGACGAACGAGTACTACCCGCTGGGGCTTGTCTCCGGCACAGCCGGAGATGGAGCTAGGAATGGCGAGGATCGATGCGAACCGGCTCGAGCTCACCGAACGGGTGGTCCAGATCAACCGCGTGTCCAAGGTCGTGAAGGGTGGACGGCGGTTCAGCTTCTCGGCCATCGTCGTGGTCGGTGACGGCCGCGGTCACGTCGGCGCGGGTCTCGGTAAGGCCGATGAGGTCCCTGAGGCCATCAAGAAGGGCGTCGAGGACGCGAAGAAGCATCTGATGCTCGTGCCGCTCGTCGACCGGACGATCCCACACCCCGTGACCGCGGACTTCGGTGCGGCGAAGGTCCTCCTTCGCCCGGCGTCGAAGGGTACGGGCGTCATCGCCGGCGGCTCCGTCCGTGCCGTCGTCGAGTCAGCCGGCATCCACGACATCCTCTCGAAGTCGCTGGGGAGCACCAACCCGGTCAACGTCGTCATGGCGACGATCGAGGCGCTCACGATGTTGCGGTCCGCCGACACGGTCGCGGACACGCGTGGCATCGAGCGCCGCAAGCGTCGGACCGAGGAGCCGGTGGCCGTCTCATGAGCCGTCTTTCGATCCATCAGCACAAGAGCGCGATCGGCGAGAAGCGTGCGGCGAAGGGGACGCTGCAGGCCCTCGGCCTCAAGCGGACGGGCCAGCGCGTGTCGCACGAGGACACGCCCGCGCTTCGCGGCATGCTGCGCCGGGTCGCGCATCTCGTCGACGTCGGTGAAGGGAAGTCGCGATGAAGACGCACGACCTCATCCCCGCGCGCGGCTCGCGCAAAAAGCGCCGCATCGTCGGCCGCGGCACGGCTGCCGGCCAGGGCAAGACCGCGGGCAAGGGCACGAAGGGCCAGCTCGCGCGCAGCGGGCCTGGGCTGCCGGCCTGGTTCGAAGGCGGCCAGATGCCGCTGCACATGCGCCTGCCAAAGCTACGCGGATTCAAGAATCGGCTGCGGGTCGAATACGTCGCCGTCAATGTCGGTCAGCTGAAGACCTACGCCGTCGACGGCAAGGTCTCGCCGGAGACGCTCGCGGCCAAGGGGCTCATCGAGCCGTCGGCGAAGGTGAAGCTGCTCGCGAACGGCGAGCTCGCCCAGAAGCTCGAGGTGCACGCGCACCGCGTGTCGGCGGCGGCCAAAGAGAAGATCGAGTCCGCGGGCGGCACGGTGGTGCTCATCGACGCGGGGACCAGCTAGAGCGTGAAGGTCATCGAGACATTCCGGGATGCCTTCCGGGCGCCGGACCTCCGCGTCAAGATCCTGTTCACCCTCGCGATGCTTCTGGTCTTCCGGTTCCTTGCGCACGTGCCGCTTCCGGGTGTGGACCAGACGCAGCTCGCTTCGATCCTTCAGAACAATCAGCTGCTCAGCCTGCTGGACCTCTTCTCCGGAGGCGGGCTATCGCGGTTCAGCGTCGTGGCCCTCGGGGTGAACCCCTACATCAACGCCTCGATCATCATGACGCTCCTCAACCAGACGATCCCGCCGCTCGAGCGCCTCTCGAAAGAGGGGGAATACGGCCGCAACAAGATCAACTCGTACACCCGGATGCTCACCGTGCCGCTCGCGCTCCTCCAGGGCATCGGCGTGTCCGTGTTCATGCAGCGGTCGGGCGTGCTGTCGGACTTCGGGCCGGCCAACCTGGGGCTCACCCTCGCGATCCTCGCGACGCTGACCGCCGGGACGCTCATCCTGATGTGGCTCGGCGAGCTGATCAGCGAGCGCGGCATCGGCAACGGCATCAGCTTCATCATCTTCGCCGGCATCGTCGGCCGCCTGCCGCGCACTGTGCAGCAGACCCTCGAGGTCCAGACGAACTACTTCGCCCTCGCGGTGTACGCGATCATCGCCGTTCTTGTTATCGCGGCGATCGTGTTCATCCAGGAAGGTCAGCGGCGCGTGCCGGTCCAATACGCGAAGCGCGTCCGCGGGACCCGCATGTACTCGGGCGGCGCGACGCACATTCCGTTGCGCGTGAACAGCGCCGGCGTCATCCCGATCATCTTCGCGATCTCGATCCTGCTGCTGCCGAGCCAGGTGGCGCAGTACTTCACCAACAGCGAGACGGAGTGGCTGCGCAATCTCGCCACCGGCATCGTGAACGCCTTCCAGAACACCGTGCTGTACAACGGCGCGTACTTCGTGCTCGTCGTCGCCTTCACCTTCTTCTACACGGCGTTCACCTTCGTGCCGAACGACGTGGCCGACAACATCAAGCGCTACGGCGGGTTCATCCCGGGCATCCGGCCGGGCCGGCCGACAGCCGAGTTCCTGGGCCGCGTGGTGACGCGCATCACGATCGCGGGCGCGCTGTTCCTCGGTCTCGTGGCGGTCATGCCGACGCTGGTCGGCGACCTCACCGGGGTGCAAACGCTGCGCCTCGGCGGAACGAGCATCCTCATCGTCGTCGGCGTCGTCGTGGAAACGATGAAGCAGCTCGAGGCCCAGCTCCTCATGCGCAGCTACGAGGGCTTCATCCGGTGATGGCCGAGCGCGAGGCGACCGCCTCGCCCGGCGACTCCCGCGCCGGAGACCTCGTGTTCATGGGACCGCCCGGGGTCGGCAAGGGCACCCAGGCCAAGCGGCTGGCGCAGCGGAACGGCTGGGTCCAGCTCTCCACGGGGGACCTTTTCCGCGACCATCTGAAGCGCTCTACGCCGCTCGGCGAGCTGGCCCAGCGCTACATGGATCGCGGCGAGTACGTGCCCGACGACGTGACCATCGACATGGTGCGCGAATTCATCGATGCGTTGCCGAAGACCACGCGCGTCATGTTCGACGGGTTTCCGCGCACGGTCGCCCAGGCGGGGGCGCTCGAGGCGTTGTTGGCCGAGCGGGGACGGTCCATCGGCAGCGTGCTGCTCCTCGACGTGCCCCGCGAGGAGCTCGTGCGCCGGATCCTGAGCCGTTCACGGTCGGAAGGGCGCGCCGACGACACGCCCGAGGTCATCGCCCGGCGGTTCGACGTCTACGCCGAGCAGACCCAGCCCGTCGTCGAGCACTACGAGGCTCAGGGGCGGGTCCGTCGCGTCGACGGCCAGGGCGACCTCGATGCGATCACGATGCGGCTCATCGAGGCGGCGCGCTGATGGTCACGCTGAAGACCGCGGAGCAGATCGCGAAGATGCGGGAAGCCGGAACGATCGTCGCGGCGATGCTCGCCGCGACGCGCGACGCCGTGAAGCCCGGCATCACGACCGCCGAGCTGGATCGCGTCGCCGCGGAGGTCCTGGCGCGCGCGGGCGCAACGAGCTCGTTCCTCGGCTACTACGGGTACCCCGCGACGATCTGCACGTCGGTGAACGAGCAGATCGTCCATGGGATCCCGTCCAAGCGGAAGCTGAAAGAGGGCGACATCGTGGGCATCGACGCGGGCGCGATCGTGGACGGCTGGCACGCCGACGCCGCGATCACCGTCCCGGTGGGGCGGATCTCCGCGCAGGCGGAGACCCTCATTGCGGTGACTCGCGAGGCGCTCGAGCGCGGGATCGCCGCAGCCACCGTCGGCAACCGGCTCGGGGACATCGGCGCGGCGGTCCAGCAGTTCGTCGAGTCGAAGGGGTTCTCCGTCGTGCGCAACTACGTGGGGCACGGCATCGGGCGTGCGATGCACGAGGAGCCCCAGGTGCCGAACTACGGGACGGCAGAGCTCGGTCGGGTGATCAGGGAGGGCCTCTGTATCGCGATCGAGCCGATGGTGAACACCGGCGGCACCGCGACGCGGGTCCTCGAAGACAACTGGACGGTCGTGACCGCGGACGGCACGCTTTCGGCCCATTTCGAGCACACGCTGGCCTGCCTGCCTGACGGCCCGGTCGTGCTGACTCTTGAACGGGGCTCGCCCGAGGCCGGCAAAGCCTGGCTCGGCCACACGACGGACGCGGCCGCGCGGGTGTTCGTATGAGAACGGCTTGCCGAAACCGTGCGGTTTTGGTACATTTTTGCTTCCCGTGGCGCGCTGCCGCGGAGCTTTTTGTGTTTGGAGCGCATGGCCAGCAGTAAGCCGAGCAACAAGGACGTCATCGAGGTGGAGGGCACGGTCTCCGAGGCCCTCCCGAACGCGATGTTCAAGGTGGAGCTCCAGAACGGCCATTCGGTCCTCGCGCACATCTCCGGGAAGATGCGGATGAACTTCATCCGGGTCGTTCCGGGCGACAAGGTCCTCGTGGAGCTGTCGCCATATGACCTCAAACGAGGTCGGATCACGCGAAGG
>JBBQZK010000109.1:0-5719 GCA_038207785.1 Candidatus Limnocylindria bacterium | reverse complement strand
GGCGGATGGCGCCGAGCACCGCGCGGTCCGCGCGGTGGTGTCGACCATTCACGTCAAGCAGCTGCCCGCGGTGGTCGGCGCGGATCGGCTCGGCGAGGGATTCGTCAACGATCTCGCGCGCTGGCGCGCCGGCATCACGATGTTCGTCACCCACTATGCGCTGGACGCGGCTCCGCGCTACCGGACCGAGCAAGGTCCGGTCGCTGCCGTGGGCGCCGGGATCTGCGACACGACCGACGACCTGCTCGACGCGCTCGCGGCGTTCCGCCGTGGCGAGGTGCGGACGGAGCGTGCCCCGCTCCTCGCGATCAACGCGACGGCCATCGATACGAGCCGCGCCCCGGCCGGGAAGCACACTCTGAAGCTCGTCGCGTTCCTGCCCTACGAGCTATGCGACGGCGGCCCCGCGGCTTGGGATGCGATCAAGGACGAGGTATCGGAGACGCTCTTCGGGCGCTACCTCGGGTACGTCGACGGTCTCACCAAAGCCAACGTCCTCGCGACGCACGTCGAGAGCCCCGTCGACCTCGAGCGGCGCAATCCGCACAACTACCGCGGGTCGTGCCACGGCGGTGACCAGGACCTCGCGCAGGACGGCGCCCTTCGGTACGCGACCGGCTACCGCCTTCCCGTCCCCGGGCTGTACCAGACCGGCGCGACGACGCATCCGGGCGGATCGGTCACGGGCGCGCCGGGCCGCAATTGCGCGCAGGTGGTCATGGCGGATCTCGGCCTCAGCTTCGCGGACGCGCTCGCCGGTCCGGCCGTGGCGGCGGCGCGATGAGCGTGACGCGGGTGATCATGCCGAAGCTCGGGCTCACGATGGACGAGGGCCGCCTCATCGCCTGGCACAAGGCGGTCGGCGACCGGGTCGAGGAGGGCGAGGTCCTCTTCGAGGCGGAGACCGACAAGGCGGCGATGGAAGTGCCGGCGAACGTCTCGGGCTTCTTGAGGCAGATCCTCGCTCAGCCGGACGCGATGGTCCCGGTTGCCGAGGTTGTTGCTGTGATCACGACCACGGCGGACGAGGTCTTTGACTCGACCGTCCGTCCCGCTGCGGCGGGGACTGTCGCTCGCCCTCGGAGCGGGCCGCCTTCCTCCTCGTCGTCCTCCGCTCCGGAGTCCCAGGCGGCTCCACGCTCGGCCGACGAACAATCTCCGCCGCCTTCCACGGACAGGGACGGATCGGCATTCGCGACCTCGCCGGCGGCTCGTAAGCTCGCGAGCCAGCTCGGCGTCGATCTGTCGGCCGTCGCTCCCAAGTCCGGCTCTCGGATCACGACCGAGGACGTCGAAGCCGCTGCGGCGGCGTCCTCCTCCGGGGCGTCCTCCTCGCCGGTGTCCACTGCGGCGGCTGGAGAGAAGCGCATCCCGTTGTCTCGGATGCGCAAGGCGATCGCAGGGGCCATGTCGCGGTCGACGCGCGAGGCGCCGCAGTTCTCCATCGAGCGCGATGTCGACATGAGGGCGGCCAACGTTCAGCGCAAAGCAGAGGGGGCGTCGTACACGGACGCCGTCGTGTCGGCGGTGGCCAAGGCGCTCGTTGATCATCCGCGGCTCCGTTCGACGTTCGATGGGGATGCGATCGTCGAGCGGTCGGCCATCCACGTCGGGCTCGCGGTCGCGGTCACCGACGGCCTGCTCGTGCCCGTGATCCGTGACGCGGACTCCAAGAACCTCGCGGCATTGGCGAAGGAGCGCGAGCGGCTCGAAGAAGGAGCCCATGCCGGGAAGCTCGGCGCCGGTGCGCTCAGCGGCGCGGTCTTCTCCGTGTCGAACCTCGGCTCGCTCGGGGTCGACCGGTTCACGGCGCTCGTGAACCCGCCGGAGGCCGCAATCCTCGCGATGGGCCGGGTGCGCGACCGGGTCGTGGCGCGGGACGGAAGGGCCGAGGTACGGCCGGTCGTCACGCTGACGCTCTCGGTCGACCACCGCGTCGCCGATGGCGCGGACGCGGCCCGGTTCCTCGACGACGTGGCGAAGCGCCTGGAGGCGGTGGAGTGAGCGTCCGGGTCGCTGCCGTCCAGCCGCCGTCGTTCATGGGCCAGGACGAGTGGAAGAACGCCGAGCAGGCGGTCGCGTTCATCGACGAAGCTGCCGATCAGGGCGCGGCGTACGTCGTCTTCCCGGAGGGCTATCCGGGGCCGTACTCGGGACCGATGGACAACGACGCGTTCGAGCGCGTGCGCGAGGCGGCGCGCCGGCGACGCGTATGGGTGAGCGCGGGACGGCTCGAGCCGGCGTCGCTCCCAGACACGTTCCACATCACTCACAAGCTCGTCGACGATTCGGGTGAGGTCCGCGCGACCTACCGCCGCGTGCAGCCGAACCACCCGATCTTCAACGCCTACCTGATGGGTGGCCGGCATCACGTGCTGCCTGGTGACGAGCTCATGACCGTGGACGCGCCGTTCGGACGCATCGGCATGCTCATCTGCAGCGAGCTCTTCGTGCCCGAGCTGTCGCGGATCCTCATGCTGCGCGGCGCGGACATCATCGTCGCGCCGGGCGGCGGCGTGCACTCCGCGACGAGGACACGGCTCCAAGAGACCTGGCGCGCGGTCGCCCGCGCGAGAGCGGCCGAGAACATCGTCTACGTCGTGATGGACCAGAACCTGTTCGCCGGCACGGGCGGGCGCACGTGCATCGCATCGCCGGAACAGATGCTCGCGACCGTCGACGGGCCCGGCATCGCCTGCGCGGCGCTCGACCTCGACCGCCTCCAGACCCTGCGGTCGCACTACTACGACGACGAGATGCTCTCGCCACCGGTCTCCGAGTCCGATGTGCTGTGGTCGCGGCCCGGTCAGTCGCACGACCGCCGGCCCGAGCTGTACGGGGAGCTCACCAAGCCACAGGCGGACGCGTTCGAGTATCACTACGAGCGCCGCGGGCTCGAGACCTGGCCGCTGGAGTACGAGAAGATCCGAACGAAGAGGGAACGCTGATGGCGGCTGAAACGCAGAACCGGGCGCAGCTCGCGGCCGCGCATTGGAAGCCGCGGTTCATCGCGAACGGCATCGATGTCAACGACTTCGAGCGCGTGCTCGCCGAGCTGAGCGACTGGCAGGGCTGGGCACCCGCGTGGAAGGCGGTCGGCGACGCGCATCGCGCGCTCGGCGAGACCGCCGAGCGCGGGGGCCGCACGGTGACCGCGACCGAGGCGTACCAGCGTGCCGCCTGGTCGTACCACCTCGGCAAGTTCCTGTGGTTCGAGCACCGCGGCCTGCACGAAGAGATGGTCCGGCTCACCGTGGAGACCTATCGCAGGGCGTTGCCAGGGCTCGACCCGGCCGGTGAGCGGATCGAGATGCCGTTCGAGGGCTCCGTGATCCCCGGCATCCTCCGCCGACCGCGCGGCGTCACGAAGCCGCCGCTCGTCCTCATGGTCCCCGGCCTCGATTCGGTGAAGGAAGAGCTCTTCGCGATAGAGAACGATTTCCTGAAGCGCGGCCTGGCGACGCTCACGGTCGACGGTCCCGGTCAGGGTGAGAACGAGCGTCGTTTTCCGATCCGGCCTGACTGGTCAGGTGTGATCACCGCGATCCTCGATGGCTTGAAGGCACGCACCGATATCGACCTCGGCCGTGTCGGCCTGATGGGCATCAGCATGGGCGGCATCTACGGTCCGTTCGCGGCGGTCAAGGAGAAGCGGCTCAAGGCGCTCGTCGCGCTCGCCGGGCCATACGACCTTTCTGAGTGCTGGGACGCCCTCAATCCGCTCACCCGCGGCGGGTACACCTTCTACACGCACTCGAAGGACGAGGCCGAGGCGTTCGAGAAGGCCAAGACGCTCTCGCTGCGCGGCGTGATCGACAGGGTCGAGTGCCCCGTGCTGATCATCCATGGCGCGAGGGACCGCCTCTTCCCGCCGGAGCAGGCCGAGCGGATCGCGCGCGAGGCGAAGCACGCGACGCTCCTCATGTACCCCGAGGGGAATCACGTGTGCAACAACATCACGTACAAGTACCGCCCGGCGATGGCCGACTGGATGCGCGCGCAGCTGAACTAGTCGCGCGCGGCGAGCCCGACCGATCGGCGCCAATGCTGATAGCCGAGCTCGAACCCGATCGCGCACCCGAGGTCGACGAGCTCGGGCTCGCTGAAGAGCCTGTGGAGCCGCGACCAGAGCGCGTCGTCCGCGCGAGCCGAGTCCCAGGCGATCGCCGCAGCCCACTCGAGCGATGCGCGCTCGCGGTCATCGAGGCCCGCAACGTCGAGCACGTCCACACCGGTGGCGAGGTACGCGAAGCATCGCTCCTTCAACCGTTGATCGGCGACGCCCGATCGCAGCACCGTGTCGCGCGTGCGGGTGTACGCCCGGAGCACGGCGGGGACGCGTGCGCGGACCTCGTCAGCGGAGCCAGGGAGATGCGCCATCACCGGCCGCCCGGCGCGAGGCCCGCACCCGGCTCGGCCGGTAGCTCGTTGTGCCCGACGCCCCACGTCTTGATGACGCGCTGCTGGCCGTACGTGAGCGACACGAACGCGCCGAGCTCGACGATCTGCGCATCGGTGAAGTGCTCGCGGAGCCGCGCCCAGATCGCGTCGTTCGCGCCGTCGGGATCCCAGACGAGCATGCTCGTATACAGGAGCGCCGCTTTCTGCCGCGGTGTGTAGCGATCGGACCGCTCGGAGTTCAGGAGATCCGCGTAGTCATCCTCGACCAGGCCATGCTCTCCAGCCCGGAGAGACCGTTGTGAGCCTCAGTAGTCGCACTCGATCGTCTTGGAGACGTAGACCCGGCAGAGCTCCTTGAGCTCGTGGTCGACGATGCCCTCGCGGAAGATGTCATCCCACGCGCGCGAGAACGCCTTCGCGACCGCCGGCACATGCGAGCGGATCGACTGCGTCTCCGGCCGCGGTGTCCCGTACGTGCGCGCGCGGTCGAGATCGCTGAGGAGCTCGGCGTCGGCGAGCGTCGCGGGATCGACGTAGCTGATGCGGGCCATCAGACCTCCAAGAGTTTGTAGAAGATCGCGTACTTCGCCGGCGTGCCGTCGGGTTCAGGGGCCCAGTCCGGGATGCCTCCAGCGTAGATGTAGTCGAGTCGTTCCTAGAGCTCCCGGGCGCCGCTCCGGCCCTCGCTCGTGTCCAGGTGCGCAGCCGGATCCCGCGCTCCCGAGCGATCGCCTCGGCAGCGGTCATGAGCTGCGTGCCGAGGCCGCGCCCGCGGTACGACGGGCGGATTATCACGATACTCGCCGTCCAAGTCGTCGACGATCGACCGCCAATACGCCGCCGATTCCGCGGCCGGCATAGGTGCGAGCTAGCCCATCGACGCCCGCCATCGACGCACTCGAGGAACAGCGAGACGAGATCGTTGAGGTCGCGGGAAGCGACCGGCGCAGCGAGCCGCTCGATCGTCGTGGCGACGGCCGGCCGCTCACATGCGGAAGACGCCGTAGCGTGGCTCGCCAATGGGCGAGTGCCGCGCCGCGGCAAGACCGAGCGCGAGTACCGCGCGTGTGTCCATCGGGTCGATGACCCCATCGTCCCAGAGGCGCGCCGTCGAGTAGTACGGCGACCCCTGGGTCTCGTACTGATCCCTGATCTTCGCCTTGAACGCGTCTTTGGCCGCATCGTCCTCGAAGGTCCCCACGAGCGACAGCACGGTCGCCGCCTGGTCGCCGCCCATCACGCTGATGCGCGCGTTCGGCCACATCCACAGCTGGCGCGGCCCGTAGGCGCGGCCGCACATGCCGTAGTTCCCCGCGCC
>JBBQZK010000108.1:0-6334 GCA_038207785.1 Candidatus Limnocylindria bacterium | reverse complement strand
GGCGGCTTGGATGAGATGTCGTAGACCACGCGGTTCACCGCGCTCACCTCATTGACGATGCGGGCGGAGATCCGCGCGAGCACGTCGTACGGGATCCGGGCCCAGTCGGCGGTCATGAAATCCTCGGTCGTGACGGCGCGCAGCGCGATGAGGAAGCCGTACGTGCGGAAGTCCCCCATCACGCCGACGCTCTGCACCGGTGTGAGGACGGCGAAGGCCTGCGCGATCGTCTTGTAGAGGTCCGCGGCACGCAACTCCTCGAGGAAGATCGCGTCCGCGCGACGGAGGATGTCGAGCCGCTCCTTCGTGAGCTCGCCGATGACGCGCACGGCGAGGCCCGGGCCCGGGAACGGATGCCGCCAGAGGATGTCCTCCGGGATGCCGAGCTCCGCGCCGACGCGGCGCACCTCGTCCTTGAATAGCCGCCGCAGCGGCTCGACGACCTCGAGCGACATCACGTCGGGAAGGCCTCCGACGTTGTGATGGGTCTTGATCCGCGCGCTCGTCTTGCTGTCCTTGGACCGCGACTCGATCACGTCCGGATAGATCGTTCCCTGCACGAGGACGTCGACATGACCGATGCGCTCGGCCTCCTGCTCGAAGCAGCGGATGAACTCCTCACCGATGATCGCGCGCTTGCGCTCGGGATCGGTGACGCCGGCGAGCTTCGCGAGGAACCGGGCCTCGGCGTCCACCGGGACGAGTCGCAGCCGCGGGCCGAACGTGGCCACGACCTGCTCGGCCTCGCGCTCGCGAAGCATGCCGGTGTCGATGAACACGCAGGTCAGCCGGTCACCGATCGCCCGCGCGACCAGAGCGGCCGCGACCGCGGAGTCCACACCGCCGGACAGCGCGAGGAGCGCATGGCGATCGCCGATGACGCGGCGGAGCTCAGCCACCGATTCCTCGACGAACGCCGCGGGGGTCCAGTCACCCTTCGCGCCGGAGACGTGCAGCACGAA
This sequence comes from Candidatus Limnocylindria bacterium, assembly GCA_038207785.1. Lineage (GTDB taxonomy): Bacteria > Chloroflexota > Limnocylindria > P2-11E > P2-11E > UBA4735. The sequence continues at coordinate 5,372 of JBBQZK010000108.1, read as the reverse complement.
GTTGCGAAGGATGTCAGCCCCATGTGGGGTGTGCGCGACCTCAGGGTGGAACTGCACGCCGAAGCGGCGCGCCCCGTCGCTCATCGCCGCCGTGGCGAGGCGGTCGGTGCTGGCCGCGGCGTGGAATCCGTCGGGAAGCGTCCGCACCGAATCGCCGTGGCTCATCCACGCGCGCTCGGCATCGGCCAGGCCATCGAAGATGCCGGAACGGTCCTGCACCGCGACTGTGGCCGGCCCGAACTCGCGCTTCCCCTCGGCGACGACCTCGCCGCCGGGCAGCAGGTGCGCCATGAGGTGCATGCCGTAGCAGATGCCGAGCACGGGGAACCGGCCGTCGAGGATCGCCGGATCCACGAGCGGGGCGTCCTTCTCGTACACGCTCGCGGGGCCGCCGGAGAGGATGACCCCGATGACCCCACGGGCCGCGAGCTCGCCCGCGGTCACGTCGTGCGGGAAGATCTCGCAGTACACCCGCGACTCGCGCACGCGCCGTGCGATGAGCTGCACGTACTGGCCACCGTAATCGAGGACCGCGATGGTCTGCCGCCCTGCGCCGAGTCCCACCCCGGTCACGTGCTCGGAGCCGGCCTCGGTCTTGGTCATCTGCTCACGACGAGCGAACGCGGTAATTCGGAGCTTCCACCGTGATGCGGACGTCGTGCGGATGGGACTCTCGAAGGCCGGCACCCGAGATGCGGACGAACCGCGCGTTGGTGCGGAGGTCCTCGATCGTCGCGGCGCCCGTGTACTTCATGCCGGCGCGCAGACCGCCGACGAGCTGATGGATGAACGGCTCGAGCGGACCGCGCGCGGGGACCCGGCCCTCGATGCCTTCGGGCACGAGCTTGCTGAACTCCGCGACGTCGCCCTGCCCGTACCGATCGCGCGAGGTCTGACGCGCCTGCATCGCGCCCATCGAGCCCATCCCGCGATACGATTTGAACCGGCCTTCGTCGGTCTCGATGACCTCGCCCGGCGACTCGTCCACCCCGGCGAAGAGGCCGCCGAGCATCACCGTGTGCGCGCCCGCGCCGATGGCCTTCGCGATGTCGCCCGACTCCTGGATGCCGCCGTCCGCGCAGACGGGGATGCCGGCCTTCGCGGCGGCGTTCGCGCAGTCGTAGATCGCCGTGACCTGCGGCATACCCGCGCCCGCGACGACGCGTGTCGTGCAGATGGCGCCGGGCCCGACGCCCACTTTGACGCCGTCCGCGCCCGCGGCGATGAGGTCCTCCGTGCCGGATGCGGTGACGACGTTGCCGGCGACCACCTGCACGCGGTGGCGGGCCTTGATCTTCTCGACCATGCGGATGACCCCGGCGGAATGGCCCTGTGCGATGTCGACGAAGATGACATCGACGCCCGCGGCAACGAGGGCGCTGACGCGCTCGTCGGCATCGCCCGAGACGCCGACGGCCGCCCCGACACGGACGCCCGCGGCCTTGCAGGCCTTCACGTGCGCGGCCTGGTCCTCGACGGTGAGGTTCCGGTGGAGGACGCCCATGCCGCCGAGCCGGCCGAGCGCGATAGCGAGACGGGATTCGGTGACGGTGTCCATCGCGGCAGAGAGGATCGGGATGTCGAGCGCGAGCTCACGCGTGAGGAAGCTTCGGGTGGAGACCTGAGGAGGGAGCACGTCGCTGCGGGCCGGGATGAGGAGGACGTCGTCGAAGGCGAGTCCTTCGGTCCCGAACTTGTCCTCCCGCGTCACGCCACCGCCCTCACCCGGTCAAGTGTACCGAGCGAAGGGCGCCGCTACTTCGAGCTCGCCAGCACGGCGGCGCTGTTCGCGCTGAAGTTCCCGGCGTTGTCGTTGGTCGTCAGGTAGAAGCAATACTTGGAGTTCGTGGCCAGTCCCGTGATGGTGGTGCCGGTGACGGCGCCGACCGAGATCGCGTTCGGGTAGTTCGTGGTGTTCGTCACGGCACACGAGGCGACGACCCCGGAGCGGTGGATCGTGTAGCCCGCCACGCCGGAGAGGGCATCGGTGCCGGCGGTCCAGCTGAGCGTCAGGTCTCCGTTGTTCGTTCCCTTGACGCCGGCAAGCGCGCTTGCGGCGGTCGGCGCGGTGAGGTCGATCTTCACGGTCTGGGTGGAGCTGCCCGACACATTTCCGACCGCGTCGGCGCCCGAGTACACGACGCTGTGGGTCGCGCTCTCGCCGCTGACGGTCACCGTCCGCGGCGCCGCGGACGTGGCCGCGCCCGCGCTATCGATATTCGTGGTCGCCGTGCCCATGCCGACGCCGGCGCCATCGGCGCCGCTCACCACGAAGCTCACGGCCGCCTTGAACCAGCCCGCGCACGAGCCCCCGTTGCAGGTCGCGGACATCACCGGCGCGGTGCGGTCCGACTTGTTGCTCTTCGTCGCGCTGTTCGCCGAGGTGAAGAACCCGGCGCCCTGCGCCATCTTCGCCTGCACGACGTACTCGTAGGTGCCGTCGGATCCAGGGGTGTCGCTGTAGGTGAGACCCGCCGTCGTGCCGACCTGCGCGTACGGGCCGCCGACCGGGCCACGGAGCACGAGGTAGCTGAGGGTGTGCGAGCCGACCGGGGACGCAGTGGCCGTCCAGACGAGATCGATCCGGCCGGCGACGGCCGAGGTCGCGCTCGTGAAGGACGCGGGCGGCGTGACGCTCTGCGTGTTCAGGATCTGCCCGGGGTTCGTCGTCGTGCCGGTGAAGCTCGCGCCGGTGTCGCCGGCCGAGAACCCGATGATCGCCGTGCTCACGAGCACGACGAAGGCAGCGGTCATGACGCGATCGAGACGCATCAGGCTGCCTGCGCCTTGACGATGTCGCTCTGCTGGAGCCAGCGCTCGTGCTCGGCCCAGATCCGCTGCGCCTGGGCGTTCTTCGCCGTGGCCGCGCGGACCGGAGCGAGCGCGGTGATGGTGGTCTTGCTCTTCTGGGTCTTCTGTGCGACCCGCAGCGGCGCGGTCTTCTGGTCCTTGCGGAAGAAGACCATCGCGGCGCAGGCGAAGAAGATGAGCGCCGCGACGAGCGTCGCGCCCAGCCGCCAGATGTACTGCATCCAGGCGACGGCGTACCCGAGGCCGGGGATCGCGACCTTCACGAGGCCGACGCGACCGGGGAAGCTGAGGGGCTCCGGGTCGGTGACCTGGTTCGCGTCGCCCTTCGTCGAGAACATCGTGCCTGCGGGGCTGCCCTCGAGGCCGACGATGCGGTGGGTCGTGGTCTGGTCGAAGTGATCGAAGGTGATGATGTCGCCGAGCCGCAGCGTGTCGGCCGTGACGGGCTGGTCGATGACCAGCGAGCCCTTGTGGATCGTCGGCTCCATCGAGCCGCCGGTCACCACGAAGCTCGCCATGCCGAGAGCGCGGATGCCGACGAAGAGGAGCGAGAGGGCGAAGAGCACGACGATGAGGGCGCTGATGGTGATCTTGATCGCTGCGGTCATGTCCGTCGTGCTCCTTTCATTTCGTGCGCGGGGCGGGGGCGGTCCCCGAGCGGGACCGCCCCGGAGGGAAGAGCTAGCGGGCGGCGCCGGCGAGCTGGGACGCCGTGTACGTGATCGTGAAGTCCTGGCTGAGCGTCTGGAGCGAGTTGCCGGCGCTCGTCGGCAGCGAGAAGTCGAAGGTCAGGGTGTCCGTGGCGCCCGCGGCGACCGTGCCGGACGCGGCGAGGACCATGTTCTTGAGCGGGCCCGTGTACTCGACCGTGGCGCCGTGCTTGACGGTGACCTGGAGGCCGTTCGTCAGGTCCGTCCAGAGGGCCGTCGACGCGGTCGCGGCGATCGAACCGGTGTAGGTGAACCCGACGTTGCCGGAGTTGGTGATGACGACGGTGCGATTCGCGGTGTCACCGGGGACCATGTTCGTGAGCGTCACGAGGGATCCGGCCGTGCTCTTGTCGTTGCTCGCGGTCAGCGTCGCCGACCCGAAGGTGTTGCCGGGGTTCGTGGTCGTCGCGGTGAAGCTCGCGCTGGACTTGTCCGCCGTCACGGTGAGGCCGATCAGCACGAGGGCTGAGAGGGCCATTCCCGCGAGGAGGGCTGCTGGCTTACGCATCTGCTGGTTCCCTTTCTCTCCGCCTCGCGTTTGGTGTGATCGGGCGGTTCTTACAAGGGGAACTATCTGTTTTGGCGCCGCTGGCTCCATCGGACCGGAGGGGGAGACCGTGTCCTTCGCTGGTATGAGTCGCCTCGGGTGACCCGCGGCCACCGCTCACCCGTGCGGGTGAGCTACGGGAACTCGACCGCGTCGAACACCAGCGCGAGATCCTGGGCGAGGCCCTGGAACGCATTGGGCGCGCTCGGTGGGAAGGAGAACGTGTACCGGAGGAGCTCGCTCGTGCCGGGAGCGAGCACCGTCGGCCCGCTCAGCACGCCGAGCCCGGAGACCGGACCGCTGTACAGCGCTGTACCGCCGGATGTCGTGACGATGAGCTGCAGCCCGTCGGTCGTATCGGTCCACAGCAGCGTCGATGCGGTCTGGGTCACTCTGACCGTGTACCGGAACGCCAGCGTCCCGGTGTTCTGCACCGTGATCGTGCGGTCCATGGAGTCGCCCGGCACCAGATCCGCCACGTTCACGATCGCGGTCGCGCCGCGGTCGGTGCTGATCTGGAGGGCCGGCGCAGGTGTCGCCGACGGCGTCGGGGTCACTGTCGCTACCGGCAGGCTCACCGGAGCAGAGGTGCTTCGCGGCACCGTCGGCGAGGGTGTAGGGGTAGCCGTCGCCGCCGGGGAGGGCGTCGGTGAAGCCGGCTGTTGGACCGCCGGCACGCCCGAGTCGGTAGGCCCCGCGAACGCAGACGGTGAGTTAGCCGGCTTCGGCGACGCCGTCCGCGGCACCACGGCCGGCTGCTCCGCAGCGTCCGGCGAGGGAGCGAAGAAGTCCGGAGCGACGTCGTGGATCGCGCCGATGATCCCGCCGAGGAACGGGATGCGGCTGACGTCAGGCGCGTCGGCCGTTGGCACGATCGCGCGGATCGCGCGCATCTCGTCGATTCCGGCGTACGACGAATCCGCGGTGACGACGAGGGCCACGGCGAGGAGGCCGGTGAGGCCCATGCCGAGCAACAGCGAGCCCTGCAGATCGCGCAACCGATCCCCAAGGGTCCGCGCGACGACCGGCGGGCCGGGGTCGAGCTCGAACACGTCGCCGGGCAGGTAGTGGCTCATGCCGGCAACGATGGCCCCCTGTCACGGCCGCCGGAACGGACGGGAGGGTGGGATCCGCTCCCCCGCAGGTATTAGCTGAGGAGCGTCGCGCTCCGCTCGGGCCCCACACCGATCATGCCAATGGGCGCGCCGACGGTCTCTTCGATGCGCTTCAAGTAGGCCCGCGCGGCATCCGGCAGGCGCGAGCGCTCGCGGATCGCGCCGATGTCCAGTGACCAGCCCCGCAGG
>JBBQZK010000107.1:0-6610 GCA_038207785.1 Candidatus Limnocylindria bacterium | reverse complement strand
CGACGCGGGGACGTTGATGATCTGCGCGACGTGCCACGCGATCGCTTCGCCTTCGCGGTCCAGGTCGCTGGCGAGCCACACCCGATCGGCGAGCTTCGCTTCCTTCTTCAGGAGCCGCGCGTGCTTCTCCGAGTCCGGCGGGATGACGTACTCGGGCGCGAACGTCTTCATGTCGATGCCGATCTTCGACTTCGGCAGGTCCCGGATGTGACCGAATGAGGCCTCTACGGTGTAGCCCGCACCGAGCATCCGGCCGAGCGTCTTCGCCTTCGTCGGGCTCTCGACCACCACCAGATCCCCGCCCTTGCGGCCCGTGGTCGGGGCTTCGAGGTCCAGGGCGGGCGCGCCGTCCAGCTCCGCGGGGGCAGCCGCAGCCGCGGAGCGCGCCCGTGGCGCGGCCCGTTTTGCTCGCTTGACTGCCGGCTTGGCTACGACCATTTCACCTCGAGTTAGAGAAAAAGGCGCCCTTCCAGGCGCCTCCCCACGTTCCACGGTACCAGCGGCGGCAACCTGCACCCCTGGCAGCTTTGTAACTAGAGCAAATGTTCCTTTTCTTCCCGGGTCAGCTGGTCGACGACCGCCTTCACGTCTTCGGACCGGTCTTTCGCCGCGATGAAGAGGACATCGTCCGTTTCGACCACGATCAGGTCGTTCACCCCGATCGTGACGGTCGTCTTCCCCGGCGCGTGCACGTAGTTCCCCACGCTATCCAGGGCGATGTGCTCGTCGGCGGACAGGCGCGCGGAGGACTGGATGATGTCGGCGAGCCGGCTCCAGTTCCCGACGTCCTGCCATCCGATATCGGCAGGCACCACGGCCATGTTCTTCGCCCGCTCGGCGATGCCGTAGTCGATGGTGGTCCGATCGGTCTCTTCCCAGACCTCCGCGAGCACGCTCTCGTAGCGCGGCGTGCCGATAGCGTCCGCGAGGCCCTCGAGGGCCTGCGCGGTCTTTGGAAGGTGATCGCGATAGGCCTGCATGATGGCGCTCACGCGCCACACGAACATGCCGGCGTTCCAGTAATGGCCGCCGGCGGCGAGCAGCTTCTCCGCGGCCTCCTTCTTGGGCTTCTCGATGAATCGCTTCACCTGGTGGACCGGCAGCGGCGCGTTCAGCTCGATCCGCTCACCCGCCTCGATGTAGCCGAAGCCGGTATCCGCGCGCTCGGGCGTGATGCCCAGCGTCACGAGCCAGCCCGCGTCGGCGGCGGCGGTCGCCGAAAGGAGGACGTTGCGGAACGCGCTCTTCTTGTCGATGACGTGATCGGATGGCAGCACCGCGACGACCGCGTCCGGGTCGAACGCGTGCAACGCGGCCATCGCGAGGCCGATGGCGGCGGCGTTCCCGCGCGGGTACGGCTCGATGACGAGGTGATCGACGCGCAGCTCCGGCAGCTGCTCGTGGATGAGCGCGCGGTGCTCCGGTGGCGCGACGACGAAGATGCGCTCGTCCGGGATGAGCTCCGTGACCCGGTCGACCGTGTCCTGCAGCATCGATCGGTCACCGACGAGATCCAGGAACTGCTTCGGCTTCTTGCGCCGTGAGCGCGGCCACAGGCGCGTCCCGGCGCCGCCGGAGAGGATGAGCGCGTAGAGCCTCGGCATCGGAGCGGGGCTACAGCCCGAAGTAGTCGAGCTTCATGGCCTGACGCACGTCGTGCAGGGTCCGCTGGGCCTCCGCGCGCGCGCGGTCGCTGCCCGCGCGGATGATCTGGTCGACCAGCTTCGGGTCCCGCTCGAACCGCGCGCGCCGCTCGCGGATCGGCCCGAGGAACTCCTCGAGCGCGGTCACCAGGCGGCGCTTGACCTCGACATCGCCGACGCGGCCGCCGCGATAGCGGTCCTTCAGGTCGTCGACCGCCGCCGTGTCACGGTCGAAGCTGTCGAGATACGCGAACACCGGATTGCCCTCGACCGTGCCGGGATCGGTGGCCCGGATCCGGCTCGGGTCGGTGTACATCGCCATCACCTTGCGCCTGACCGTCTCGGGATCGTCCGCGAGATCGATGGCGTTGCCGAGACTCTTGCCGGCTTTCGAGTTCCCGTCGGTCCCCGGCAGCAGCGTGTCGCTCGGGATGAGCGCGTCGGGCACCGGAAAGACCGGCCCGAACAGCTCGTTGAAGCGTCGCGCGATCTCCCGCGTGAGCTCGATGTGCGATTCCTGGTCGCGGCCGACGGGGACGAGGTCGCCCTTCACGCACAGGATGTCGGCCGCCTGGAGGATCGGATATCCGAGGAGCCCATACGACGGCTGGGCGATCTCGTGGTCGCGCAGCTGCTCCTTCAAGGTCGGGATGCGTTGGGCGCGCGGCACCGTGACGAGCATGGAGAAATAGAGGTGCAGCTCGGTCGTCTGCGGCACCAGCGACTGCAGGTAGATGGTCACGTGCTCCGGGTCGATGCCGACGGACAGGTTGTCGAGCACGACGTCGCGCACGTTCTGCCCGATCTCGTCCAGATGGTCGAGCCGCGTCGTGAGCATGTGGTAGTCCGCGACGAGCAGGAACGTGTCGTAGGTGGTCTGCAGCTTCACGCGGTTCTCGAGCGTGCCGACGTAGTGGCCGAGGTGGAGCCGCCCGGTCGGGCGATCGCCCGTCAGGATGCGCTTCCGCGTCTTCGACGGCGCGGAAGACAGGGTCGGAACGGTGGTTTCGGCGGTCATCGGAGCGCTCAGTGTAAGCGGAGCGCTCGCGCGACTTCGTCCCCGATCAGGATGCCGACCTCGTTCCGCTTCGCCCCGAAGAAGTGGTCGACCCCAGCGATCTCCGCGATCCGCGCGCGCGGGTACGCCGCGCGCAGCTCGGCCGCGGTGCCGTACTGATCGAGCTCCGCCGCGACGATGAACGTCCCATCCGGCACCGGCGGAAGCTCGTGCGGCTGGAAGGCGACCGATCGGAGCGGCACCCCGGCGAGCGCGATGGCGTCGGCGTGGCCGCCCTGCGCCAGCCACCGAAGCGTGGTGACCGCGCCGAAGCTGAATCCCGCGAGCGCGAGCGGCAGGTCCGGGGCGATGCTGCGCGCTTCGGCGATCGCCAGAGCCAGGTCCTCGACCTCGGCGATGCCGCCGGTCCATCGGCCCGCGCTCTCGCCGACGCCACGAAAGTTGAACCGAAGGACGAGCAGGCCGTGTCCAGCGATGGCCCGCGCGATGCCTGCGACGAGCGGGTTGCGCATCGTCCCGCCGTGCGTCGGTAACGGATGGCTCACGACAGCGATGCCGCGCGGTGTGTCGTCGGGGATCCGCAGGGTGGCCTCGAGACGATCGCCGATGCGCCGTGGCACTTCCCTCATCGGAGCATCACCCTCAAGAGGGACGAGTGTCGCAGGTCGAATGACACAATGCGGGATGGTGAGTGGCATCCGCCCGGTGGGGCGTGCGTTGCTGTTCTGCGCCCTGCTCGCGTCGTGCGGGAGCGGTCGCGGGAGCACGGGCCAGGGGCCGGTCCCGTCCGGCGCACCGGTAATCGTCGACACCGTCATCCAGTCGGGGCTCTCGGTCCCGTGGGACATCGCCTTCGCGCCCGATGGCCGCATGTTCATGACGGAGCGCATGGGCAACATCGTCATCTTCGAGAGCGCCAAGCCGAACGCGAAACGGATCGGTTCCATGAAAGTGCCAGACATCCACTCGATGGGCGAAGCCGGTCTCATGGGCATCGCCCTCGATCCCGCATTCGGAGCGAATGGGTTCGTGTATGTGTGCGCGTCCCGCACGGACAACGGCGAATGGCGCAATCAGATCCTCCGGTACCGCGCCGGGACCGACTCGCTCTCCTTTGACAGCTACGTCCTCCGGCCCGGGCCGCAGGCCGCCTCCATCCACGACGGGTGCCGCCTGCGGTTCGGGCCCGACGGGAAGCTCTGGGTGACGATGGGCGAGAACGGCAACGGCCGATTGGCGCAGGACGCGAGCTCGCTCAACGGGAAGATCCTTCGGGTGAATACCGATGGCACCGTGCCCGCGGACAATCCGACCCTCCCCGGCGCCGGCGCCCGCACGTACGCGTACTCGATGGGCCATCGCAATCCCCAGGGCCTCGCCTTCCAGCCGGGGACGGACGTCGTTTTCGAGATCGAGCACGGCGCCACCACGAATGACGAGATCAACATCCTGCAGCCCGGTAAGAATTACGGCTGGCCCGCTCAGGAGGGCGTCGGTGGGACGGCCAAGGGCTTCACCGATCCGATCTGGACCACTGGCACCGTCACCTACGCGACGAGCGGAGCGGCGTTCGTCACCGGCCCGGAATGGGGTGACTGGGCGGGCTCCCTATTCGTCGCAACCTTGAAGGAGCAGGACCTGCGCCGCTTCGCCGTGACGGGGACCTCCGTCGTCCCGAAAGAAGTGCTGCTCGACCAGAAGTACGGACGGCTCCGCTCCGTCGTGCAGGGTCCCGACGGCGCGCTCTACGTCACCACGAGCAACGGCTCGGGCGACCGGATCATCCGTGTCGCGCCCCGGTAGCGACGTTTACCGAACATTGACCCCAGCGGGTCACGATCTCGCCCAGCATTCCTGACGCGTTGGAAGACACCGGTACAGCGCGAGCCGAAGCCCGGCAGGCCCAGGCCGCATACCGCACCCGCGTGCGCGCCGCGGGCCTTGCCATCGTCTTCGGGTTGGCGGGGGTGCTCGCGATCACCGCCGTGTTGCCGACGACCCGCCCGACCGACCGCTCCGGGCTGCTGGTCACTGCCGGGCTGATCCTCATCGCCGGGACCATCTGGTTCGCGCTGCTGCCACGCAGCCTCTTCGCGCGAGGCCGGGTCTTCGTCGCGGCTTCGATCGCCCAGGGGGTGATGGTGATCATGCTCGGCCTCACGGGCGGCGTCCCATCCATGTACTTCCCCTACTACCTCCTCCCCGTGCTGGTCATGATCCTGTCGGGCAGCTGGCGGCAGGCAGCGGTGCAGGGCGCGCTGGCCGCGGCCGGCGTCGTCGGCCTTGCCGCGTCCGTGCCGTACAGCGAGCTGCTGCGCGACGTCACGGTGACGCGCCTGTTCCAGGTCGGCACGATCACGTTCTTCGCAGCCGCCACCGCCATGGCGACCGGAGAGACGCAGCGCGCGCTCGCCGCCCGCACCGAGACGCTCGCAACGCAGCGCGACGACGCCTTCCACATGGCCATCACTGACGAGCTCACCGGCCTCTACAACCGCCACTACATGCGCGACGCCCTCCGCCGCATGACCGCGCACGCGACCCGACGCGATCAGCCGTTCGCGATCCTGTCGCTCGATGTCGACGGGCTGAAGCGCGTGAACGACGCCCGAGGCCACCACGCCGGCGACGCGGTGCTCCGGGGCATCGCGGACTCGCTGCGCGCGGTGCTGCGCAGCGAGGACATCGCCGTCCGAACGGGCGGCGATGAGTTCGTCGTGCTCCTGCCGGACGCCGACCGCGCCGAGGCGATCAAGGTCGCGTATCGCGTCCGGCAGCGGATCGCGGGCCTCGGCGACCACGGCAGCGGCGTGAGCAGCGGCATCGCGGTGTGGCGGCGCGGCACCGATCCCGAGGACGCGCTCCGCCAGGCGGACGACGAGCTCTACCGCGCGAAGGCGGCGCGCGCGACCGCCAGCACCGGCTAGCTCGCCCCGCGCCCGAAGCGGCCGTCGCCGCGATCGACGACCGCGCCGGACAGCACGAGGGACACGACCCGAGCCCGCAGCGCGCTTCGGTCCACGCCCACCCGCCGGGCCAGCCCGTCGAGATCGAGCGGTCCGGCTGCGAGCGCGTCCAACACCGGGTCCGCGGTGCGCATGTCCGGCCGCCCCACCAGACCGATCGCTCCGGCGACGTCCGCTGCCCCGAGGCACATCCGAGCGGCACCAGAGGCGATGAGCGCATTCGTCCCTTCCGACGCACGGGCGCCGAGTGGGCCGGGGACCGCGAACAATAGGCGGCCGAGCCGGCGCGCGTGGTCGGCGGTGATGAGCGCGCCCGACGACTCCGGCGCCTCGGCCACGACGACCGCGCCCGCCAGCGCCGCGATGACCGCGTTGCGTTTGGCGAACATCCATCCCTGCGCGGGCGTGAGCGGCGCGTACGGCGAGACGATGGCGCCGTGCTCGCGAAGGTCGGCGCCGAGGCGTCGCCGCCGGCCGTGCGCGTTGGCGAGAAAGGACGTGATGCCCTCGCCGAGGACCGCCGCGGACGAGCCGCCCGCCTGGATCGCGCTCGCGTGCGCGGCGCAGTCGATCCCCTGCGCGAGGCCGGACAGGATGACCGCGCCGGCCGCGACGAGTCCGGCGGCGAGCTCGCGAGCGACGCGTTCGCCATACGGGGTCATCCGTCGCGTTCCCACGATCGCGACGGAGGACCGGGTGAGCACACAGGGATCGCCGTCGACCCACAGCGTGGCCGGACCCTGCGGCAGATCGCGGAGCGCGGCGGGGTAGTCCGGGTCCTCCCGGTGCAGCGCGATCACGGCACGGCTCGCAGCAGGAGCGCGGTCGCCAGGTGGTCCGCCGTGATGCGCTCGCAGGACTCGAGATCGGCCGCGGTGCGAGCGACCCGCAGGACGCGGTGGTAGCCGCGAGCGGAGAGTGCCCGGGCCCGCATCGCTCCGGCCATGAGCGGCTCCGCGCCGGCATCGAGCCCGCAGTGGCGC
>JBBQZK010000106.1:0-6798 GCA_038207785.1 Candidatus Limnocylindria bacterium | reverse complement strand
GGCATGCCCAGGTCGAGAAGGATGAGGTCCGGAGCGCACCCGAGCTGATCGAGCGCGTCTTGTCCATTGACCGCGGTCTGGACCCGGTACCCGTCATCGTCGCGGAGGACGATCGCGCACATCTCCCGGATGTTCCGATCGTCGTCGACAACGAGCACGCACGGAGGCTTCACCTCGTCACCGTAGATCACCGTAGATCAGACGCAGCCGTTGCACTCCCCCGATCGGGTCAGTGCGGCGAGAGCCGGCCCTCCCGATCGGGCGGCGTCGTGGCATCGCCATCGTCGACCAGGATGACGAATGTGCCGTCCCAATGCGGCTTTGGGTAGACGCCATCGTTGCGGTCGACGTCGTGCAGCCGGGCGTCCACGTTGAAGACGATCGAGCCCTTGTACGGATCGCGGAACCACCAGTCGTCGCCGTACCACTCGGCTACGGGGATCAGCCTGCCCGTCTGGAACTCGGCCGAGCGCGACTTGTCCGGCCGGTGCTTCGCCGTCGCCGGGTCGAGATCGCCACGCTGCGGGTCTTCGACGACGAGCGCCGTGATCGCGGCGGGCTCAGCGAGCGTCGCGCCGATGGTCCCGGTGTACCCGGTGATGATCGGGCCGTGCTGGCCCGCGAGCGAGAGCGCGATCACCGGCTTCGCGGACCGCGCGAGCCAGTACACCGCGGCGGCGGTCGCCGCCTCCCGCGTGGTGAAGCGGTAGTAGTGGTACCGGTTCAGGGGCTCGAGGCTCGTGAGCAGCGCGGCGATGGCCGCGGGATCGATGCCGGGGTCCGCGCTCCTGTTCAGCGGCATCCCGCGCTCAAGGATCTGACGCGCGGTCGCGACGTCCCGGCCCGTCGTGAACAGCTGGATGATCCGGACGCTGGCGGCGGCACAGGCGAGGGCCTCGCCGTTCGGATCCTCGAACTCGGTGAACCACGGAACGCCCGTCAACCGCTCCCCCATCGTCCGCACGGATCTGGAGGCCGAGGCCAGGGCGCCCTGCGCGCTGGTCCCCTGCAGCTCGACCCGCACCTCGGTCGCCGCAGGCAGCAGCCCGGCGCACTCGTACGTCCCACTCTGCCGTCCGACATCGAGCGTCGCAGCGCACGCGAACGGTGGCGTGGGCGTGACAGCGATACGCGCGTCGAGCAGCGGGAGGGTCGACGCCCATCGGCCACTGACCCACCGTGGGGCTTGCCTCGGGTCGCCTGACGCGTCGAGCGTGATGACCGGCGCGGTCGCACTGCGCGGCGCGGAGGCGGCGGTCGGGCTGGCGGATCGGCTGGACGGGACCGGCGCTTCCGTCCCGCATGCCGCGGCGAGGAGCGCGCATCCAAGGAGGAGCGGGCGCCAAAGCGGTCTCATCGGATCCGTGGCCATAATCCCCTGTCCCATGACTCCCCGCCCGATCGTCCCGTTCCGACACCCGCTGCGCGACGTGCGCGTGCGCGTGCCCGCCTCGAAGAGCATCGCGAATCGCGAGCTCGTCCTCTCCGCCATCGCGGACGGGCGGTCTCGTCTCGACATGGGCCGGCTCGACCCCGGCGACGACGTGCGGGGGATGCGGCAGGCGCTCGCCGCACTCGGCTACCAGCTCGAGTGGGATCAGACGTTCCAGGTCACGATCCATGGTGCGGAGACCATCCCCCACGCGACCGGGCTGGTGCATGCCGGCGAGGCCGGTACGGTGGCCCGCTTCGCGCTCGCCCTGGCCGCGCTCGCCGACGGGGACACGCAGTTCGACGGCGCAGACCGCCTGCGCGACCGGCCGCTCACGCCCCTGGTGAACGCGCTTCGTGCGCTGGGCGCCACGACCGACGCCGACACGCTGCCCCTGACGCTCAGGGGACCGATCCGCGGCGGGCCGGTCTCTGTGCCCGGCAGCCAGTCGAGCCAATTCGCATCGGCACTGCTCCTGGTCGCGCCGCGCCTCGAGCGCGGACTCGACCTCGAGATCACGGGCTCGCTCGTGTCGGCACCGTTCGTCGCCATGACCCTCGCCGCGCTCGAGAAGCGCGGGGTGAAGGCCGACGCGCCGACGCTCGACCGGATCTCCATCAAGCCCCAGAAGGTGAAGGCTCGGTCATGGGAGATCCCCGGCGATGCGACGGCCGCAACGTACCCCGCGGCGGCGGCGGCGATCTGCGGCGGCAGCGTGACCATCGAGAACGTCGATGCGCACGAGTCGCCCGGCGGCCAGGGCGACCTGCGGTTCTTCTCGATCCTCGAGGAGATGGGCTGCTCCGTGGCCCGGGGCAGGGGCACGGTGACGATCAGGCGCATCGGGCAACTGCAGGGCGTCGTCGACAACGTGCGCGACTGCTCCGATGTCTTCCCGAGCCTCGCGGTCATCGCCACACAGGCCGAGACGCCGACCGAGCTCGGCGGCATCGCCCACACCCGGCTGCAGGAGAGCGATCGCATCCATGCCGTCGCCGACGGCATCAACGCGCTCGGCGGGCGCGCGATCGCGTACGCGGACTCGATCCGGATCGACCCGGTCCCGCTCCGTGGTGGCGTGGTCGACGCGAAGGGCGATCACCGCCTGGCGATGGCGTTCTCGATCCTCGGGCTACAGGTGCCCGGGATCGCGATCGAGGGCGCGGAGAGCGTCTCCAAGACCTTCCCCGATTTCTACGAGATGGCGAACGCCCTGGGCCGCTAATCGAGCTCCCGCTCGACCGCATCGAGCGCGACGCGCAGCTTTCCCAGGGCGGTGCGCACCTCGGCCGCGTTCCCGCGCAGGACCGCGTCGGCGAGCTCGGGCGACGTGCTCGCGAGGCGCGTCGCATCCTGGAACCCCGGGCCGGCGAAGGCGCTCACGTCCGCGCCAACGCGTGCGAGCGCCCTGGCGACGGCGAGCGGCAGGCCCGACAGCGTCGCGACGATCCGATCGTGCTCCTGTGCCGACACGACCGTGACGACCGCACCAACGGCGCGGACGAGGTCTCCGGCAAGCGCCATGGCCCGCTCATCCGCACGGGCCGTGGGCACCAGGAAGAACGGCCGATCCCGGAAGAGATCCGGGCGCGCGGCCTCGAAGCCGTGCTCGGTGGCTCCGGCCATCGGATGGCCTCCGACGATGCGCGCGCCCGCGGGCGCGGACTCCGCGAACGCGGCCACCTCGCGCTTCAGGCTGCCAACGTCCATGAGCACCGTGGCGGTCGCGTGCGCGGCGAGGGCCTGGAGCGTGGGCACGATCTGTGGCAGCGGCGTCGCGACCACAACGATGTCCGCCGCGAGCAGATCCTCGAGGCGGGCGGTCCCGGCGATATCCCCGGTGCCCGCCGGATCGAACGCGCGAACGTCATGCGCTCCGACCAGCGCGAGCGCCATCGAGCCGCCGATGAGGCCGCAGCCGGCAATGCCGACCCGCATCAGACGGGCGCCGCGATGGGGCGGCCGACCGCGGCGGCGACGGCCGGAAGCATCGCCATGAGCGTTTCGAAGTTGTCGAAGGTGAGCGACTGAAAGCCGTCCTTCAAGGCGTGGTCCGGCGAGGGATGCACCTCGATCAGGAGACCGTCGGCGCCCGCGGCGACGGCCGCCAGAGCGACCGGGGTCACGAGGTACCACTTGCCGGTGCCGTGGGACGGATCCGCGATGACCGGCAGATGCGACAGCTTCTTCAGCAGCGGGATGGCGTTGATGTCGAACGTGTTCCGCGTGTACTTCTCGAAGGTCCGGATGCCGCGCTCGCACAGGATCACGTTCGGGTTGCCCTTCGCCAGGATGTATTCGGCCGACAGCAGGAGCTCCTCCACCGTCGCGGACATGCCGCGCTTCAACAGCACGGGCTTGGACTGCTCGCCGCAGGCATCCAGGAGCGAGAAGTTCTGCATGTTCCGCGCGCCGATCTGGAGGCAGTCGGCGTGCGACGCCACGAGCTCGACATCCGTGGGCGTCAGGACCTCCGTCACGATCGGAAGCCCGGTGGCCGCGCGCGCCTCGCTGAGCAGCTCCAGGCCGGAGGCACCGAGGCCGCGGAAGCTGTATGGCGACGTGCTCGGCTTGTATGCCCCGCCACGCATGAGTGACGCGCCGGCCCGCTGGACCGCGCGCGCGGTCGCCAGCGTCTGTTCGCGCGACTCCACCGAGCACGGACCCGCGAGGACCGCGAGCGGCTGTCCGCTGCCGATGGGCACGCCGGCGATCCGCACCACCGAGTCGGCCGGATGCACTTCGCGCGAGCTCAGCTTGAACGGCCGGCTGACCAGGACGATCTCCGCGACACCAGGTAGCGACTCCAGCTGGTCGGCGTACTCGCGGGCGGCGACGCCGAAGGTCCCGATGGCCGTGCGTTCGGCGCCGGGGAGCGGGATCGCGCTCAAGCCGAGCTCTCCGATGCGCGCGATGACGCCGTCGATCTCGGCCGTCGTCGCATCGCGCTTCATCACGACGAGCACATCAGACCTCCACGGCCCAGGCCGGCCGCAGCTCCTTGGCGCGGTGCAGGAACGCGTGCCGCACATCGCGCTGCGACTTCGACGTGTTCCATTCGATGAGCAGCCGGATGCAGCGCGGCAGCGAACCGGGCACGGGGATCTCCCGCCCGCACATGAGCGGCACCTCGGTCCACCCGATCTCGCGCGCGGCGAACGCCGGGAATTCGGCATCGAGATCGGCCGTGACCGTGAACCAGGCGTACGCGACGTCTTCCGCGCGCAGTCCGTTCAGCCGCACGACGATCTCGAGCAGCTCGCGCGTCGCGCGGAGGATGTCGTCACGGTCGTTCCGCTCGACCGTGGTCGCGCCGCGGATGCCACGCGTCGCCATCAGGACCTCCCTGCCTCGGCGAGCCCGCGCACGAACGCGCGCAACGCCCCGGGCTTGTCGCTCGCGGCAGTCAGGGCATCGATCGCCGCGCTGCCGACGGCGACGCCGTCCACTACACCACGCAGCGCCGCGACGTGCGCGGGCTCGCTGATCCCGAACCCGAGGGCGATCGGGAGCGCGGTGTGCGCGCGGACCCGCCGCACGAAGGCGTCGACATCGGATGCGAGCGCCCGCCGCGCGCCGGTCACGCCCGTCAGCGAGACGCAGTACACGAACCCTCGCGACTGCGGCAGCAGCCTCGCCAGGCGCGCGTCGGGCGTCGTGGGGGCGTACATGTCGATCCGGGCCAGGCCGGCCCCATCGAGCGCCGCGTCGAAGGGGGCCGATTCCTCCGCGGGAAGATCCGGCACGATGACGCCCGCGGCGCCGGCGTCGCGCGCGTCCGATGCGAAACGACCGAGGCCGTACCGCAGGAACGGATTCGTATAGCCCATGAACACGACCGGGGCGTCACGCTCGGCCACCACGCTCCGGGCCTCGGCGATGCAGTCGGCCAGGGTCACGCCGTTGCGGAGCGCGACCTCGCTCGCCCGCTGCACGGTCGCGCCGTCTGCGAGCGGATCGCTGAACGGCACGCCGAGCTCCAGGACATCGGCGCCGCCGTCGAGCGCGGCACGCAGGAGCGCGGCCGTCGACGCGCGGTCGGGGTACCCGACGGTGAGGTAGATGACGGTCGCGAGGCGCCCCTCGGCCTTCGCCCGCGCGAACGCGCGCGCGATGCGCTCGACGCCGCTGGACGTGACGACGCTCACCGCGCGCCCATCACGGTCTCGAGATCCTTGTCGCCGCGGCCGGAGAGGCACACGAGCACCTCCTGGTCGGCCCCATATGCCTCGCGGATGAATGCCAGATCGGCGATCGCGTGGGCCGGCTCGAGGGCCGGGATGATCCCTTCGGTGCGCGAGAGCAGCGCGAACCCTTCGAGCGCCTCGGCGTCGGTGCGGGCGACGTACTCGGCCCGCCCGCGCGACGCGAGGTCGGCGTGCTCGGGCCCCACCCCCGGATAGTCGAGCCCCGCCGAGATCGAGTGGGTGCCCCGGATCTGGCCGGCGTCGTCCTGCAGCACCATCGACCGGGTGCCATGCAGCACGCCCGCGGACCCACCCACGATGGAGGCCGCGTGGGCGCCCGTCTCGATGCCGCGCCCGCCGGCCTCGACGCCGCGGAGCCGGACGGTCGTGTCGGCGATGAAGGCGGCGAACATCCCGATCGCGTTCGAGCCGCCGCCCACGCACGCCACAACGACATCGGGCAGCCGGCCGAGTGCCTGCGCCTGCCCGCGGGCCTCGCGGCCGATCACCGACTGGAAGTCGCGGACCATCGTCGGATACGGATGCGGGCCGATCGCCGAGCCGAGGAGGTAGTACGTCGAGCGAACGTTCGTCACCCAGTCCCTGATGGCCTCATTGACCGCGTCCTTCAGCGTGCGCGTACCGCTCTCGACCCCACGCACCTCGGCGCCAAGGAGCTGCATCCGGAACACATTCGGGGCCTGACGGCGCATGTCCTCCGTGCCCATGTACACGATGCACTCGAGCCCGAGGAGCGCGCACGCCGCCGCGGAGGCGACGCCGTGCTGGCCCGCACCGGTCTCGGCAACGATGCGGTGCTTGCCCATGCGCCTCGCGAGGAGCGCCTGCCCGACTGCGCTGTTGATCTTGTGCGCGCCAGTGTGCGCGAGATCCTCGCGCTTCAGGAGCACGCGCCGCAGGCCGACGGCCGCCGCGAGGCGCCTCGCGTCGGTGAGCGGCGTCGGCCGGCCGACCCAGTCGCGCAGCAGCGCGCCGAGCTCGGCCTCGAACGCCGGGTCCGCCCGCGCGGCGAGATAGGCCTTCTCGAGCTCGGCGACCGCGGGCATCAGGGTCTCGGGGACGTACTGGCCGCCGAACTCGCCGAAGCGGCCGTTCACCTTCGCACCGCCGCGAGCGAGCGGACCACGGCGCCCGGGTCGCTCGCCGTCATGAGGGCGG
>JBBQZK010000105.1:0-6813 GCA_038207785.1 Candidatus Limnocylindria bacterium | reverse complement strand
CGCGCGATACCCGTCGCGGTCCGGCCCTTGCCGAGACCGACGATCGTCACCCGACGGCCGGCGAAATCCCGCGGCGCGACATCGGGGTCGAAGGTGAGGCTCATCGCCTCGCCCGCCCGATGATCCCCAGGCCGGTGCCGTTGCGACCGCCCCCGCCGCGGTAGCTCCAGATGTCCGCGCCACCGCTCATCGTGCACACGTCACACCGTTCGACGGTGCGCACGCCGGCCTGCTCGAGCTGCTGCACGTTCGCCGACCACAGGTCGAAGACCGGCCGGCCGTCGGCGCCGGCGAACAGGACGTCCGCGCTGTCGGAGCCGAGCCGCTCCCGGATCGTCGCAACGCGCGGCTCGTCGATCACGTAGCAGCACGGACCGATCGAGGGACCGATCGCGGCGACGAGGCGGCTCGCGTCCGCACCATTCCGAACGAGCGCCTCGACCAGCCGCACCGCGATGCGCCTGGAAGTCCCCTGCCAGCCGGCGTGCGCCGCGCCGATCGGCCCCGCCGGGTCGGCGATGAGGATCGGCACGCAGTCGGCGGCCGCGACCCCGAGCAGCAGACCGTCCGAGTCCGTCCACATGCCGTCCGCCTCGGCCCACGGATCGCCGACGTCGTCGGCCCGCACCACCGTGTCGCCGTGGATCTGGCGGAGGCGGACGACGCGATCGAAGCCAAGCTGCGCCGCGAGCGCCCGGCGGTTGCGCTCCTGCTCGTCGAGCGGATGGACGCCGCCGGCCATGCTGCCCAGGCCGCGGGTCGTGAAGCCGGCCACGAGGCCGAGCCGGCCCAGGGCCGGCGACCAGAGGATGCCGTCGCGCTCGATCCAGGTGTCTTCGAGAAGGGTCATGCGACCGGCGTCACGAACGCGAGGATCGCGGCGACGATGCCCGCGAGCGCCCCGATGAGCCAGAACCGGATGGTCACCTTCTCCTCCGGCCAGCCGATGAGCTCGAAGTGGTTGTGGAGCGGCGACATCCGAAAGATCCGCTTGCCGCGCAGCTTGAAGCTGCCGACCTGCAGGATCACGGAGGCGGTCTCGGCGACGAAGATGATCCCGAAGACCGGGAGCAGCGCGACGAAGCCGGTCGTGAGCGCCACCGTCGCGAGCGTGGCCCCGAAGGCCAGCGAGCCGGTGTCCCCCATGAATACCTCCGCGGGGTGGCAGTTGAACCACAGGAACGCCAGCAGCGCGCCGACCATGGCCGAGCAGAACACGACGAGCCACGGGTAGCCGCGGGCCGCCGCGATGAACGCGACGGACAGGAAGGCGAAGACGCACGTTCCGCCGCCCAGGCCGTCCATTCCATCGGTCAGGTTCACGCCGTTCGATGTGGCGATGATCACGAAGACCGCGAGCACGACGAACGCGATCGCGCCGATCTGCCACTCGCCGACCGTTGGGACGAAGATGCCGTTCACCGCGAAGTGGCGCTGCACGTACGCCGCGGCGACGAGGGCGACGAAGAACTGCCACACGAGCTTGTGGCGGCCGCGGATGCCGAAGCCGTACCGGACATTCACCAGGTCGTCGATGGCGCCGAGCAGTCCGACTGCGACGAGGGTCCCGATCGGCACGATCGTCTGGGCGATGTAGTCGCCACGCTGGGCATCGGGCAGGATCGCGAGGACGACCCCCCACATGGACGCGACGACGATGATCACGAGGGCCCCGCCCATCGTCGGCGTCCCCTGCTTCGCGTAGTGGGTGGTCGGTCCCTCGGGCCGGATGTTCTGTCCGATCCGCAGCCGGCGCAAGAGCCGGATATACGGCCCGCCGAGGATGAGCCCGACCAGGAAGGCCGCAAGCAGCACGCCGAGCGCGAGGATCGCCATCTAGGCGCGGGCCTCGGCGCGGACCAGCTCGTCGGCGAGCTTGTCGAGGGCCAGGGCCCGGGAGCCCTTGACCAGCACGGTGTCACCGGGCCGGAGCAGCTGCTTCAGCCGGATGAGGGCCTCGGCGCCATCCGCCGCCCGGTGCACCTCGCGCAGCCCGTTCCGCTCCGCGGCCGCCGCGATGCCCGCGGCGAGCTCGCCCACCGCGACGAGCGCGTCCGCGCTGCGCGCGACCGCGGCCCCCGCGGCCTCGTGGGCGCCGATGGAAAGGGTGCCGAGCTCGAGCATGTCGCCAAGCACCGCGATGCGGCGGCCGGACACGTCCCGGAGCACCGCCAGCGCGGCCTCGACCGCGGCGGGGCTCGAGTTGTACGAGTCGTCGATCACCACGACGCCGGGCGTCCGGCGCACGCTCATCCGGTGCGCGGGCCGCTCGAGCGTGCCGAGCGCGAGCGCGGCCTCATCGAGCGGCACGTCCAGCGCGACCGCGGCCCCGATGGCCGCCAGCGCGGAGCCCAGGAGATGCCGGCCCGGCAGCGGAAGCATGCCCTCGCCACGGGCGCCGCCGTACTCGACCGTGAACCGGATGCCGTCCAGCCCGAGGTCGCGCACGTTCGTGCCGCGGATCTCCGCATCGGCGGACTCGCCATAGAGCATCACGCGAGCAGCGGTACGCGATGCCATGCCGCGTACGCGGGGGTCGTCCGCGTTGAGGAGCGCGACCCCGTCCGCGGGAAGGGCCTCGATGAGCTCCGCCTTGCCATTCACGATCGCGTCGACGTTCGGCGTGCGGGCGAAGTGCACCGGGATATCCGGGATCGTCGTGACGATGCCGATGCGCTGGCGAACGAGGCGCGACAGATCAGCGATCTCGCCCGGGACATAGAAGCCGAGCTCGATGACGGCGACCTCGTGGGTCGGCTCCTGACGCAAGAACGTGAGTGGCACACCGATCTCGTTGTTGAACGAGGCCTGCGTGCGGAGCACGCGGTAGCGCGCTCCGAGTGTCGCGGCCGTCGCCTCCTTCGTCGTGGTCTTGCCGACGCTGCCGGTGATGCCGACGGCCGGGATCGGATGCTCGTCCCGGACGGCATCGGCCACCGCACGCAGGGCCGCAAGGACGTCGGGGACGAGGACGAGGACGGCGCCGTCCGCAACATCCACGATGCGCTCGACGACCGCGGCGATCGCGCCGCGGGCGAACGCCGCCGCCACGAAGTCATGGCCGTCGCGCTGATCGCGCAGCGCGAAGAAGCACTCGCCGCCCTGGATGAGCCGGGAGTCGTACGCGCCGCCGGTGAATCGCACCACCGGCTCGGGACTGCCGCGGACCACACGCCCGCCGCTCGCGGCGAGAAGTCGTTCCAGTGTGAACAACGGGGTGGATGCTAGGGCCCCCTGGACGTCTAGGGCCTGCGGTCCGGCTGGATGCGGGCATAGCGAAGGATGTCCTGGGCCACTCCCTTGAATGCATCGGTGGCGGTCAGGGTGCCGAGCAGCCGCGAATCGGGTTTCTCGAGGACGACGAGCACCACGTACCGCGGATCGTCCGCCGGGAAGAAGCCCGCGAAGGAGCTCACGTACAGATCGTCGACGTAGCTCCCATCCTGGCTCGCGATCTGCGCCGTGCCCGTCTTGCCCCCGACGCTGAACCCCGCGATGGCCGCGTTGTGGGCGATGCCGTTGTCGACGGTCGACGTGAGCATGCCCCGCACGGTCGCCGCCGTCGCTGCCGTCACCGGCTGGCTGACGGCGACCGGCGCGGTGCGGTGCTCCCCATCCGCATCGCGCCGGCTCGCCACGACGTAGGGGCGGTAGAGCGTGCCGCCGTTCGCGAGGGCCGCGTAGGCCATCGTGAGCTGCAGCGGCGAGACGCTCATTCCCTGACCGAATGACGCGGTGCCCACGTCGACCGGATACCACTCCGCGAGCGGCCGCACCGTGCCGCTCGCTTCGCCCGCGAGATCCACGCCCGTCGGGCGGCCGAAGCCGAAGCGTCCGAAGTAGTCGATGAGACGCTCGGCGCCGAGCTTCTGGCCGACCCACGCCGCGCCCGCGTTGAGCGAGCGCTCGAGCACCTGCGTGACGGTGGTCGGCCCATACGCCTTCCCGAGGGCGTTGCTGAGCTTGCGGCCCCCAACGATGGTGTATCCGACATCGGTGTACGCATCCGTCGGCTTGACGACGTGCTCGTTCAGCGCGGCGGCGATCGTGACGGCTTTCATCGTGGAGCCGGGCTCGAACGGCCAGGCGATGGCCCGGTCCCGTAGCGCCTCCGGATCGGCGAGGCGCACCGCCGCCGGGTCATAGGTCGGCGCCGACGCGAGCGCGCGGATCGAGCCGTCGGCCGGATCGACGACCAGGATCGAGCCACTGGTGGCGTGCTCCTTCTGCATGGCCAGGGCGAGCTCGCGCTCCGCCGCGGTCTGGGCAACGAGGTCGATCGTGAGCACGAGGTCGGCGCCGTTGCGCGGCGCCACGGCCTCCCGCAGGCCCACCGCGAGATCGCGATCCGCGGGATCGCGCTCCACGACGAGGCGTCCGGCCGTCCCGCGGAGGATCGCGTCGTAGTAGCCCTCGACGCCGTTGACGCCGGCACCGTTGTCGTTGACGAATCCGAGCACCGCCGCGCCGATC
Organism: Candidatus Limnocylindria bacterium; assembly: GCA_038207785.1. Taxonomy (GTDB): domain Bacteria; phylum Chloroflexota; class Limnocylindria; order P2-11E; family P2-11E; genus UBA4735. The sequence continues at coordinate 2,340 of JBBQZK010000105.1, read as the reverse complement.
GCGTCGTTCGGGTACAGGCGTTTTGGCTCGTTCTGGAAGCCCAGGCCGGGCACCTTCAGCGCGGCGATCGCATTCGCCGCCTCCTCGGGGAGCCAGCGTTGGATGTACAGCCACTCCGCGCCGGATTCGAGCGCCGCACGGATCGGTGTCGCGTCTCGTCCGAGCAGGATGCCGAGGTCACGGGCGACGCGGGGTCGGTCGGCCTTCGGGATGCGCGACGGCAGCGCGTAGAGGGATCGAAGCTCGATGGTCGTCGCGAGGATGGCGCCGTTGCGATCACGGATATCGCCTCGCTGCGCCGCGATGACGAGATCGCTGCGGACCTGGCCGGTGGCGTGGGCCAGGAGGTCAGCGCGGCCGAACGTCTGCCAGTACGAAAGGCGCCCGGCGAGGATGAGCGAGGCGACGGCGAACAGCGCGAACAGCAAGCGAAGACGCCGGGGTCCGACCGTGTGCACCCTTCCTCCTCGCGCGCGGGGCTGGCTAGCGCTTGGCGATGAGCGTCTGTGCGGGGATGACCGGCACGTAGCGGGCGTGGACCATGCCGAGGCGCTGCGCGTCGGCTGCGATGCGCGCCGGCGAGTCGAGACGTGCGCCCTGTACCTCGAGAAGCGAGTTCTGACGGCGGAGCTCGTCGCGCTGCGCGGCGAGCTTCTGCACGTCGTATCCCGCGACGGACAGCGCGGTCGTCTCGCTCACATACACGAGGGCGATGGCGAAGCAGAAGAGGATCGCTGCGATCGCCAGACCGAAGATCCTGAGATCCCACGATGCCGCCCGCATGGCGGAGACGGACGCGCGGCGCGTGACCGGGCGCGCATGTGACTGCCGCGGGCGCGCCTTCGTGGCGCGGGATCCGCTCGATCTGGGGGACGTTGAAACAAGCCGGACCGCCTGCGAGGCGATCACGACGCGAGCTTCTCGGCGACGCGAAGTTTTGCGCTGCGGGCGCGCGGGTTGCGCATCGTCTCGGCGGCAGCCGCCATCAACGGCCGACGTGAGACGACGCGCAAACCCGCGCGGTGACCGCAGACGCAGGTGGGGAGGTGGGGAGGACAAATGCAATCGCGCGATTCGCGGGCCATGAACTGCTTCGTGACCCGATCCTCGAGCGAGTGGAACGAGATGACCGCGAGGCGGCCGCCCGGCCGCAGAACGCTCATCGCGGCCTCGAGGCCGCGCGCCAGATTTCCGAGCTCGTCGTTGACCGCCATGCGAAGGGCCTGGAACACGCGCGTGGCCGGATCGATCTTGCTGGGGCGTTTGGTCTTGACGCCCGCGACGAAGCGCCCGAAGTCGTCGGCCGCGATGAACGGGCCGCGTGCCCGCCGCCGGACGATCGCGCCCGCGACGCGCGCCGCTTCAGGCTCCTCACCGAGCTCGATGAAGATCCGCCGGAGGTCGCGCTCGTCCCAGGTGTTCACGAGATCGGCGGCCGTGCGCTCGAGTCGGGGGTCGGCTCGCATGTCGAGGGGTCCCGTCGCCCGGAAGCTGAATCCGCGGGACCCGTCGGCGAGCTGGATCGAGGAGAGGCCCAGGTCGAGGAGGACGCCGTCGATGCCGACGAAGTCGTGCTCGCGGGCCACTGCGGCGAGATCCGCGAAGTTGGCGTTGACGAGTACGGCGCGACCGCCGACGCGCGCCAGCTCCCGTCGCGCGATCGCAAGAGCCGCAGGGTCGACGTCGAGCCCGAGAAGCCGGCCATCCGGCGCGGTTGCGTCGAGGAGGGCACCTGCGTGTCCCCCACCACCGACCGTGCCGTCGAGGAAGCGGCCACCTTCATGTGGAGCAAGCTCGGCGAGTACCTCGGCCAGGAGAACCGGCTCGTGGATCCTTTCATCTCTAGATCCCGAGGTCCGCGAGGCTGTCGGTGATGGACCCTTCGACCTGGGCGAGTCGGGCGTGCCAGCGGTCGGGCTCCCAGAGCTCGAGCCGGTCGTTGGCGCCGACGACGATCGCGTCGCCCCCGAGGCCGGCGTACTGCCGGAGATGCGCGGGGATGCCGATCCGCCCCTGGGCGTCGAGGTCCGCTTCGTGCGCTCCCCCGACGAGGAAGTGGACGAAGGTCTGGACCGTCCGGTCCGTCCGGGGCCGTTTGCGGATCTCGGCGTTGATCGCCTCCCACTCACTTGTCGGGAACACCGCGAGGCATTCGTTCATCCAACGGGTCACGACCGCTCCTTCTTTGAAGCGGGCTCGGAACTTTGCGGGGACCGCCAGCCGACCCTTCTCGTCCAGCGCGTGGGAGAATTCGCCGGCAAAGTACGTTTCCAACTGCCTTGCGCGCCCTTCCGATTCCGGGGCCTGCTGGTTCCCCACCAGTCCCCACTACTCACCACG
>JBBQZK010000104.1:0-6818 GCA_038207785.1 Candidatus Limnocylindria bacterium | reverse complement strand
GATCGTGACAGTCCGCTAGGCGAGGGCCTCGTTCACCGCCGCGAGGCGCTCCGTCAGCCACGCCGCCTTCGCGCCAACGGGATCCGGCCAGGGCCCGAAGAAGTACCGATCGGTCTCCGCCTCGACGCGCTCGCGCAGCGTCTTTCCGGCCGGCGTCAGGCGGAGCGGCTCGCCATCCGCGAGCGATCCGTCGGACCGAAGCTGTTGCGCCGAGGCGCGGACATCCTCCGGCCGCTGCGTCGTGATCTTCCCGGCGAGCTCGCCCTCCGTCGACGCCTCTCCGCGCCAGATCCGGGTCAGCACATCCACCGTCGGGCCGGTCAGCCCGGCGTCGCGCCAGGCCTGGACGTGGCAGTCGTCGCGCACCTGCCATAGCCCGTAGATGGCGGCGTCCAGACGCGCGAACGGGGAGGATGGCTCCTTCCACCGATAGCGCGCCGCCCGTGGCGTGTGCTCGCGCGTCTTCGGATCGGGCGCCTGCACGCATGCGGCGAGGGCCGAGTCGAGGAGGGCGGCCAGCTGGTCGAGATCGCCCGTGCCGATCGGCGTGAGCCCGGCGAAGTGGCGGTCCATGGCCTGGCGGAGGTCATCGAGCACGACCTGTCCGCGGTCCGTCAGCGACCACCGGCCGTCCTGCCAGCGGACCAGGCCGACCGACTCGGCGGCCGCGAGCGGGGCGCGCAGCGGATCATCGGTCGTTCGGTACGCGCTGTTCTGGATGTCCTGCGGCCGCGCCCCGCGCGGATCCTGCGTGCCGAGATCGATCGCGGAGAAATAGGCCGGACGATCGAGGCCGAGGCGGTCCATCGCTCGCAGCGGGAAGTCGCTCTTCGCACGACGGCGTTGGAGGAATTGCGGCAGGAGCGGCACGAGGGCCAGTGGATACGGCTCGCGCACGGATGTCCCTCCCGACGCCAAGACGCCGTGCGTCGCGACGTCCGCCACGCAGCGTACGCGGGATCCATCGCCGGCCGACCTGACGCAGAATCCTCGCATGACCCCGGAAGAGGCCAACGCGCGAACCGATATACACGTGCTCGACGTGCGCGAGCCCGACGAATGGGAGGCCGGACACATCGCGGGCGCGCAGCACATCCCCCTCGGGGAGCTTCGCAGCCGGCTCGCGGACGTGCCGAAAGACACGCCGATCCTTGCCGTATGCCGTCATGGGAATCGCAGCGACTCGGCCGCTCGCGGGCTCCGCACGCTCGGGTTCGTCGTCGAGAATCTCGACGGCGGGGTCGCCGCCTGGGAGGAGGCCGGCCTCCCCTTGGAGGGATCGAACGGTCGTCCCGGCCGCGTGATCTGATGCAGCATCCGACGCCGGATCGGCCCTTCGATGACACGGACTGGCTCCGCCTGCATCTCGAGGATGAACGTAAGGAGGCCAACCTCCTCGCGGAAGTACGCGAGGTCGTGTTCGGCCTCCAGGACGGCGTCACCAGCATCCTTGCGGTCGTGAGCGTCGTCGCGGCGGCGTCGAGCGACACGTACACGGTCCTCATCAGCGGCATCGCGGCCACGCTCGCGGAGGTCTTCTCGATGGGCGCGGGCGAGTACATGTCGTCGAAGAGCCAGCGCGAGATCTTCGATGCCCAGATCGCCGCGGAGCGCGCGGAGGTCGAGGAACGTCCGGGCGAGGCGCAGGCCGAGGTCGCCTTCATGTTCGAGCGCGAGGGCCTCCCCGCGGAAGCATCGCGGCGCATCGCCGCGGAGCTCGCCAGCGAGCCGAACGTGCTGCTCCGCACGATGGTCGAGAAGGAGCTCGGGCTCACGATCGATGAAGGCGGCTCGCCGCTCCAGGGCGCGCTCATCCTCGCGGGTGCGTTCTTCGCCGCGGCGCTCGTCCCGCTCGCACCGTACTTCTTCTTTCCGGTGCGCTCGGCGCTCTGGGCGTCGGTCGCGCTGTCGGCGATCGCGATGTTCGGTGTCGGCGTGTGGAAGGCCCGCCTCACGAAACGGAGCCCGATCCGGTCAGGATTCGAGATCCTGATTCTCGTGGCGGGCGCGGCGATCGCCGGCTCGTTCTTTGGCTCCGTGCTGCCCGGCCTCCTTGGGGTCGCCGGGATCCGTTAGGCCCGGCATGGCCCATGCACCCTGGTCGATCGCGACCAAAGGAGGTGCGCCATGCCCGACCAGAACGCGAAGCCGAAGGCGACCGACGATCTCGAGACGGCCGAGCGGAAGAGCAAGACCGTCGACGAGCGAGTGCCCACGCGACAGGACACCGATGTGGTGCCGGAGATCGTGCTGCCCGGCGCGGTCGGTGCGCACGTGCCGCAAGGCGGCATCGGACGTGAAGGGCCGTTCGGCGCGGATGCACCCGGACCCGGTGAGACCGTCCTGCAGCAGGAATCGAAAGCGCAGCGGAGTCCCACCGTCCGCGGCTGACGACCAAGCGACCGCCGACATTTAGCATTGAGGGATGCGGATCGCCTTCCTGTCCACCTCTGTGCCCCGCCGCTGCGGCATCGCCACGTTCACGGCGGACATCATGGCCGCGGTCAAGACGGCCGATCCGACGGTGCGGCTGTCGGTCGTGGCGATCGATGAGCCCAACAGCGCCCGCGCGTATGGACCGGAGGTCAAGAGCCGTATCCGGCAGCGCGAGCCCGAGTCGTACCGGGCGGCCGCGGCCCTGCTCAACGGATCGAACGTCGACATCGTCAACATCCAGCACGAGTTCGGGCTGTACGGCATCTGGACCGACGACGTCTACGAGGATCACCTGCGGCCGTTCCTCGAGGAGATCCGCAAGCCGGTGATGACGACCCTCCACAGCGTTCCGCCGAGCCCGTCCTCGTCGATGCGGGAGGCCGTCCGGCTCATCGCGTCGCGCAGCGATGAGCTGATCGTCATGGCGCACACCGCGGCCCGGCTCCTCGCGGCGGACTACGGCATCACCAAGACGCCGTTCGTGCTGCCGCACGGAATGCCGGCCATCGAGCCGACCGGTCGCCACCGTCTCAAGACGAAGCTCGGCATGCAAACCCGCACGCTCATCTCCACCTTTGGCCTCGTCGATCCACGGAAAGGGCTCGAGTTCGTGATCGAGGCGATGCCGGCGATCGTCGAGCGGCATCCGAACGCGCTGTACCTCATCGTCGGCCAGACGCATCCCGAGCTCCTGAAGCAGCAGGGCGAGACGTACCGCAACACGCTCGAGCGCGCGGCGGAAAAGCTCGGCATGACGGACCACGTGGGGTTCGTGAACGAGTACCTGACCCAGCGCGACATCGTCGGGTACCTGCTCGCGACGGACGTGTACGTGACGCCGTACCTCGATCCGAACCAGATCACCAGCGGCACGCTCGCCTATGCGCTCGGCGCCGGAAAAGCCATCGTGTCCACGCCGTACCTGCATGCGATCGAAGCGCTCGCCGATGACCGCGGCATCATCGTGCCGTTCCGCGACGCACCTGCGATCACGGATGCCGTCACCCGGATCCTCGGCGACCGCGAGCTGAAGGAGCGCCTCGAGCGGCGCGCCTACGCGTACGGACGTGAGACAGCGTGGCCGGCCGTCGGTCGCAAGGTGCTCGCGCTGACCCAGCATGTGCTCGAGCCCCAGCAGCTCGGTCCCCGCGTCGCCGTTTGAGGCTCGCCGAGCGGGCCGACCTTGGTCGACGCCTCGCTGAGAATCCGCTGCTCACCGCGCGGGATGTGCCCCCATCACAGGACGCCCTCGAGGTCGTCTCCGTGTTCAATGCTGCCGCGGCGGTCATCGAGGACGAGGTCATCCTCCTGCTGCGGGTGGCCGAGCGGCCGCGCAGCGACGTAGACCTGCCGCCCGGCGCGTTCACGCTCGACTTCAGCGGGCCGCATCCGGTCCAGAAGCCGCTGCCCCATCAGTACACGAAGGACGACGTCGTCGGGATGGCGTACATGGACGCGAGCACGGACCCGCCGAACGTCCGCGTCGCGTACGTTCCAAAGGACCTGCCGGGTCTCGACCTGCGTGACCCGCGCGCGATCCGGTACAAGAACTCGACCGGCTCGCTCCGCATGGTGAACGAGGGATATCAGGACTACCTCGCGCAGATCTCGCACCTTCGCGTCGCGCGGTCCCGCGACGGCATCCACTTCACCGTCGAAAAGCACGTGACCCTGGGGCCGCTCGCGGCGCTCGAGGAGTACGGCGTCGAGGATCCGCGCATCACATTCATCGACGGCAAATTCCACGTCACGTACGTCTCGGTCTCGCGCTGGGGGATCACCACGAGCCTCGCGGTCACCTCGGACTTCGTCACCTTCGAGCGAAAGGGCGTCATCCTCCTGCCAGACCACAAGGATGTCGTGATCTTCCCGGAGAAGATCGGCGGCAAGTACGTGGCCTTGACGCGTCCGATGCCCCAGTCGTTCGCTCGGATATTCGGGATCTGGATCGCGTTCTCCGACGATCTCATGGAGTGGGGCGGCCATCAGCCGCTTGCCATGCCGCGTTGGGAGCACTGGGATGAGCTTCGCACCGGCGCCTCCGCCGTCCCCTTCCGGACCGAGCGCGGCTGGCTCGAGCTGTATCACGGGGTCGACCGCGGTACGACGTACGCGATGGGAGCGATCCTCATGGACATCGATGACCCGCGGAAGGTGATCGCGCGCTCACCGATGCCGATCCTGAAGCCGACGGAGGTCTACGAGACGACCGGCCTGTTCAACGACACGGTCTTCTCGTGCGGGCATATCCGGCTCGACCACCAGCGCGATCACATCCGGCTCTACTACGGGGCCGCCGACTCGGTCGTGGCGGCCGCGGACTTCGACGTGAAGGAGATCCTCGACAGCCTCGAGCCGTGCTGAACCGCCTCCGCGACCTCTCGCGCACCGTGGCGATCGCTGATCGCGGTGCGGTCGCCCTGGCCATCTACGCCGACGAGGCGGGGGAGCATTTCACCGCGAAGGAGAGCGGGGTCGAGGGCGTGGCCTGCATCGACGACGCCGCGCGGGCCCTCGTGCTGTGGAGCGATCTCTGGGACCGCACGCACGCGCCGGTCGCGCGGGCGTGGGTCGACGGGCTCCTGCCGTTTTGCCGATGGATGCAGCAGGACGATGGCCGCTTCGTGAATTTCGTCTTCGACTGGAACGGCGTGCGCAACACCGACGGCATCACATCGCGTGCCGATGGCGCGTCGTTCTGGCATGCCCGCGGCGCACGCGCGATGGCGAAGGTCTGGCGCGTGTTCGGCGACGAGCGCGCCCGCGCGGATTACCAGCGCGCCCGGACCACGTTCGACGACGGGGCGGTCGGCGCCGATGCGCGCTCGGTGCAGGTGCTCGCGGCGCTCGATGCCGGCGATGACCCAAAGGACATCTCCCGGTGGTGCGACGACATCGCCTCGCAGCGGACGGGGGACGTCCTGCTGGACGCGCACGATGCGACCGAACCGCACCTGTGGGGCCACATCCAGGAGGGCGTGCTCGCGACCGCGGGCGTCGCGCTCGAGCGACCGGAGCTCATCGACATCGCGCGCCGGAGCGCCGATGCCTACGTGATCCCGATCATCGAGCGTGGCTTCGCGCTGCCGACGGTGCAGCCGTACGGCGCGGCCTCGGTCGCGTTCGGCATGGCTCGCCTTGCCGACGTGACCGGTGACGGGCGATACGGCGCAGCCGCGCGAGACGCCCGCGCGTGGTTCGATGGACGCAATCCCGCCGGCCGCGCGGTGTACGACCGCGTCGCAGGACGTGTCGCCGACGGTGTGGACGGCCCGGACCTCAATCCGCATTCGGGAGCGGAATCGAACGTTCTTGGAGCCCAGGCCCTCTTCGACGATGTGGCGGCATGGCTCCTGCGACAGCCGAACGAATGCTTCCCATCGGCGGTCTCTTCGCATTCGTTGGACGTCAACTCGGCCGCATCCTGAGCCTCGCGTTCTCGTGGGCGACGATGGCCTTGTTCGGCCGCGTCCCGGAGGACCCGGCAGCTCTTCCTCTCGCTGATGGCCGCGGCCTCGCTCGTGTGGCCCGTGATCCTCGCCGGCATCGCGATCCCCAGCGTCGCGACGTTCCTCCTGGCGTTCGTCACGATCCCGGGCTGGGCTGAGCAGTGGGTACGCCCGATCATGATCGTGCTCGCGATCCTCCTGCCGCTCGCAGTCGGCTTCCTCTCGACCAAGCTCACGAACGAACAGCTGACGGGCGGCCGGATCCGCGAGACGCTGCGGGGCTTTCCCTACGCGATCGGCCTCTTCGTCGTGCTCATCTGGATGATGATCCTCGCGCCACTCACGAACATCCGCGCGATGCTGCGCCGCTGGCAGAGCGATCACGTCGCGATCGCGATCCAGCCGGGCGGATACGACATCGTCGTCCACGATCTGCGCGCTGCGCTGGCCCGGGCGAAGGTCGAGGTGGCCACGCGACACGCCGGACTGGCGTACGAGCTACCCGGACGTGTGCTCGCCGTCATGGGTGGCAAGCGGGTCGGGGCCCTCGTCCCCGACGAGCTCGTGGTCGTGTACAACGCGGGCGTCGAGGTCGTGGTGCATCCGATGGACTTCGCGATCCGCGGAAAGAAGGGCCCTCTCTCGCGAGCGCGCGCGGCGATCGCGCGCGAGCTCACATTCACGCGCGCCAATCAGACGTGGACGAAGGACGCGCAGGAGATCGAGGACGCACTCGCGCGCGCCGCGCGTGGCGAGGCAGACCTGGACGTCATCGCGAAACGCATCGCCGATGCCGAGCTCGACTTCGAGCAATGGGAGATCCTGTATCGCCTGCTCCTGCAGGTCAGGCTGCGGACGAGCCCGCTCGAGACCGACGCCGTGGTCGCGGACGAGGAGCCGATCCCGACGATCGTGCACCGCCTGTCCGGTTTG
>JBBQZK010000103.1:0-6843 GCA_038207785.1 Candidatus Limnocylindria bacterium | reverse complement strand
CGACGTTCCTCGATCCGTGGACCGATCCGCAGGGCGCGGGCTTCCAGACGATCCAATCGATCTACGGCCTGGCCCTCGGCGGGCCGTTCGGAGAGGGGCTCGGCGCGGGTCGCGAGAAGTTCGGCTTCCTTCCGGCGCCGTACACCGATTCGATCTTCGCCGTGCTGGGCGACGAGCTCGGGCTCCTCGGCACCCTCGCGGTCGTCGTGCTCTTCCTGGTCATCGCGTTCAAGGGCATCCGCATCGCGCTGTCCGCGCCCGATCTCGCGGGCACCCTCCTCGCCACGGGCGTGACGGTGTGGCTCGTGTTCCAGGCGTGGGTGAACATGGCGGTGGTCGCCTCGCTCGTGCCCATGACCGGGATCACGCTGCCGTTCATCTCGTACGGCGGCTCGTCGATCTGCGTCGGCCTCGTGGCCGTCGGTATCCTGCTCAACGTTGGACGACAAGCGGTCGCAGGCGCGGATGACCGAACGTCCGTGCAGGGTGCTGCTCGTGGGCGGAGGGACCGCCGGTCACGTCAGCCCGCTCCTCGCCGTGGGGGAGGCGCTCGCCGCGCTGACGACGGTCGAGCTCCGGTTCATCGGGGGTCGTCGCGGTCTCGAGGGTGACCTCGCCCGCAAGGCCGGGATCCCATTCCACGCCACCCCGCTCCCATCGCTCCGTGATCCCGACTCCAAGCTCGCGCTCCTCGGGCATGCGCTCCTGCTGCCCGTCGCGACCGTCGACGCCTTCCTCCAGCTGATGCGCCGGCGGCCGAAGGTCGTGCTCACGAGCGGGAGCTTCAGCGCGCTGCCGGTGCTCTTCGCGGCGCGCCTCTTGAAGATCCCGATCTATCTCTGGGTCGGCGACGCGATCCCCGGTCGCGCGCTCCGCGCGGTGGCCGGCTGGTCCTCGGGGATCGGCCTCACCTTCGAGCCGGCGCTCCGCGCGATGCCACGCGGCCGCGCCACCGTCACCGGGAACCCGGTGCGGGGGTCGCTGCTCACATGGACGAAGGCCGAAGGCCGCACCACGCTCGGACTTCCACCGGACGTGCCGGTCGTGTTCGTGACCGGAGGGAGCCAGGGCTCGGAGCGGATCAACGGTGCCGTCATCTCGGCGCTGTCGCGGCTCGTGCGGCGGGCCGCCGTCGTGCACCACACCGGACCGGCCAACCTCGCACGGGCCCAGGCCGCGCGGGCCCTGCTCCCCGAGGCGGATCGGGCCCGCTATCAGCCCCACGGATACCTGCACGAGGAGATGGGGGCCGCGCTGGCGGCCGCCGACCTCGTGGTCGGCCGGGCAGGGTCCTCCTCGATCGCGGAGCCGCTCGCTTTCGGCGTGCCGTTGGTGCTCGTCCCCTTTGGGGCCGCGATGAACGCGCACCAGACCGCCAACGCCCGCGCCGCGGCCGATCTGGGCGCGGCGGTCATCCTCCCGGAGAGCGACCTCGACGGCGACCGGCTGGTCTCTACGGTGACCGGCCTGCTCGACGATCCGGCCCGCCTGGCGCGGATGGCGGCGAACGCGAAGTCGGCCGGCCGCCCGCAGGCCGCGGAGACCATCGCGCGCGCGGTGCTGGTCCTCGCGGGGTGCGCATAGTGCGGGTCCACGTCGTCGGGATCGGCGGGATGGGGATGTCGGCCGTCGCGCGCATCCTGCTCGCCCGCGGGCATGTGGTGAGCGGCTCCGACGCGGGTAGCTGGCCGCTCGCGGTGGCGCTCGCGCGCGACGGCGCGACGGTCCATCACACCTTCGATGCGGCGCACGTCACGGGTGCGGACGTCGTACTGCGGTCGAGCGCCTACGGCGAGTCGAACCCCGAGGTCGGCGCCGCGCTGGAGGGCGGTGTCCTCGTGTGGAAGCGCGAGGATGCGTGGCGGGAGCTCGCTCGCGGGGAGCGGGTCGTCGCCGTCGCCGGCACGCACGGCAAGACGACGACCACAGCGCTCGCGTGGACGGCCTTGCGTGCGGGCGGCGTCGACGCGTCGCTCATCTGCGGCGCGCCGCTCCGCGACATCGGCACGAACGCATATGCCGGCCGCGACCGCACACTTGTCATCGAGGCCGATGAGTACGACCGCACGTTCCTGGCGCTGCGTCCCGACGTCTCGATCGTGACGAACGTCGACCACGACCACGTCGACATCTTCCCGACGAAGGCGGACTACGACGAGGCGTTCGGCCGGTTCGCCGGCCAGTCGGCCGTGCTCGTCGCGTGCGCCGACGATCCGGGCGCGCGAGCCCTCACCGCCTCGCGGGTGCTGCGGTACGGCGCAGGCCCGGACGCGGAGCACCGGATCGCGGAGCGGGTCGACTCGGGGATCGGCCAGAGCTTCCTCCTCGACGGGCCGGTCGGCCGGGCCCGCGTGACGCTGCGCCTGCCCGGCGCGCACAACGCGTTGAACGCGGCAGCTGCGGTGCTTGCGGCAACGGCGTGCGGCGTGCCCCTCTCGACCGCCGCCGACGCGTTCCACAGCTTCAACGGCACGGCTCGCCGTCTCGAGCCCCTCGGTGAGGCCGCCGGCGTCGCGGTCGTCGATGACTACGCCCACCTCCCGTCGGAGATCCGCGCATCGATCGCGGCGCTCCGCCCGCGGGTGGGCCGCGGGGGCAGGCTCATCGCGGTCTTCCAGCCCCACACGCCGAGCCGCCTCCTCGCATTCTTCGATGACTTCGTGGCCGCGCTCCGACTGGCTGATGCCGCCGTCGTCGTCGAGACCTTCGCATCCGCGCGCGAGCGGGCCGGCGGCGACGCCGCGCGCCGTCTCGCCGAGCGGGCAGGCGCGACGTACGCGCCGGACGTCGAGTCGGCCGCGCGCCAGCTCGCCGCCGACGTGCACGGGCATGACGTCGTCTTGATCCTCGGGGCGGGGGACGTGCGGGCCGCCGGCGAGCGGCTGCTCGCGCTCCTCGCCGCGGGGGCTCCGGCATGAACGAGCTGGGTGGCGCGCGCGCGGAGCCGATGAGCCGGCACACCTCGCTGCACATCGGCGGCCCGGCCGACTACTTCGTGCAGGTCCGAAGCGAGGACGATCTCGTCGGTGCCGTCCGGGTGGCCCGCGAGGCGGAGCTGCCGACGTTCATTCTCGGCGGGGGCACCAACCTCCTCGTCGCGGATGCCGGGATCCGCGGCGTCGTCTTCGCCAACACCTGGAGCGATGTCATCGTGAACGGGATGGTGCTCGACGCGGCGTCCGGCACGCCCCTCGCGAGCGTTGCCGCCGCGGCAGCCCGCAACGGGATCGTCGGCCTCGAGTGGATGGCGACGGTGCCCGGCACCGTCGGCGGTGCCGTGCACGGGAACGCCGGCGCGTTCGGCTCCGATACGTCGGCTGCGCTCATCGATGTGCGGCTCCTCGATCTGAACGGGGACCTCTGGAACGCGACGGCCGAGGACCTGCGCTACAGCTATCGCACGAGCGCGCTGCAGGGCACCCCAACGATGGTCGTGCGCGCCCGCTTCCACGGGGATCCTGGCGACCGCGCGACCGCGGTCCGCCGGATCAAGGAGATCGCGAACGAGCGGATCGCGAAGCAGCCCCTCACCCAGCCGAATACCGGATCGATCTTCCGCAACCCGCCCGGCGACCACGCCGGCCGGCTCATCGAAGCGGCCGGCCTCAAGGGCGCGCGGATCGGCGGCGCGATGGTGAGCGAGAAGCACGCGAATTTCATCGTCAACGCGGGCGACGCCACGGCGACCGACGTGCGGGCGCTCATCCGGCGCTGCCAGGCCGAGGTCAAGGAGCGCTTCGGCGTCGACCTGGTCCGGGAGGTCGAGCTCGTGGGAGAGTGGGACGACTGATGGCCGAACGGAAGATCCGCGTCGGCGTGCTCGCCGGCGGCGCGTCAGCGGAACGGCAGATCTCGCTCGCCAGCGGGCTCCAGATAGCGGAGCAGCTGCCGAAGGACCGCTACGAGGTCGTCATGATGGATCCGCTCGCGCTGATGGCCAATAACCCGGCGCTCAGCGACGAGCAGCGGGCGATGGCCCGGCGCCTCGCGAGCGGCGCGGCGGCGGCCGATGCCCTGCCCCAGCGTGACCGGGAGCTGCCGGCTGCGATGCAGGACTCGATGCACCGCGGCTCATCGGCCCTCGCATCGGCGTCCACCGCGCTCACCGGCGAGGGTATCGACGTCGCGTTCATCGCGCTCCACGGTCCGTGGGGCGAGGACGGAAAGATCCAGGCGGTGCTCGAGACCTTCGGCATCCCGTACACCGGATCCGGCGTCCTCGCGTCCGCCCTCGCCATGGACAAGGCGATGGCGAAGACCGTGCTGGCCGCGAGCGGGATCGACGTCCCGCGCGGCGTGGTCGTGTCGAGTCCGTCGGACCGGCCGGCGATCGCCCCACCGAGCATCGTGAAGCCGGTGGAGAACGGGTCGAGCGTCGGCGTCACGATGGTCGACGACGCGAAGGATTACCCCGCGGCCATCGCCGAGGCCCTGCGATACGACCGCCGCGCGCTCGTCGAGGAGCGCCTCTACGGCACCGAGCTTACGGTCGGCGTCATCGGTCCGAGCGAGGACCTGCAGGCGCTGCCGGTCATCGAGATCGTCCCGAAGCGGGCGTTCTTCGATTACCGCGCGAAATACGACTCCGGCCTCTCGGACGAGATCTGCCCGGCGCGCATCCCGGACGCCGTCGCGAGGCGGGCGCAGGACATCGCGATCCGGGCCCACCGGGCGCTCGGATGCCGGGCGATCTCGCGCACCGACCTGATCTGGTCGCCGGACGACGGCGACCGCATGGTCGCCCTCGAGGTGAACACGATGCCCGGGATGACCGCCAACAGCCTCGTCCCCAAGGCCGCGCGCGTCGCGGGCATCTCATTCCCCGATCTCGTCGAGCGGCTCGTCACCTTGGCCCTGTCGGACGCGGAGCGGCGCGGTCCCTAGCGCAGGTGCCCGCCGCCGGCCGCGGCCCGTCCGCTCGCGGCTCCCCCCGATCCGCCGGCCGAGCGCCTGGGCGGCCCTCGCGGCCGGATGTGCCCTCGGGCTTCTGGTCATCGCGCTTGCCGGTGCCCCGCGGATCGCCTCCGTGTCGGTCGCCGGCATCCGGCATCTGACGCCCGCGGCGGTCGTCGGGGCGACCGGGCTCATCGGCCGACCCGCGTTCACCGCGAACACCGGCGGCGCGCGCGCGGCGCTCTTGGCGCTGCCGGCCGTTCGCGACGCGCGCGTGCGCGTCGTGCTGCCGGATCTCGCTCTGGTGGATCTGGTGGAGCGCGACGCGGTCGGTCGTTGGATCAGCGGAGGCGTCGAGTGGCTCGTAGACGGCGACGGCGTCCTCTTCGCCTCGGCTGATCCGTCCGCGGCGCCCCAGCTTCGAGCGACCGACGACCGCGACACGACCAGGACCTGCGCCGGCCGGGCGGGCGGTCGGTGTGTGGATCCTGCCATCGTGGCTGCCGCGTTCCGGCTCGCGCGCATCGGCCCCGGTGAGCTGCGCGCCGACGCCACCCGTCCAGAGGTGCACATCGATCCGACGTACGGGCTCGTGGTGCGGAGCGGTGCGGGGTGGGACGTCCGATTCGGTGCGCCCGATGATCTCGAGCGGAAGCTCTCGAACGCGAAGAAAGTCCTCTCGGACGAGCCGAAGCGGCGGCTAGACTACGTCGACGTGCGCAGTGCCGACCGCATCGTCTTCAGCCCGCAATAAGCATGTACTTCGTACAAGCGTCGCTCGTCGTCACCCGAAAGCCTCGCTTTCGGTCTCCTCCTCTCTAGCTTGTGGCTTCCGCTCCTCGGTCTGCTGGCCGGGGTGCTGCTCGGTCTCGCACTCAAGCTCAACCTCCCGGTGGAGCTCGCGCGGTACACGGCCGTCGGCATCCTGGCCGCGATGGACTCGTTGCTCGGCGCCCTTCGCGCCGAGCTCGAAGGCCACTTCGATACGCGGATCTTCCTCTCGGGCTTCTACACGAACGCGTTGCTCGCAGCAGGGCTCGCCTTCCTCGGCGACCGGCTCGGCATCGATCTCTATCTGGTCGCGCTATTCGCATTCGGGTGGCGGATATTCCAGAATGTGGCGGTCATCCGACGCCACTTCCTATGACCGGCGGAGCGGATGCGCGTGGGGGGCGGGAGAGACTGACGCGAGGAGCGCCTAATGGCTGAGCAGACCATCCTGGTCTCCATCGACGTCGGTACGACGAAGGTCTGCGTGCTCATCGGCGAGGTCTCGCGCACCGGGGGCATCGACGTCATCGGGTTCGGCCAGGCGCCCTCGGACGGCCTGCGCAAGGGCGTGGTCATCGACATCGACCGGACCGTCCAGTCCGTGACGGGCGCAGTCCTGGCCGCGGAGCGGCTCTCGGGCTTCAAGGTGCGATCGGCGTTCGTCGGGATCTCCGGTAACCACATCAGCTCCCAGAACTCCCGGGGGATGGTCGCCGTCTCCGGGCATCACCGTGACGTCGGCCGGGACGACACCGTTCGGGCGATCGAGGCGGCGCGCGCCGTGTCCATCCCCAACACCCGCGAGATCCTGCACGTGATCCCCCGCGGCTACGTCGTCGACGGCCAGGAGGGGGTCCGCGATCCGATCGGCATGAGCGCCGTCCGGCTCGAGGTGGAGACGCACATCGTCACGGCCTCGCAGTCCGGGGTGCAGAACCTCACGAAGTGCATCCAGCGGGCGGGGGTCGAGATCGACGAGCTCGTGCTCGCGCCCCTCGCGACCGCGGAAGCGATCCTCACCCCTGAGGACCGCGAGCTGGGCGTGGCCCTCCTCGATATCGGCGGCGACACGACCGACCTCGCGGTGTTCCACGACGGCTCGATCGCCCACGCCGCCACGATCCCGATGGGCGGGAAGTCGATCACGAGCGATCTTGGGATCGTGCTCCGGGTCACCCC
>JBBQZK010000102.1:0-6956 GCA_038207785.1 Candidatus Limnocylindria bacterium | reverse complement strand
GAGTGATCGCGAGCGATTTCGGACAGGTGCTGACGTAACGCGGTCGACGGGGCGCGGATCTTCATACGCGCGCTCCTCGGCTTCAGCGAAAAACCGTGGGCGATCAGAACGATGATCAAGGACCTTCCGGCCGAGCTCATGTGGCTCGACTGAGCGGCGGGCCGACGCTCAGACCGGGGCAGTGACCTCCGCGTGCTCGCGGAGGAGCTCGGGGATCGTCGTGGGCGGCCTCCGTCCGAAACCGCATTCGGTCGCCACGCCGAAATCACCGAGGACGCGCGATGCGGTCTCGATGCGCCGCCGCGTGCCTTCCACGCCGTCCGTCCGGTGGATGAGTCCGACGAAGATCCGCGTCTCCGGCCGCAGCCGCAACTCTCGGGCCGGCGCGATGTACGCGTCGTCGAAGCGGTCGCGGGGAACGGGGAAGTGGATCCAATCGAGGCGCCTGTTCACACGCCGCGTCAGCTCGTTGGCCGCTTCCACGCACTTGCTTGCGTCGGGGATCGTCATGTAGTGGCGGTGGCTGAAGTCGCCGTAGCACAGGTGATACCCGACCTCGACGTCCGGCGGCACGAGATCGGCCGGCCGCGCCATCCGCTCGTAGAGCGCATCTGTACCGCCATCGAAGAACAGCGTTGTCCGCCCCTCGAGCATCCCCATCTCGATCGCGCAGTCCCACTGGATCGCGAGCTCCTCGTGGGGGATGCTCTCCAGGATCAGGTCGAGCTCGGCGAGCAGGGCACGCTCGTACGGGGCTTCCAACGCCGCCTTCGAGGCGGGCCAGGCGAAGGCGTGGATCGGCGCGAGCGGCGTCGGGAGCGACACCTGGAATCGCATCCGCGCCGAGACGACGCCCTCCCGCTTCAGCCGCGTGAACACCGCGAACGAGTCGCGGGCCGCGCGGGCGTACCCGAGCGGGCGGAAATCGACGGTCGCGGGATCGACGCCGTCGCGCAGCTTCGCGTGCGGAGAGGGACGGTAGTCGCTCGGATCGGGCGGCATGACCTCGCACGCGGCATTGCCGAAGAGCACCGGCATCTGCCAGCCGATCCAATCCGCGCGCTCGCCGGTCTCACCGTCCGGGACCCGGACGAGTCGATCCCCGATCGTCTCGGCCACCGCCCGGAACACGGCTTCGCTGCTCTCGAGCGGGACGCTGCCCACCAGATGCGTGCCGCGCGGCTTCACGAAAAGCCGACGTCCCGGCCCACGGCATGCTCGCGGGCCCAGCGGTATGCGCGATCGGCGATCGCCGCTTCGACCCCGGGCAGGCCCATCTGCATGTGGAGCACGGTCTCGCGATCGTGCAGACGCGGCGGGACGCGGCCCGCCATCACGTCCGTCAGCGTTCCGGCTGGGTCGATGCGCGTCCATGCCGCCGCGAGCGGCGCGCTCGTGTCACGGCCCCGCGTTTCGCGACGCGCGTCGCTATCTGCGGTCATGACCGCGAAGATCCGGGTCGTGCCGGCGAGCGCGGGCGGGAGCTGACCGCGGGCGATCGAGACGATCAGCGCGCCTGGACGCACGCTGGCCGCGTCGAAGACCGGGACGTCGGACAGCGCCGTCGCCGCGATCACGTCGGCGCCGTCGATCGCCTCGTGGGCGGAGCCGGTCGCGTGGACGGGCGGGCCTGCGGTCGCCAAGAGCGAGCGCGCGAGCGATCCCCGATGCACCGGATCCGGGCTGTAGATGCGGACCTCCGTTAGGCCAGCGATGGTGTGACGCAACGCGCGGGCGTGGGCATGGCCCTGGATGCCTGACCCGAGCACTGCGAGCACGCGGGTCTCCCGCGGTGCGAGGTAGCGGCAGGCGATCGCGCTCGGAACGGCGACCCGGACAAGGTCCAAACCCTCCGCGGACAGGATCGCGACGACCCGTCCTTCGCGAGCGTACAGGGCGATGCGCGTGTCCGGCGGCGGCGCCTGCTCGGGCCGCGGACGGAGCTGCACGAGCGCACCATGGAGCGGAGTGCTCGACACGGTGACCGTCGCTGGGATCGGCGCTCCGGTCGCGACAGGCAGGCGCAGCAGCGGGCTCCCGACCGCGGCCGCGGGTGCCGCGTAGGCCTCGAGCACGGCCGCCATGCACACCTCGAGGCTCCCGATGTCCTCGAAGAACGGTCGGAGGTCGTCGCGTGTCAGCAACAGGGCCACGGCGTCCTCTCCGGGCGCTCCAGGGCGCAGTCTCGTTTTTCGGGATTCGCCAATTTCGCCACTGTGCGGCGCGCCGTGCCGCGTAGTATCGCCCACGCGGGCAGGCGTCAGGGGAGGGAACATGAGGGCTTCGGGTATCTCTCGCGGTCTCGCCACCTGGATCGCCGGCCTGATCCTCGCCGCGGCCTGCGGCGGGGGCGCCGGGCCGGTCGCCGCAACGGCCGGTGCGACCACGGCCACGTTCTCGCCGGCGCTGCAGGCGATCGTGGACGCCGCGAAGAAGGAAGGCCAGCTCGATCTCGTCTGGCCCGGAGGCATCCTCGACGGGCCGAACGAGCTCACGCCGCAGATCGCCGGCTACAAGAAGATGTACGGCCTCGGTGATGGCTTCAAGGTCACGTTCACCCCGGGCCCGCAGATGCCCGACATGGCGGCCAAGATCGTTCAAGAGGCGCAGGCGAAGCAGAAGGCGTCGACCGACGTGTTCCTCGGCACGGAAACGCACTTCATCGTGCTGCGGGCCGGGAACGCCGTCGAGAAGGTCAATTGGACATCGTTCGCGAGGAACATCAAGGATCCCTCGATCGTCGCCCCCGACGGGATCGGCGTACAGGTGCAGTCGACGGTCGTGGCCTTCACGTACAACACGAACAAGATCAAGGGCGACATGATCCCGAAGACGCTCCAGGACCTCGCCGATCCGAAATACAAGGGCCTCGTCGCGACCACGTCCTACGCCGCGAAGCTCGATCGGATCGCGAGCCCGCAGATCTGGGGCGAAGCGAAGACGCTCGCGTGGGTGACCGCGTTCAAGAAGAACGTTGCCGGCTTCATCAACTGCGGCGAGGAGGAGCGGGTCGCGAGCGGTGAGTTCGCGATTTTCGCCTTCGACTGCGGGACGTTCGGCGCGACGCGCCTCGCGGCGAAGGGCGCTCCGGTCGCCTTCTCGATCCCGAGCGACACGCCGATCATCACGTACTACTACGAGGGTGTTCCGGTGAACGCCGCCCATCCGAACGCGGCCAAGCTATGGGTGGACTACCTGACGTCGCGCGAAGGGCAGGACCTCATGTACGGCACCGAGATCGCGGACCACGCGAAGATCCCGGGGTCGAAGAGCGCGGCCGACCTCAAGGCGTTCAGCAGCATCAAGTTCACGGACGTGGACATCCAGTTCGTGGACCGTGACGCTGCGGCGAACGTGCCGAGCAGCCGGGGGAAGATCATCGGGATCCTCACCGCGAAGTAGCTTGGCACGTCCAGCGGTCCTTCCCGCGCGGGGTCCGTTGCCTTGGGCGCGGATCCCGCGCCCACCAGGCGCGATGCTGCTTCTCGCGCTCGTTCCGACGACGCTCATCGTCGCCCTCCTGGTCATCTCCCTCTATCTGAGCCTGCGCACGAGCGTCCTGGATCCGGCCCTGACGCTGGTGAATTACGTGTCACTCTTCGGCGACCCGGCCGCCGTGGATGCCGCGCTGAACACCGCCGTCTTCTCGGCGATCGCGGTCGGCGTCGCGATGGCGTTCGGGGTCAGCGTCGCCTGGGTCGTCGAACGGACCGATCTGGCGGGCAAGTCGGTGATCGGGGCTCTGATGACCGTCGGCCTGATCGTTCCCGGCCTGTTCACTGCGATGGGCTGGATCTTCATCGGGCATCCGCGGATCGGGGCACTCAACACCTGGGCCCGTGACGCCTTCGGCGCGACCGACCCGGTCTTCGCCGTGACGACCGTGCCAGGCATGGCGTTCGTGCAGGGGCTGACGCTGGCCGCCCTGGTCTACGTCCTCGTCGCGGCGAACCTCCGGGCCATGGACACCTCGCTCGAGGAGTCGGCGCGAATGAGCGGTGCCGGCTGGTTTGACGTGATGCGCCGGGTGACGCTCCCGCTCGCGTGGCCCGGCTTGCTCGCCGCGGCGCTGTACGTCCTGACGATCGCGGTGTCGGCCTTCGACATCCCGCTGGTCATCGGGGTCTCCAACCGCATCACGCTCTTCAGCACGTACGTCTACGGGAAAGCGTTCCCAGTCACGGGCGTCCCCGAGTACGGCATCTCCGCGGCGTTCGGCGCATTCATGATCGCCTTCGGCATCCTGCTCGGGGCGATCTACACCCGGATGCTCGGCCGAGCCCGCCGCTACCAGGTGATCACGGGGAAGGGCTACGGTCCGCGTCCGGTCCGGCTGCGGCGATGGGCGTTCCTCGCCTGGGCATTCCTCGGCGCGTACGTGCTCGTCGCGCAAGGCTTGCCGCTCCTGCTCGTGCTCTTCGAGTCGTTCCAGCCGTTCACCGGGCCGCCGACCGCCGACTCGTTTCGCACCCTGTCGACCGGCAACTACGGATTCATCGCCGATCAGCTCGGTGATCCGGAGTCAACGATCCGTCGGAGCCTGCAGCATACGGTCGTCCTCATACTACTCGCGCCGGCGCTCGCACTTGCGCTGAGCCTTGTCATCTCGTGGGTCGTGCTTCGCACGCGGGCCCGTTTTCGGTTCGCGCTCGATTTCGTCGCGTTCCTGCCCCATGCTGTGCCGCCCGTGATCTTCGCGCTCAGCGCATCCGCCACCGCGTTGTTCATCCTCGCGCCACTCGGCCTGTATGGGAGCCTCGCCCTCCTCGTCATCACGCTCGGCTTGTCGCAGATCAGCTTCGCGACACGAGTCACGAATTCCGCGCTCATTCAGATCTCGACCGAGCTTGAGGAGGCGGCGTACGTGGCGGGTGCATCGACGTTGGCGGTCCTCCGGCGGGTCCTCGTTCCGCTGCTCCGGCCGGCGGTCGCCTTCGGGTTCCTGTGGCTTGCCCTTCTTGCGTTCCGCGAGCTCACGATGGCCTCGATGCTGTTCTCCAAGGACAACATCACGCTGTCGCAGGAGACCTGGGCGCTCATCCGCGGGGGTGCTTCGACGCAAGCCGCTGCGCTGTCCATCGTCCAGACCGCCGTGCTGCTGCCGCTCGTCGTCGTGTACCTGCGGTACGCGAACGCGCGCTCGTGACCGGTCCGTTCGGGCACCCGCTCTCGGTCGAGCGACTCCGGAAGTCGTTCGCGGACCGGCGGACCAGCGTTGCCGCCGTGAATGGCGTCAGCTTCGCGGTCGACGAAGGGCAGTTCTACACGCTCCTCGGTCCGTCCGGCTGCGGTAAGACGACGACGCTCCGCTGCGTCGCCGGCCTCGAGCAGCCCGACGCCGGCACGGTCACCATCGCCGGCCGGGTCGTCGTCGCGGATTCGCCGCGCGTCTTCGTGCCGCCGCACAAGCGCGGCATCGGCATGGTCTTCCAGAGCTACGCGATCTGGCCGCACATGACCGTCTTCGAGAACGTCGCGTTCCCGTTGCGTGTCACCAAGAGCGGATTGGGTCGCGCGGCGCTGCGGGCGCGCGTCGAGGAGGCAGTCGCGACGGTCCAGCTCTCGGGCTACGAGGATCGGAACGCGACCCAGCTTTCCGGAGGTCAGCAGCAGCGTCTCGCCCTTGCGCGCGCTCTCGTGGGGCGTCCCCGACTCCTCCTCCTGGACGAGCCGCTCTCGAACCTCGACGCCAAGCTCCGGGACCGCATGCGCAACGAGCTCCGCGATCTGCAGCGTCGTCTCGGCATCACCACGCTGTACGTCACCCACGACCAGGTCGAAGCGCTCTCGATGTCGAACCGCATCGCCGTCATGCACCAGGGCGAGATCGTCCAGGAGAGCACCCCCCGCGACATCTACCTTCGCCCGACCGCCAAGTTCGTCGCGGATTTCGTCGGCACGAGCAATTTCATGGACGCGGAGATCCTCGGTCCCGCTCCGCTCGGCGGCTGGTCGCTCTCCGCATCTGTGGGCGTCCTGCGGGCGAACGCGCCCGATGGCGTCGTCGCGGGTGAGCGCGTCATCGTCAGCATCCGCCCGGAGAACATCCGCGTGCATGCGAGCGATCCTGGCGTCCCGAACACCTTTTCTGGACGTGTCGAACAGGTCACCTTCCTCGGCGAGACGATCGACTGCCGGCTGCGGGTCGGCGGCCAGCTGCTGCTCTCGCGGCAGCACCCGAGCGTTCGCCTGCGGCCGGACGATCCGGCGTGGGTAGAGCTCCCGGTCGAGCAGTGCGCCGTCATCACCGAGACGCATGGCCTCTCGGCCGCCAGCTACATCGACGACGCGACGCTTGCGACCGATTCGGAACGCGAGCCGCGCCCATGACGCAACTCCATCTCGCGTTCAAGGGGGATTGGGGCACCGCGAACCTGCACAGCGCCTGTGGGTGGATCGCGTCCGGGCTGCGGGCACGCTCCGCGGCCGGCTCGACCTTCGTCGTCCACACGTCGGCGGGGATGGACGACAACGCGCGGGCGCTTGTCGCCGGCCTGGTCGATCTGGCGTTCATCACGCCGCTGGCCCTCGCGGCGATGCTCGTACGTGGCATCGGCATGTACGACACGCCGCAGCCCCGGCTGCGCGCGATCGCGGCACTCCCGCATCGCGACCGCCTCGTCCTCGCCATCGCGCGAGACGTCGCCGACCGCGAGGGGATCGCGTCCTACGAGGAGCTGGCCGTCCGCCGGCCCGCGCTTCGGATCGTCGTCGGACCAGCGGACGGGGATCACGCCTTCGCCGCCGGTGAGATCCTGCGTCGCTACGGGATCTCGCCGGACGACATCACCGCGTGGGGCGGTGCGTGGCTGCGAGTCGACCGGCCGCCCGCCATGCCGGCGCTCGTCCTCTCGGGACAGGCGGACGCGCTCTTCACCGAGCGCGTCATGCGGCTCCATGATCTCTGCGAGGCGCGACCGATGCGGTTCATTGGCCTGAACGATGCGGTCCTCGCC
>JBBQZK010000101.1:0-7115 GCA_038207785.1 Candidatus Limnocylindria bacterium | reverse complement strand
GGCCGCGAGCTGACGGTCCGCATCGTGGACAACGGCGGCGGCAAGGAGATCCCCGAAGCCGAGACACCGGACCTGGAGGCGAAGCTCGCGGGGCTGCAGAAGCCACGCGGCTGGGGCCTCTTCCTGATCAAGAACATGGTCGACGACCTGCGCACGCAGACGACCGAGACGCATCACACGGTCGAGCTCGTTATGAAGCTCGGCGAGAAGGGAGCGGATCAGTGACCACCGCAGAGAACGCGGTGCGGTACCGCGACGGCACGGCGGTCGTGGACCTGCCCGCGCAGATCGACTCCACGGCGGAGCACGCGCTCAACGATGCCTACGCCGCCGCAGCGGCGCACGGCTCCAAGACCGTGCTATTGAACTTCGCCGGCGTCGACTTCCTGTCGAGCACCGGCATCGCGCTCATCGTCGGGATCCTCGCGCGGGCCCGCAAAGAGGGCCGAGCGATCAGCGCTTCGGGGCTCAGCGATCACTACAAGGAGATCTTCGAGATCACGCGCCTCGCGGACTTCATGACGATCTTCGCGGACGAGAACGCAGCATTGGGAGGGGCGAAGTGACCACAGCGACGACGACCACATCTGCGGACCGGATCGACGAACGGACGATCGTGATCCGTGTTCGCGGGGACGTGACCGCGGCGTCCGAGCAGCCGCTCATGGCCGCGTACGGCCACGCGGGCGAGAAGACCCGCGTCATCGTCCTCGACTTCTCGGGTCTCGACTACATGAACAGCGGCGGCATCGGGCTGCTCGTCACGCTGCTCGTCCGCGCGAACCGGCAGAAGCAGAAGCTACTGGCCTGCGGGCTCAACGACCACTACAAGCAGATCTTCGAGCTCACCCGGCTGGATGAGGCGATCGGGATCCACGACACCGAGGATGCGGCGATCGCGGCCGCGAAGGCGTAGCGGAGGAACGGTGATGACGCGGGATGACAGCAACTGGGCGAAACCCGTCACGAGGCTCGAGGCGGCCGATCGCGACGGCGCGATCAACGCGAACGTCCGGGGCCGCAGGCTGAACGCCGCGAATGGCGGCTTCGGCCGGCTGCACCAGAAGACGTTCTCGGTGGCCATCGGGACCGACGTGGCGCCGCAGGCCGTCGTCACGACGTGGAAAACGCGCTTCGGCGACTTCTGGCCGAAGGGCCAGAAGATGTTCCTGCCGGCGACGGGCATCGCGCCGGGCGAGGTCGGGCTCATCAACGCCTCCATGCCGGGTGCGCCAACGATGGCGACCGGTGTGCTCGTCATCTACGCCGACGACGTGTCGTTCAGCTTCATGTCACCGGAGGGCCATCCCTTCGCCGGGCCGCTCACCTTCAGCGCGCACACCGACGAGGACGGCGTCACGGTGGCGCAGATCCAGGAGCTGACGCGGGCGAGCGATCCCTTCTGGGAGCTCGCGATGATGATCCCGGTCATGGGGGAGCGCATGCAGAACGACATCTGGCGCTCGACGCTCACGAATCTGGCGCGTCACCTCGGCGCAGCGGACCCGACGGTGCGGTCCAGGATCGTCGTCGTCGACAGCAAGCGGCAGTGGCGCAACGCGAAGAACATCTGGCAGAACGCGGCGATCCGGTCAGGTCTGACCGCGCCGCTTCGGTTCGTGCGGCGGGGTTAACGACTAGCCTCGCGACATGAACGTCGACGCGATCATCGTCGGCAGCGGGCCGAACGGGCTTTCCGCCGCCATCGAGCTCGCGCGGGCCGGCCGGTCCGTCCGCGTGCACGAGGCCCAGCCGACCGTCGGCGGCGGCTCACGGAGCGCGGCGTTGACGTTGCCGGGCTTCGTGCATGACGTGTGCTCCGCGATCCACCCGCTCGCGGCGGGCTCTCCGGTCTTCCGCCTGCTTCCGCTCCAGGAGCACGGCCTCGAATGGATCCATCCGGGCGTCCCGCTCGCGCACCCCCTGGACGATGGGACCGCCGCGGTGCTCCACCGCTCCCTGGACCGGACGGTCACCGGCCTCGGCGAGGACGGCACGGCCTACCGGCGGCTCGTCGGTCGGCTCGTCGCGGGGTGGCCCGAGCTGCTCGCCGAAACGACGCGGCCGATCCTCCACCTGCCGCGACACCCGTTCCTCCTCGCTCGGTACGGCATCCCGGCGATGTTCCCGGCCACGACATCGGCGCGCCTGTTCAAGACGAAGCGCGCGCGGGCGCTGCTCGCAGGGCTGGCCGCGCACTCATTCCTCCCGCTCGACGCCCCATTCACGACCGCATTCGCGCTGATGCTCGCGATCTCCGGCCACGCGGTCGGCTGGCCGATGCCCCGCGGCGGCTCGCAGAAGATCGCCGACGCCCTCGCCTCGTACCTGCGCGCGCTCGGTGGCGAGATCCGGACCGATGACCGAATCGACGTATGGGCGCAGCTCGGCAAGGCCCGGGCGTATCTGTTCGATACGACGCCGCGCGCCCTCGAACGCATCGCCGGTGACAAGCTCAACACGACCTACCGCCGCCTCCTGCGCGATTACACGTATGGGCCGGGCGTGTTCAAGATCGACTACGCGCTCGCCGGGCCCGTGCCCTGGCGCGCTGCCGAATGCAGGCGTGCCGGCACCGTGCATCTCGGTGGCACGCTCGAGGAGATCGCAACGAGCGAGCGGCAGGTCGCGCAGGGCGAGCACCCGGAGCGGCCGTTCGTGCTCGTCGCCCAGCAGAGCCTGTTCGATACCACGCGCGCGCCGCTTGGGATGCACACGCTGTGGACGTACTGCCACGTGCCGAACGGGTCGACGGAGGACATGACCGCGCGGATCGAGGCCCAGCTCGAGCGATTCGCGCCCGGGTTCAAGGACCTCGTGCTCAAGCGGAGCGTCATGAACACGCGCGATGTCGAATCGCACAACGCGAACTACATCGGCGGCGACATCTCCGCCGGCTCGCACGCGCGGCTCCAATTCATCGCGCGGCCGTCCTGGTCGATCGACCCGTACGCGACGCCGAACGACGAGATCTATCTGTGCTCGGCCGCGACGCCCCCCGGCGCGGGCGTGCACGGCCTGTCCGGATACAACGCGGCGCAATCCGCGCTCCGTCGGAGCTTCATGTAGTGAGCGTGGCGACGCGCGCGTTCGATCCGAGTCGCCGGTTCGCCGACCCGGACGACGTGCTCCGGACCGTCTTCGGCTTCGACGAGTTCCGGCCTGGCCAGCGCAAGATCATCGACGCGGTCCTCGCCGGGCGCGACTGCATCGGGCTCATGCCGACCGGGGCGGGGAAGAGCCTCACCTTCCAGATCCCGGCGAAGATCCTCGCTGGCCCCGTGCTCGTGCTCTCACCGCTCATCTCCCTGATGAAGGACCAGGTCGACGCCCTCGTGCGCACCGGGTATCGCGCGGCGCTCCTGAACTCCACGCTCACGTGGGATGAACGCCAGGCGACGCTCGCGCAGCTGCGCGCCGGCGACGTCGACATCGTGTACGCGGCGCCCGAAGGGCTCGGCGACGGCCTGCGTGCCGCGCTCGCGGCGTCCAACCTCAGCCTCGTCGTCGTGGACGAGGCCCACTGCATCAGCCACTGGGGCCACGACTTCCGCCCGGCATACCGGCAGCTCGCCGGCCTCAAGACGCAGTTCGGCGATATCCCGATCCTCGCGCTCACGGCGACGGCGACGCGCCAGGTCGTCGGCGACATCATCCGCCAGCTCGGCATGCGGAAACCCGACGGCTTCAAGGGCTCGTTCTTCCGGCCGAACCTCATCATCACGACGCAGAAGAAGGGCGTGGGCCGCGAGACCCGCAAGGACATCCTCGCGATCATCCGAAAGCACCGCGGCGAGAGCGGCATCGTGTACTGCCTTTCGCGCAAGAGCACTGATGACCTCGCCGCGTGGCTGCGGCAGAACGGTGTGCGCGCGCGGGCGTATCACGCGGGTCTCACCGACGACGAGCGCACCCTGAACCAGAACGCGTTCGCCCGCGATGAGCTGGACGTCATCGTGGCGACCGTCGCGTTCGGCATGGGCATCGATAAGAGCAACGTGCGCTTCGTGATCCACCGCGATCTCCCGCGGAGCCTCGAGGGCTGGTACCAGGAGATCGGCCGCGCCGGCCGGGACGGGCTCGAGAGCGATTGCGTCCTCATGTACTCGTGGGTCGACGTCGTCGCGTACGAACGGTTCCTCGGCGACATCGACGATCCCGCGCTGCGCGCCACGACCAAGGAGAAGACGGTCCGGCTGTTCAACCTCGCCGAGAGCACCCGGTGCCGTCATCAGTCGCTCGCCGCGTACTTCGACGAGCAGATCGAGCGCTGCGGCACCAGCTGCGACGCGTGCCTCGGCCGTGATCTCGGCGCGTTGCTGGGCTCGGCGAGCGTCGCGAGGGCTCCGCGCGCCGGTGGCGCCAAGGTCCACATCGACGCAGAACCGGATGCTGAGCTGTTCGACAAGCTTCGCACGCTGCGCAAGTCGATCGCCGATGCCGAGCACGTGCCCGCGTACATCGTGTTCAGCGACGCGGTGCTGCGGGCCATGGCCGCCTCGACGCCGTCAACAGAACGCGAGCTGCTCGCGATCTCCGGTGTCGGGCCGGTGAAGCTCGAGCGCTACGGCAGCCGTTTCCTGGAGCTGCTGCGCACGAGCACGTGATCGTCAGCTCGCGAGGATCGTCACTTAAGTCAGGAATCTGACACCACGTTTGCGTCGAGCCAGGCGGTCGTCACTTCTTCGCGCGTTTCGTGATCCGCGCCGTCTTCTCCTCGTCGTAGCGCGCGGCGGCCGCCGCTGCGTCTGCGCGCTCACGCACCCGGTCGAAGGGCGGCACGGAGCTACGCGGCGCGAGGATGCCGTAGAGGTCGCCCAGCTTCGCGGGCGGCACCGCGCTAAATCGAAGGGTGCTCACCTTGCCAACAGCCTTGCCTTTCACCATGGCCTTACATCATGACGCGGACGGCAAGCAAAAGGGCCGCCCCTGCGGGCGGCCCTTTCCGTGATGCGATCGAACGTGCGCTACGGCGTGACTTTGCTCACGTAGAGGTCGGTGTTGCCGAACTGCGCCGGGCACACGCTGCCGGGCGCCGGCTTCGGGACCGAGGGCCCGGACCCGTCGAGTCCGTGCTGGTACGCGTCGACGGCCGGGCAACCCGCGCCGTTCCGGCTGTCGGTGTAGATGAAGAGCGCGGTGCTGTCCGTCGAGGCGAGGGTGTTGTAGTCACCCCAGAACTGCAGCCGCAGGTTGTTCTGCGACGAGGCTGCGGGATCGGACGAGCTGCTCGAGACCTTGACCGGGCGCGACCAGGTCAGGCCGCCGTCCGTCGAGGACACGTAGTAGCTGTCGATCGACGCGTTCCCCGTCCCGTACGTGGACGGATCCTTCGCGACGAGTGCCTGGTAGCCGATGTCGATCCGGCCGTTCGGCGCGACGTCGAGGCCTTGGTAGAACGCGTAGCCCTCGCGGGCGGTCGAGACCGTCCTGGCCGCGGACCAGGTCTGACCCTGATCGAGCGACGTCGAGACGACGATGCGGCCACTACCGCTCGTCGCATCGGCCCAGCTCACGTAGACCGCGCCGGACCTGCGGCTGGTCGTCTGATCGACCCCCATGCTCGAGAAGCTGTCGGTGCGGAAATTGGAACCGGGGATCGCGGCCGCGAGATCGGTGACCGTGCTGATCGAGATCTTCTTGGACCAGGTCGCGCCGCCGTCGAGCGAGACGACGAGGACCTGCTGGCTGCCGAGCTTGTTGTCGCCGTCCTCGAAGGACAGGTAGACCTCACCGTGGGGTCCGGTCCGGATGACCGAGCCCTGGCGGCCGCCGCGGGAGCCGTTGTTGTACGCCGCCGAGACCTGGTTCTGGCCGGACCACGTGAGCCCGCCGTCGGCGGAGTACACGACGATGACCGGCTCGGCCGTCTCCGCGACCGAACGGAACTCGGTGTAGCTCACGTACACCCGGCCGAAGTACGGCGAGCTGGGATTGCGGTCGGCCCAGAGGGATTCCTTGTCGTTGAACACGTTGCCGTGTGACTGCGCCGCGACGATCGGGTCGTACCACGACGCGCCGTAGGTGTCCGAGACCGAGACGCCGATCATCTCGGCGGCCTGGTTGCCGGGGCGTCCTGCGGTGCTGTATGCGGAGAGGTTCGCGTAGTAGGCGCGCACGCCGTTGCTCCAGGAGAACTTTCCGTCCGTCCCGAGCTTCGGCCCGAACGCGACCACGGCGTCACCGTCGGACACGAGCGACCCGGCGGGGGCCGATGTCGCGAGCCGTCCGGCCGATGGAGCAACTGCGGCACCGGTGTCGGTGTAGCCGGGCAGGAGTCCGCGGTTCGTCCACGTGGCGCCCGCGTCGGCGGAGGTGTACACGCCGCTGGTCCCGACGTCGGGGAAGAAGGAGCAGTCGCTGCCCGGCGCCGTCGTGCCGCGCTGCGTGCCAGGCCCGCAGGCCGGCTGCTTCTGCTCGTCGTTCGCTCCGGCGATCGCGTGCATGCCGTCCGGCGCGATGCCGATGGTCGGCTCGTTCTGCTTGTTCGTCGGGAACCGCGCCGTCGTGTTCGACGACGCGTCGCCCGCGATCTGCGGCTGGTTCGCCTGCGTGTCGGTGAAGCTTGCTCGCGCGATCGCCTGCCCTCCGGCAGCGACCACGATGACCAGGGCAATGAGCAATGCGAGTGGTGACCTGCGCACGTGACCCTCCCTTGTTCTTCCCCGCGACCTGGCGGCCGCGCCGAAAGCGTATGCGACACCACGAACGGTGCCGCTTGGGTGTGCGCCGAGCGGCCGCGGCGCGGGCCCGCCGTTCCGCCACAATCGCTCGTGCATGCCCGAAGAGCGCCGCCTCGTCACGATCCTCTTCTCCGACGTCGCGGGCTCGACCGCGCTCGGCGAGGAGCTCGACCCGGAAGACCTCCGCGCGCTCCTCGGCCGCTACTACGGCATCGCCAAAGACGTCGTGGCCGAGCACGGCGGCACGCTCGAGAAGTTCATCGGCGACGCCGTCATGGCCGTGTTCGGACTGCCCGTCGCGCATGGGGACGACCCGGTCCGGGCGATCGCGGCCGCGGAACAGCTGCGCGATCGCGTGCGCGACGACGTGAAGCTTGGCGAGCGTCTCCCGATCCGCATCGGTCTGAACACCGGCGAGGTCGTGGCGACGCG
>JBBQZK010000100.1:0-7128 GCA_038207785.1 Candidatus Limnocylindria bacterium | reverse complement strand
ATCAGCAGGCGGCCCGAGAGCCCCGACAGCCCCACCGCATCGACGCCGCGGGCCTGCAGCTTCTCGACATAGAGGAACCCTTCGACACCCAGTGCCGCCATCGCGAACAACTCGAGCGTCCGCCGATCGGTGCGCCGGCTCTGATGGCCGGACGGCGAGATGATCGTCTCGGCCGGATGTCCGAACGCAGCCTGCAGCCGATCGGTCTCCGCCGACGCGCCGTGCACGAGGACGATCTCATCCGAGCGCGCCACGTCCGCGACGAGGTCCGCGACGCTGTCGCGGTCCACCCCGGCCGAGCCACCGGCCTTGATGACCGCCCGAAGCGTCAGGGGTGCAGCCCCGGGAACTCGAGCCCCGCCGTCTCAGGGAAGCCGCAGGCGACATTCATCGCCTGTACGCCGTTGCCGGCCGCCCCCTTCATGAGGTTGTCGATGGCGCAGAGTGCAACGACGCGCTCGCCGCGCGGATCGGTCGCGAAGCCGACGTCCGCGAAGTTGGAGCCGGCGAGGAGCCGCGGCTCGGGGTAGCGGAAGATCCCGGTGCGCTCTTTGACGATCCGCACGAACGGCTCGTTCGCGTACGTCTCGCGGTACGCGCGCCAGCACGCCTTGTCGTCCACGCCGCTCTTCACCGGGATGTGCGCGGTCGCGAGCACGCCGCGGACGAGCTCGACCGCGGTCACCGACAGCTGCACGCGAACGCCGAGCTCCTGCTCGACCTCCGCGGTGTGGCGGTGACCGACGGGCTTGAACGACCGCACGACGCCCGCGCGCTCTGGGTGATGCGAGTCTTCGCCCGGCTCACGGCCGCCCTCGCTCGACCCGACCTTGCACTCCACCACCACGGGCCGCGACGGATCGACGAATCCGGCCCGCACGAGCGGCAGCAGCGCGAGGATGGTCGCCGTCGCGTTGCAGCCCGCCCCGGTGAGGAGCCTCGCGGTCCGGATGTCGTCGCGGTGGAGCTCGGGAATGCCATACACCGCGGCACCGAGCAGCTCCGGGTGCGGATGCTCGCCGTCATACCACTCCCGATACCTGGCCGCGTCGGTGAGCCGGTGATCGGAGGACAGGTCGATCACGAGCGTGCCGCGACCGCGGAATTCGGTCAGCCGGTGCGCGCCGTTCGGCAGGGCCAGGAAGACGACGTCGCACCCGGCGACGGCGTCGTACGGCACGAACTCGAGCGCGCTGCGCTTCCGCAGGTTGGGGTGGGCGGTCGTCACCGGCTTTCCGGCGAGCGACTCGCTTCCGGCGACGATGTCGGTGACGTTCGGGTGCCCGGCCAGTATCCGGAGCAGCTCGCCCCCGGCGTAGCCACCGGCCCCGATGACCCCGACCTTCATCGCCGCCCGTTCGCGAGGGCGACGGCGAAGTCGACGACGCGGCCCGGGATGTTGACGCCCGTCGTGTCGATGGAGTTGCGGAACTCCATCGTGTAGTTGACCTCGTTCACCAGCAGCCCTTCCGGTGACTCGAGGACGTCGACGGCCACGACGCCGCCGCCCACGGCCGTTGCCGCCCGAACGCAGAGATCGTTGAGCTCCGGGGTGACCTCGCACTTCGTGGCCTTCCCGCCTCGCGCGGTGTTGGTGATCCAGTGGTCCGAGTAGCGGTAGATCGCGCCGATCGTCTCGTCTCCCACCACGAACGCGCGGATATCGCGGCCCGGCTTCGGTACGTACTCCTGGATGTAATAGATGGAGTGCATGTATGTGCCAAGCACGTCCTTGTGCTCCAGGATCGATTCGGCCGCATCACGGTCGTTGACCCGTGAGATGAGCCGGCCCCACGAGCCGACGAGAGGCTTCAGCACCGCGGGGTAGCCGAGCTCCTCCACCGCGGCCAGTGCGGACTCCGGCGTGAACGCGAGGCGCGTGCGCGGTGACGGCACGCCGTCGCGGATGAGTCGCATGGTCGTGAGGAGCTTGTTGCCGCACACGTCCGCGACCTCGAACGTGTTGACCGTCGGGATGCCCCAGGTCTCGAGCACCGACAGCGCGTAGAGCGCCCGCGAGTGCTGGATGCAGCGCTCGAGGACGACGTCGACGCCGAGATCGGGTTTGGTCTCGAGCGCGAGCACGAGCTCCCGATCGTCGATGACCTTCGTCTTGACCCCGCGGCGCTCGAGCTCCTCGAGCAGAAGCTTCTCCTCCACGCGCACGCGCGAGAGGAGCACGCCGACCGTCGGGTCACTCACCCCAGTCTTCTTCGGCCTCCGGCGCGAGCGCGAGGGTGACGGGCGCGATCTCGGCCACTTCGAGCTCGGCCCCGCAGTCGGGGCAGGACACGATCTCGCCCTTCACGACGTCGGCACTCGCCGCCACATCGCCGTCGCACTCGGGGCATTTGCTCGTAGCGGGCATCGAACGCGGCCCTCCCTCGCTGGATGAAGGGAACTTTAGCGGAGGCCACCGCGCGCGCGGGCTTTGTCCGCGTACATTCGCTCGTCGGCTCGTGCGATGAGCTGATCCGCAAGGAGGCCGTCATCGGGGAACGCCGCGATCCCGAACGACACCCGCGGCAGCGAGTGCGGCATGCCGCCCCACATGTAGGTCTGCTCGGGAAGCTCGCGCGAGAGGCGGGTGACCAGGCTCCTGGCGGCGTCGAGGCCGATCCGGGGCAGGAGGAGCACGAATTCGTCTCCGCCGAACCGCGCGACGACATCCTCCGCGCGTGCCGTCGTCCGCAGCGTGGTCGCGACGGACTTCAGGACGGAGTCACCGACCAGGTGCCCGGCGGTGTCGTTGACCGCCTTCAGCCCATCGACGTCGCACAGGATCACGCAGAACGCATCGCCGTGCCGGCGGGCTTCTGCGGTCTCCGCCTCGAGACGTTCGACAAGGATCCGCCGGTTCGTCAGTCCGGTGAGCGGATCGTCGCTCGCGAGGCGGCGGCTCTCCCCGAGGAGGCGCGCGTTCGAGATCGCGATGGCCGCCTGGGCCGTGTAGAGGCGGAACATCCGTAGGGTATCGCTTCCCCAGTGTCGCGCGCGACCGGAGTAGAGGGTCATCGTCCCCACGAGCTCGCCGTGC
The DNA here is from genome assembly GCA_038207785.1 of Candidatus Limnocylindria bacterium. GTDB lineage: Bacteria > Chloroflexota > Limnocylindria > P2-11E > P2-11E > UBA4735. The sequence goes on along the minus strand of JBBQZK010000100.1, from coordinate 4,091 downwards.
GCGATCAGGGGAAGCGCGAGCGCCGAGGCGATCGTGCCGTGGAGCCGGGGGTTCGAGTCGGGGTGGCTGGCATAGTCCGTTGCGACCGTCGCCTCGCGGGTGCGCGCGGACTCGAGCGCGATCCCCAGGAGCGGTCCGCCTGGATCGTCGCGAAGCTCAGGCATCTTGGACCGGTTGATGGCCCGGATCGTGAGGGAGCCATCCGGATCGGCCAGCGCGATCATCGCGCCGTCCGTCTGCGTCAGGTGGATCACGTTGTCGACCGCGAGGCGCGCCAGCTCGTCGAGCGACATCTCGCCGGCCGTCGCCAGCCCAACGTCGTAGAGCGCCGCGAATTGGGTGGCCCGGCGGCGCTCGCGAAGGCCGAGACGCCAGTTCGAGTAGAGCGCCAGCCCCGCGCGGATCGCGAGGACGATGATCGTCATTCCGATGGCGGCGGCGACGATGGGGTCGGTCACGGTCTGACGGTCGAGCTGGCTGGTGATCAGGATCGTCGCGGCGAGGATCGCCACCGCACCGGGGAGCAACATCCGCGCGAGCTGGACCGCCTGTTCCGGTGCGAATGGCGCCTCCGCGTTCGCCGCGTCTTCCGCCCACTGGCGCCCCGCGATGCCGATCGCAAGGACGCCGACCATCCAGCAGAGGTCGATCACCGAGCCGGGCGCGAACGAGCGGTGCACGTAGGCCGGCAGCCACAGGACGAAGCCGACCGCGTTGAGCGTCACGCCCACGAGCAGGGAGAAATGCGCGCGGCGGGTCTGGTGCGGGGGCAGGCCCCAGAACATCGAGAGCGCCGCGCCGGTCGCTGCCACCCAGAGGGCCGGGTAGGCCAGGCCGACCGCGATGGTCGCGGGCTGGTGGATCATCTCCGGCCCGAAGAGGTCAGCGACGTAGAGCGCCACCCCGGCGAGGATGGTGAGGACGGCTGCGCTCACGTCCAGGAAGAGCGCGTAGATCGCAAGTCGCTGCTGGTGACCGGCGAGCAGCGCCGCGCACCCGATCACGAAGCACCCTGCCGCCACGAGAAAGCTGATGTCCGCCGGGTCCGGAGGCGCGGCGGTGAGCCCCGCGATGTCGTACGCGTCGGTGAAGAGCTGTCCGACGGCCCACGCGACCGCGCCGAGGAAGATGAAGATCCAGGCCTCGCGCTCCCGGCGCGCGGGCACCAAGGCAGCCCGAAGCGTCCCGACGGTCGCGCCGAGCGCGAACCCGGTCATCCCGAGGTCGGCGATGTAGTGGCGCAGCTCCCCGGGACCCACCACCAGTTCGGCGAGCCACACCAGGAGTGCGCCGCCAAGGCCCACGGCAAGGGCCTGCTGGGACCGCAGCCGGGCTCCGAACATGCCCAGACGCTAGGGCGGCGCGCCCCGGCGCAGAAGGGGTCATTCGTCCTCACCCGGTCGGCTACGAAATGGGGAAAGCCGCCTCCCCCGCCGGTGCTACGCCGCGGACTTCTTCCGTGGCCGGCGGACCTTGTCGTCGTCGGACAGATCGATCCTGTGCGTGCGCGCGGCGCCGACGATCTTGCGCCGGGCGCCCTCCTTCTTGGCCGGGCTTTCGAACTTCGTCTGATTCCACCGGGCCATCGCGTTGCGGATATGGCTCTCATCGTTCAGCGGCAGATGCCCGGTACCGACCCTGTCTACGTACGCGAACACGTCCTTGTTGATGCTCTTGCGCTGTTTCGCTTTCAGCTCGGCCATGTATGCACCTCCGGCCCCACAGTTCCTGCAAAACGAGGGCCCGGCCAGGACGGCCGCGGGTGTTCGCGACACCCGAGACCCGACACGGTGAGCCAGGAGGGATTCGAACCCACGACCAAGGGATTAAGAGTCCCCTGCTCTACCGCTGAGCTACTGGCCCTCTGATGAATGCTAAGGATGTTGCGATTCTGCGCCAGTGCGGCGTCGCGTGAACGGCCAGATGGCCGGGTAATTCCGCGAGCCGCCTTCGTCACCCTCAGATCGCTCGCTTCCCGTAGAACCGACCGAAGGCGTCGGGCACGCGGGCGATCTCCTCGGGCGTGATGTCCCCGAGGTAGTGCTCGGTGTGCGCGATGTCGCTGTGGCCGGCGAGCTTCGCGATCGTGGCGATGTCGACGCCGGCGCGACGCCAGTTCGTGAGCGCGGTGTTCCGCGCGCGGTGGGCCTTGAAGTCCATCGACGCGGGCAGCCGCCTCTTGATGCGCGAGAAGATCTGCGAGAAGCCGTCGTAGCTGAACGCGTCGCCGTGGTTGTTGAGGAACAACGGGCCCGCGCTCTTGCCGGACCGCCAGTCCTTGACGTAGATATCCAGGAGTGACACGACGCGGCCGCTGATCGGAACGCAGCGGGTGCCCGCCTCCGTCTTGGTGTCGCGGACCCACAGCACCTTGCGCTGCAGGTCGACGTCGGCGGGCCAGGCGAGGTTGTGGATCTCGTCCTTCCGCAGGCCGCAGGCAAGGGCGATCGAGACGATCGTCTCGTCGCGCTCGGAATGCTGCGACGCGCGGGCGGCCGCGAGGATGAGCGGGACGTCGGCGTCGTCGAATGGCTTGCGACGGCGCTTCGGCTGGGTCGGGACGGTGAGGCCGGAGAGCGGGTTGGCTGTCAGGATCTTCGCCGCGACTGTCCATGCGGCGAGACGCTTCGCCGCGCCGCCGTCGTGATGCGCGATGGTCGCGTGGCCGGCCTCGAGGTGCTCGGCGAGGATGTCGTTCATCAGGTCGAGTGTGAGGTCGCCGATCGTCGGGCACCGCTGCCCGATCCGAGCGAACGACTTTGCGTAGCTGCGCTTCGTCCACGGCTTGAGGTCGTGCTTGGAGCGCAGGTATGACTCGGCGATGTCGCCGAACGCGGACTCAGGTCCGCGCATGGTCGCCTCTTGAGCTGTAAAGGTGCTGTGCACGTACCACTCCCCTGAGCGGACGGCCCCCGACCGGGAGCGTACTCATCGGGGCGCCCGGGCGCTCGGATTGTCGCGATGCTCGCGCCAGCCGGCGACCCGGCCCTCCAGGTAACCGACGCCATAGGCGACGTCGTTGCGCATCGCGTGGCCGAGGACCAGGCCGATGAGCAGCGAGATGCAGACCGCCGCGAGGAGCTGCAGCACGCTGAAGGTCACGCCAGGACCCGAGAGCCGCTGATCCGCGCGCGCAGCGGGAATCGACTACGCAGGAACGGCGGCAGCTCGTGGACGTAGACCGGGACGATCGGGTAGGTGGCGAGCTCGTCGCGAACCCCCCGCTTCTCCCGACGGTCGGCCATGCGGCGCTCGAAGTAGCGGGCGACGAGCCGGATCGCCAGCGTGCCGGCGACGACGATCGCCACGAAGAGCGCGCCCCAACCGATGAGCTCGAGGGCGTCGCTCATCTGTCACCCCGGGCGGCGCGCTCGGCGGTGCGCCGGCGCCGCGCGAGCGTCTCGAGGGCGTCGTCGAATCCGCGCTCGTAGGCCCGGCCGTTCCACACGCAACCGAGGATGAAGCCGAGGTTCAGCACGGCGATCGCGACGATCCAGCTCATCGCGAGCCCCCCGCGTCAATTTCGCGGAGTTGCGTGTCGAGTCGGAGCTTGCTCGGCGGCACTGTTTTCGCGAAACAAACGCACTTCCCTCTCGTCACGACGCACCACGCACGCGCGCGTATGGCTGATCCGCGTCGCCGAACGGATCGTCGTCAGGTGATGAGGCACGGTCCTGCGACGTCACCGCCGCGGTGTCCGTGCCCCTGGCTAGTGCGTGCGCGGCGCTCGGGATCTCCGCGCGGTTCGGTCCACCGTCCGAGGACGGCGCCTTAGCAGCTGCGGGGTGCACCGGCGCGGCGCTTTCGTTGGTATCGAGGCGATGACGCTCGGCGAACTCGGCACCGTGCTGCGCGCACACGTGCAGCTGGCGCCGGCTGCGGTAGCGATCGTTCTCGGTCCACGAGATCAGGTAGTGCATGGGCTGGTCGCAGTACGTGAACCTGAAGCCGTAGCCACGCTCGTACACACGCACGGGTGGTTGCTGGCACGGCCATCGCTGCACGTCCACGGTGATGGTCGCGCTGACGTCGCTCATGACGCAGCTCGTCCACCACGTGCTGCTGACACCATCGCATCGATAGCCGACCCC
>JBBQZK010000099.1:0-7501 GCA_038207785.1 Candidatus Limnocylindria bacterium | reverse complement strand
GCCCGTCGCGCATGGGGACGACCCGGTCCGGGCGATCGCGGCCGCGGAACAGCTGCGCGATCGCGTGCGCGACGACGTGAAGCTTGGCGAGCGTCTCCCGATCCGCATCGGTCTGAACACCGGCGAGGTCGTGGCGACGCGAGATGCGAGCTCCGGCGATTTCCTGGTCACCGGAGACGCGGTGAACACCGCCGCCCGCCTGCAGCAGCTCGCCGAGCCGTGGGCGATCATCTGCGGCGAGCGCACCGCGAGCGCCGCGGCCGGGCACTTCGCGTTCGGTCCCGCGGCCGAGCTCAACGCGAAGGGCAAGCGCGCGCCGCTCAAGGGCCTGCCGCTCATTGGTCGTGCCGCGGTTCGCGCCCGGGTCCACATGCCGCTGTTCGGCCGCGCCGGCGACCTCGCTCAATTGGAGCTCGCCGCCGGCCGGGTGCTCGATGACAAGCGCCCGTTCCTGGTCAGCGTCATCGCGCCCGCGGGCACCGGCAAGTCCCGTCTCCTGGAGGAGTTCCTCGACCGCCTGCAGGAGCGCGCACCGGACGCGCAGGTCGCCATCGCGCAGTGCCTGCCGTATGGGCAGCGCCTCACGTACTGGCCGCTCCGGGCGGTCCTGCATCGGCTCGTCGGCGTCGGCGAGGACGCTGCACCGGCGGAGGTCCGTGCCGCGATCGGCGCGTGGCTCGCCGCCAACGATGTTGTGGAGCGCGACCAGATCGCGCCGCTCCTCGCGGCGACGGTCGGCGCGGGCGAGCAGGAGGTGCTCGACCGCGCGGCGCTCTTCGCGGCGTGGCGCACCTGCATCGAGGTCGCCGCCCGCACGCAGCCGCTCGTCGTTGTGTTCGAGGACCTGCACTGGTCCAGTGACAGCCTGCTCGATCTGGTCGAATTCGTGATGCAGCCGCGGGGCTCGACGCCCGTGCTGATGATCGCGCTCACGCGGCCGGAGCTCCTTGATCGCCGCACGACGTGGGGCGGGGGAAAGCGGAATCACCTCGCCCTGTCGCTCGAGCCGCTCCGTGACGACGCGGTCGCGCAGCTCGTCGAGCATCTCCTTGAGTCCGAGCAGCCGGAGCTCGTCCAGAAGATCGTCGCGCGCGCGGAGGGCAACCCGTTCTACGCCGGGGAGCTCGTGCGGGCGTTCATCGAGCGGGGTGGGTCCATCGACACGCTGCCCGACACGGTGCAGGCCACCGTGCTGGCGCGCCTGGACGGATTGTCGGAAGACGAGCGGCGGCTCGTGCAGATCGGCTCGGTGTTCGGCCGGGCGTTCCGCGCGAACGGCGTGGAAGCGCTCGCGCCGGAGCTCGCCGGGCGCGCCGCGGACATCTGCGAGTCGCTCGTGGACAAGGATCTGATCCGGCCCGGTGCCGCGGACAGCTTCGCGTTCCGGCACATCCTCATCCGCGAGGTCGCGTATCAGACCTTGCCGCGCGCGAGCCGTACCACCCTGCACGCCGCCGCGGCCCGCTGGATCGAGCTGGGCGCGGCGGGGCACGAGGACACCGTCGCCGAGCTCATCGCGTTCCATTACTGCGAGGCCGCCAACCTGACCAGCGCGGCGAGCGCTGACGATCCCGCGGCCGTCGCGATCCGACGCGATGCGGTCCGCTGGCTCGTCCGGGCCGCCGACGCGGCGATGGTGAGCGCGGCGAACACCGAGGCGGCCCGCCATCTTCGCGGCGCGATCGAGCTCGCGGAGCCGGGCGAGATGGTGGACCTGTACGAACGGCTCGGCCAAACGTTCGCGGATGCGGGTCAGGCGCTCGATGCGTACAACAACGCGCTCGCGCTGACCGACGAGCGCGTCGATCCGGACCGCGCGCTGCGGCTCGTCGGCGGCATCCTCATGAGCCTCACCCGCAGCGCGGGAGCGGTCGCCGACCGGCCGGATGATGCCAAGATGGACGCGCTCCGGGCCCGCGGCGCAGGGCTCCTCGAGCGGGCGACGCAACCACTCGCCAAAGCGCTGTACCACGTCGCCGAGGGATTCCATGCGTTCTGGATCGGGGCCGACCGTGTCGCCACCGCGGCCGAGATCGATGAATCCGAGCGACACGCGGCCACAGGACTCGCGCTCGCGCAGCAGATCGACGATGTATCGCTGCAGAGCGCGGCGCTCGATGCGCTCAGCTCCGCCCACATGCAGCGAGGCGATTGGATCCGTGGTCGCGAAACGGCTCGGTCCCGGCTCCTGCTCGACCGGGTGCACCTTGCCGAGAAGATGGACATGTACAGCGTGATCGCGTGGAGCTCGATCGCGCTCGGCGACCTCGATGACGCCATCCGGATCTCGCGCGAGGGTCTTGCGCTCATCCAGCCCGGTCAGGTCCCCGCGTGGGCGCTGCATCTGGTCGCCTGGCGGTCGTATGCGCTCACGTTGCGCGGGGACTGGGATGAAGTGATCCCACTCGCTGACCGAGCGCGCGAGCTGTGGATCGAGACCGGCCGTATCTCGGCCGGCTATGCGCTGCGCGGGTTCATCGCGGCCCGCGACGTCGCCGTGGCCCGCCGGCAGGACGGCCTCACCGAGCGCCTCACGGAATGCATCTTTGGCATCGTGGACCAGTTCACACCGAGCCCCGCGACCACGGCGCAGATCGAGGCGCTCCACGGGAAGGCCGGCGCGGTGGCCGAGATGGTGCGCATCGCAGTGACCCGTCGGCGGAATCCGGAGGGCTTTGAGCGGCTCCTGACGGGGGCGGTGGACCGCGACGAGACGGTCCCGACACGCGACCTCGCGGCGGCCCGCGCCGCCTACACGGAGGGCGGTCTCCTGCACGTGCTCACGGCCCTCGACCGCGCGATCGCGATCGCCCGGCGCGATCCGGAGCGGCTCCGGGCCGTGCTCGCGACCTACGAGGGCATGCGCGCGCGGCCCCTCGTCGCCCGGGTCCGCTGCGACCTCGGCCGGATGACCGGCAGCGAGGCCGACACGGCCGCAGGCCTCAAGATCCTCCGGGAGCTCGGCGACGAGGTACAACTACAGCGTTACGGGGGCTGAGCACCGCGTAGCACCCGTGCCCGACCCGCGTTGAACAGCCAGACTTCACCAAGGGGGCGCCTCATGTTCCGTACCGGTAACCGGACCGACCCACGCGACGGGCGTGACTCCCGCGAGTCGCGCGAGCCGCGCGAGGCGAAGGAGTCGCGGGAGAGCGGCGCCGTGGCGGCGGCCACGCCGGTCGAGATGCCCACGCCCGCCCCGGTGGAGCAGGCCGCCGCGCCGGCGCCCGAGCGCTCGGCTGGGCGCCCGTTGCAGTCGGAGGCGGTGCTCGGCAAAGGCGTGACCTTTGATGGCACCCTGCGGTTCAGCGGGGCGATGCGCATCGAGGGCACCTTCAAGGGGCACATCCTCGCGGGCGACGCGCTGACCATCGGCGAGCACGCCGACGTGGACGCGGACGTCACCTGCGGCACGATCACCGTGCTCGGCGAAGCCCGCGGGAGCCTGAACGCGACGCGCTCGGTCGCACTCCGTTCGCCGGCCCGCGTGACCGCGGACGTGAACACGCCGTCCCTCACCGTCGATGACGGGGTGACGTTGGAAGGCACCGTCCGGATGCGTGGCGCGCCCGCCCGAGCCGCGCGCCGTGACCGCCCGAAGCGCCTGGAGTCCCCGGCGATCGGCGCCGAGGACTCCGCAGCGAGCGAGGTCTAAGCGACCTCGACCGGGAGCTCGTAGACCTCGTTCGTCCCGTGCCCGGACTTCGTGTGCACGCGCATGACCGCCTCTTTGTTCGGCCCCGTCGACAGGCAGAACACCTTGCCGCTCTTCGGGTCGAGCCACGCGCGCTCGAAGTGCACGCCCTCGGCCTTCTCGTTCTGTAGATCCTTCGCGTGCGCTTCCTCGAGCTGCTTCTGGGTCACGCCAACGAAGCCGTCGTGGACATCCATGAACTTCGGCATCTGATCCTCCTCAGTGGTTGTGTCGGCAATTGTGCCCATCGGCTCGGCTGGCCGCTTGCGACCGATGTTTGAGCGCGGATCGCTCGCTTATGCCGGGACTCTCGTCACCTGGTCTTGGTACGAAAGTGCGACTCGCGATCGCGCTATTGAGCGGTACGGTGCGACCAGATGAGCGCACACGCAGAACGGCGTCAGCTCTCACTCGAGCAACTGCCTGCGACTGACGCCGCCCCGCGGCTCGCGATCCTCGCTGGCCTCTGTCTCAGCGTCGCGTTGTTCGCGCTCCTGCAACTGGAGCTCTCGACGCCGTGGTCACTCATCGTCGCTGCGGCCATTCGTCCGGTCGCCTGGGTGGGTGTCATCGGTGGCCTGGTGCTCGCGGTCGCAGCCGTGCTCGACTGGCTCCACGCGCGTACTGAGCAGGCTGGATACGCGAGCGCTCGGCTCACGCGCAGTGAGCTGCGCGCGCTGTCGCCCGAGCGCTTCGACGACTGGTGCGCGGCGCGGCTGCGCGAACGCGGCTACCGGGTGACGACCGTCCACGGGCAGTCCGACGATGGCATTGACCTGATCGCGGAGCGCGAACGCGAGCGGCTCGTCGTGCAGTGCAAGCGCTGGTTCGCGGCGCGGCCGGTCGGGGAGCCGCAGCTTGGGGATCTCTACACCGCGATGCGCCACGAGCACGCGAACGGTGCGGTGGTCATCACGACCGGCGTCTTCAGTCAGCCGGCGCAGCAGTGGGCGATCGGGAAGCCGGTGAAGCTGTGGGACGTCGATCAGCTGACCGGACGAGCTCCCGCTCCCGCGTCGGTGGCAGCAGGGAACTCACTCGCGGGCTAGGGCCTAACGCCTCTTCGCGGAACCCTCGGCCAGAGTCGCGCCAATGAGTCGTGAGATCTCATGGGGGTCATAGCTGCCGGTAACCCGGACCCGTAACACCGGCAGTCCTATCACCTCGGGTACTTCCTCAACGAAGGCGCGTCTCGGGCAGCGCGTGCCGTCTGCCGATGAGTGCTGTCATCCAACTCGATCGCTAGGACGATCCGCGACGTCCCGCGTTCACACCGGAGAAAGTCGACCTGCTTCGAGACGACTCGGTTGAAGGCGCCTTGAAAGCCGGTCCCCTTCTTCACATTTAGCTGATCGATGAGCCGCACCTTTGCGAAGACGTCATAGATATCGGACGCGGCGATGCGCAGAGCGACTAGGAAGCTGGCCTCGGCTGGTGACAAAAAAAAGTCGTTTCGCGTGTAGGGGAATGTGGGCCTCCGGACGTCAGGCGGCGCTCCGGAAGTGGCTTTGCTGCCGAACAATCCGACGAACGCACCAAAGCAGCCCCGCTTTTCGGATGCCACATATCGATCCTACGGGTGCATATCGTCGACAACGATCGCGATCCCGGATTTCGACGGCCACCACTGCATCGACAGCGAACACAAGCCATTGCTCCGCGTGGAAAAGACCGGACACGCAGTTGCCCATGCAGCCCCTTATTGACCTCAAGCAGCTCACTTCCGCTGCAGCAGGCCAGCAGACGATCAGCTGTGCGTCTGGATGTAGCCGCGGACGAACGACCTAAGGGTGTTGCTGTCTGCGCCTGGCAGCGGAACGTCACCGGAGAGCAGGAACTCGCCGTACTCAGCACGCTGCCACTGGAGAAGCCGCACAAGGCCTTCTTCCAGGATGTCGTCGGATACCGCGGCACTGATCTCTGCGGGCATGTCCTTGATGTCTGGCCCGGCCACCGTGTTCAGGAAGAGCTGTGTCTCAAGCTCCGCAAGATCGGCGGGATGGATCCCCTCCAATGTTGCCATGACGACCGTTCCCTCATCTTCTTGCGACAAGAACGCAAAAGCCGTCGGATCGTCAGGGTGCGCGAGGGTGTAAAGACTGGTAGTCCACGACCCGCCCGGGCGACCGCCATCGAACAAAAATTGGAAGAGTCGATCTCCCTGCTCAAGGAGGACATCGAGCGGCGACTCCAGGTCGTCCTCACCGGCGGTTGTGGACCATTCGTCCTGGGGGACAAGATCGTGCAACGGCACGCGCACTTTCACGTCGATCATCTGGGGTCGGGACAGTGCCGCTGGCCTGGGGAAGGAGTCGCGAAGCCGCCGAAGCAGGAGATCACGTGCCGGCGTCTGGTGGGCGCGTCCCTTCAAGATCTCGAGGGCCCTGATCTTCCGGCGTGCCGGCGCCATCCGCGCCCTCCCTTTGGCCCAGCTAGTTCTTGTCGGACTCCATCGACTTCGCGATCGCAGACAGGAAGTCCTTGTTCGTCTTCGTCTTCGCAAGGCGCTGCAGCAGCAGCTCGGTGCCTTCGATCTGACCCACGGCCGACAGCATCTTCCGCAGCAGGATGACCTGCCGCATGATCTCGGGCGTGAGGAGGAGCTCCTCGCGCCGCGTGCCGGACGCCGGGATGTTGATCGCCGGGAACGTCCGCCGCTCCTGGAGCTTGCGGTCGAGGATCATCTCGGAGTTGCCGGTGCCCTTGAACTCTTCGTAGATCACGTCGTCCATCCGCGAGCCGGTGTCGACGAGGCACGTGGCGAAGATCGAGAGCGACCCGCCGAACTCGACGTTCCGGGCGGCGCCGAAGAACCGCTTCGGCGGGTACAGCGCCACCGGGTCCATCCCACCGGACAAGGTACGGCCGGACGGCGGCACCGCGAGGTTGTACGCGCGGGCGAGACGGGTGATCGAGTCGAGGAGGATCGCGACGTGGCGGCCGCCTTCGACGAGGCGCTTCGCGCGCTCGAGCGCGAGCTCGGCAACGCGGGTGTGGTTCTCGGTGGGCTCGTCGAACGTGGACGAGAAGACCTCGCCCTTGATCGAGCGACGGATGTCGGTCACTTCCTCTGGCCGCTCGCCGACCAGCACGACCATGATGTGCGTGTCCTCGTGATTGCCGGCGATGCCGTTCGCGATGTCCTTGAGCAGCGTCGTCTTGCCGGCCTTCGGCGGCGACACGATGAGCGCGCGCTGGCCCTTCCCGAGCGGGTTCACCAGGTCGATGAGCCGCTGGGAGAGGTTCGCGTTCTCGGTCTCGAGGTGGAACATCTCCTCGGGGAAGATCGGGGTCAGGTCCTCGAAGTGCGGGCGGCGCCGCGCGAGCTCCGGGTCGATCCCGTTCACGGCCTCGACGCGCAGGAGCGAGAAGTACTTCTCCGAGTCCTTCGGCGGCCGGGTCTGCCCGGTGACGAAGTCGCCGGTCCGCAGGCCGATGCGCCGCACCTGTGAGGACGAGACGTACACGTCCTGCGGCGAGGGGAGGAGGTTCGAGCGGCGCAGGAAGCCGAAGCCGTCCTCGACGATCTCGAGGATGCCCTGGGCGAAGATGTTGCCCTGGGCCTCGGTCTGGGCCTGCAGGATCCGCATGATGATGTCGTCTTTCGTCGTCGTGGGGGTGAGGTCGGTGACGCCGAACTCCTTGGCCGCATCGAGCATTTCTTTCGGCTTCATCTCGAGGAGCTCGGTGATCGCGTAGAACTTGCGGGTCGGCTGCGGCTCCGGTTGGGTGCGCGGTGGCGCATCTACCGGGGCCGGCGCGCCCGCGCCGCCGTTGCCGTTACGCGGCCGCAGGCGGCGTTCGACC
>JBBQZK010000098.1:0-7512 GCA_038207785.1 Candidatus Limnocylindria bacterium | reverse complement strand
GCGCAGGCGGCCTGGTGGGCCGAGCGTGGCATCGTCGTGTACGGGACCGAAGCGGCGCGCCCAGAAGCCGTTAGCGACCTCCAGCAGCGGTTGGCCGGGTTACGCCTCCGCCAGGAACCCCCGGCCGGTCCTCGCTCGCCTCCATCGCAATGAGGCGCGCACTGTCCTTCCACCGGTCGTGAAAACACTCACGTGTGCCCGCTGCGGGACAGCCTTCGAGCGCTCTCGCCTGCGAGGCCGTAAGCCAAAGCTCTGTCCAACGTGCCAGGAGGGAAACACCGGAACTGCGTGAGCGCAGGCCATTGAGCGCAGAGCTCGGTCCCACCGGGATTGAGCCAGGTCTAGGTCTCAAACCCGCCGAAAGTGGTAACAGGGGTGGTTAGCCGCGCGGTCGGCGCCTCAGCGCCTCAGAGGTCATGAGCACAGCGCGGACCGTCGACGGATACCAACGACGGCCACCGTGCGCGGTGGGCTCCTTCTCGGCATCGAGTAGACGCGCGATGTCGCTTAGAGACTTTCCTGCGCGATGCAGCGTCCAGATGCGGGTCGCGGTGCGAGCGCGTAAGGCGGTGGGTCGACCAAGCCGGACGCCCTCACTTCGACGGACAGCGAGGGCGTCGCGCGTCCGCTGGCCGATGAGCCGGCGCTCGAACTGCGCGAACACGGCGAGCACATGGGCGAGCATTTCTCCGCTCGGCGTCGTTGTATCGACGCCAAGATCAAGCGCCACGATGGCCCAATGTTTTCTGCGGCCACGCTCCATGAATACGAACGCGATGACCGTCGGGACGCTAGAGGAGTGGAGCCGTGAGTTTGGTGGCCAGATTCGCGTTAGTCGTCCGAGAGTGACGTTGGGTCAGTCACCTGCCAAACTCCTGACCGAGCTCTACCGCGAGTTGGTGGCACCTCCCCGTGCTGCACGAGAGAAGAAGGAGCGCATAGTCGGGCGGGCCGACATCCTTCACCAACTGGACACCGCAATCGCCGAATGGAACGTTGCTCCAGAGGTCGTCGTGCCGGAGAAGACCTGGCGCGGTAAGAGAGCGGAGCACCTCATCGATCGCGCTTTTGTGCGGAAGGGTGGCGCACGCATCGTCGCCATTGCCCACGCGGTGAGCTTCCAAGCAGCCGAACTGCCAGATGTGTACGGGGCGCGTGGAGCGTTGATTGTCGCCACCGACGACCTTCGCGAGCGCGCACGGCCTGAGCAGATGCTGTCGTTCGCGCTTTACGCGGACGGTCCAAAGGAACGCGCTTCCCTTGTGAGGGAGTCGGCGCGTCTGTTCCACGACCACGACATCATGCCCGTCAGCTACAGAGATTTGTCCTCGATGCGCTCGCAGGTCGCGAGCGTCTTGCCCCTGTAGCGTCGCTGTTAGCTGCCAGTTCCCAAGCTGACAGGCGCCCGCGGCGTTCCGGACGAACAGAGTTGAAGCCAACAAGGTCTGGGCGACATCGGCTGGGTGAGCGCCATCGGGCAGCTCGCCGCTCCGGATTCAGCGAGAGGCCACGGCGACTCTCGATACGAAGCTCGGATCCTGAGTGGGCACAGAAGTGGGCACAGTCGCGGTTGAGACCGGCGACCGAGCGACCCAAGATTCGCGTTCTGTCGCAGTAATTCACTGTGAGGGGCGAGGGATTCGAACCCTCGACCAAGGGATTAAAAGTCCCCTGCTCTACCGCTGAGCTAGCCCCCCGGCGAACGCGGGTCCTGGTACTTCGAGTCTAGAAGCGACCCCCGCTCGGGGGACGCCAGTCGGGTGGCCCGGACGCAGGCTTCCATTCGTATGGCCAGACCCGAGCAAGCGGCGTTGCTGCGCGGCGCGATGCGCTCGTCGGAGGATCGCCTCCGTCAGGTCTACGAGGCCGTCGGCTGCGGGATCCTCGTTCGCGATCCGAGCGGCACGATCATCTTCGCCAACGAGCAGGCCGCGCGCATCTTCGGCCTGCGCGCCTATCAGCTGGTGGGGACCCAGCACGCGGGCGGCGTGCGGCGGTACGCCGAGGACGGCAAGGAGCTCGTCGGGGCCGAGATCGCCTCGAGCATCGCCCGAACGGAGAACCGCGCGATCCGCGACGTGCGCACGCGGCTCGTGCGCGCGGACGGAGTCGAGATCTGGATCCGCGTCGACTCCGTGCCCGTCCCGAGTGACGACGGCTCCCTCGAGTACGTGGTCACGAGCATGTTCGACGTGACCGAGCGCATGCGCGCCGAAGAGCGGCTCGCGCTGCGCGTCCGGCAGCAGGCCGCCGTCGCCGAGCTGGGGCGGCTGGCCCTCGCGGCCAACGATCTCGATGGCCTGTTCGCGGAGACGGTCCGGACGGTGAACGGGCTCGTCGGCGCGGAAGCCTGCCGCGTCATCCAGCACAGCCCGTACGAACGCCGCCTGTCAGTTCGCGCGGGGACGCGCCTATCCGCCGGCTCGGCGCCGGAGTGGATCGCCGATGATCCGACCGGGTCGCAGGCCGGGTACACGATGGCGCACGGTGCCGACGTGATCTCGAACGATCTGGGTGCCGAGAAGCGCTTCGCCGTGTACGCGCCCATCGTCGACGCCGGCTTCAATTCGACGGCTACCGTCATCATCCCCGGGCATGAGCGGCCGTTCGGCGTGCTCGCGGCGATCAGCCGATCCATCGAATTCTCGCCCGACGACGTCGTGTTCATGCGCTCCGTGGCCAACGTCCTGGGCGAGGCCATCGAGCGCCTGTCGGCGATCCAGCGGGTGCGCGCCAACGAGGCCCGGCTGCGCACCGTGGTCGACCACCTTCCGCTCGAGCTCATGGTCTACGACGCTACCGGCCGCGTGACCCTCACCACCGGGCGCCGGCTCCCCGGGCGCACTCCGGTGCCGCCCGTCGTCGGAGACTCGATCTTCGACGTGAACCGGCTGAACCCCGACGGTCTGAATCGCATCGTGCGCGCCCTGCGCGGCGAAGAGATCCACGAAGAGGTTCGGTCGGGCCGGAACGTGATCGACATGCGGCATCAGCCGGTCTTCTCCGCCGACGGCACGGTCACCGAGGTCGTCGGCCTCGCGCTCGATGTGACGGAGCGCGCGAACGCGCAGGCGGCCCTGGCTCGCAAGGAAGCGTTCGTACGCGCGATCTTCGACTCGGTCGAGACCCATCTCGCGGTGCTCGATCGCGCGGGGGTCATCGTCGACGCGAACGAGCACTGGCTCGAGCAGGTGCGCTCCGGCCAGGCGGATATGAAGGACGCCACCATCGGCGACGACTACCTCACGTTCCTGCGGAGCGGGGACACCGACGAGAGCCGCGAGGCCGCGTCCGGGATCGAGGCGGTCCTCGACGGGTCTCGTCCGGCCTTCGCCCTCGAGTTCCCGCTGGACCGCGACGAGACGGCGCTGGTACCACCTCTCGGTGCAGCCTCTCCGATCGAGCGAGGGCGGCGTCGTGCTCGGCCACCGGGACGTGACCGACCGCAAGCGCGTAGAGCAGGCGTTGGAGCATCAGGCCCTCCACGACATGGTCACCGACCTTCCCAACCGCACGCTGCTCCGCGACCGGCTGCGCCAAGCGGTCCTCGCCGCGCGGCGCCGCAACACGCAGGTCGCGCTCCTGTTCATCGACCTCGACCGGTTCAAGGAGCTGAACGACACGTTCGGTCATCAGGCCGGCGACACCGTGCTTCGCGAGGTCGGCGAGCGCTTCGTCGACGCGGTGCGCGCGTCGGATACGGTCGCGCGCCTGGGTGGCGATGAGTTCGCGGTGCTCATACCACTCGCGGCGGACCGCGAAGAGGCGGTCATGGTCGCGCGCCGGGTGCTCGCGTCGCTGCAGGAGCCGTTCACGATCGAGGGTGAGAGCGCGTTCATCGAAGCGAGCATCGGCGTCGTGCTGTGCCCCGAGCACGGCGAGGATGTCCAGACCCTGATGCGCCGCGCGGACGTCGCGATGTATGCGGCCAAGCGCGCCGGTTCAGGGATGCAGGTCTACGAGCAGGAGAAGGATCTCCACAGCCCGAGCGCCATCGGTCTGGCCGGCGACCTGCGGCATTCGCTGGAGCGCGGCGAGCTCCTCTTGCACTACCAGCCGATCGTCGACCTGGCTCGCGGCGCCTGCGTCGGCGTCGAGGCCCTGTGCCGGTGGCAGCACCCGACCCGCGGCCTGGTCTCGCCAGCCATGTTCATCCCCCTCGCGGAGGAGAACGGCTTCATCCGGCAGCTGGGCGTCTGGACGATGGAGGAAGCGATGCGGGTCATCAGCGGCGCGAACGGCGCCGCGGTCCCGATCATGTCGGTCAATCTCTCGATGCGCAACCTGCGCGGCACGGACCTCGCCGCCAAGCTCGCCGAGATCATGGAACGGACCGGTGCCGATCCGTCCCGCCTCAAGTTCGAGATCACCGAAACGGCGATGATGGCCGACGCCGAGCACACCCTCGAGGTCCTGCGCGAGCTGCAGCGCATGGGCATCCGCCTCTCGATCGACGACTTCGGGACCGGCTACTCATCGCTCGCGTACCTGCAGCGATTGCCGGTGGACGACATCAAGGTCGACCGATCGTTCGTGCTCAGCACGCTGAAGAACTCCAGCGACGAGGCGATCGTGCGATCGACGATCGAGCTCGCGCACAACCTCGGCCTCAAGTCGATCGCCGAGGGCGTCGAGGATCAGGCGACGCTCGACCGGCTCCGCGACCTCGGCTGCGACAACGCCCAGGGCTACTACATCGGACGGCCGATGCCCCTCGCGGAGCTTGAGCTGTGGCTCAAGACGAGCGCCTGGAGCACTTCGAAGGCCTAGCGGATCCCCTTCACAAGCTCGGCGAGCGTGACGCCGAGACGCTTCGCGAAATGCGAGAGGGCCGCAAGCGACGGCGCGACCCGGCCGGTCTCCATCTTCCACACGTACTGCCGCTGGAAATACACGACGCCCCGCGCGCTCTGACCGAGCTCGGCCATGGTCAGCCCCTTCTGCTCGCGCAGCGCGCGGATGCGCTTCCCCACCGCGCGCAGGAGCTTCGCCTCGCCCGGCACGTCCGGGTTGACCCGCGCCGGCATCAGCCGCGGCCCGCGACGAAGTCGAGCATCGCGGCGATGACCTCGCCGCCGTACGGCGCAGCGAACATGCCGATCGAGTGTTCCGTCCCGCCGAACAGCATGAGGGTCTTCGGCCGCTCGCACAGCTCGAACGTGTGCAGCACGTGCGGCGCGGCTCCAAGGTCGTCCTCGTTCGCGCAGATGAAGAGCTTGCGTCCGGTCACCGTGCGCGAGAGCGCGTCGTCGACCGGCTGCACCGGCGCCGACACGCTGACGACGCACTCGATGTCGCGCTCGAAGCTCGAGCCGAGGACGGCATGCCCGCCCATCGACGCGCCGACGAGCGCGAGCTCGGTCGCGCCACGCTCCTTCAGCCACGCCTTTGCGACGCGCAGGTCCGCGACCGTGGAGGCCGGTGTGGTCGAGCCGCTGGACGTGCCATACCCCCGGAAGTTCAACGCCAGCGCGGGGACGCCCCGCGCGGCGAAGCGCGGCGCGATGTCCTTCCATCCGCTCGCGTCCCAGCTTTGCCCGTGACACAGGATCACCGCGCGGCCGCTGGGCAGCTCCCCATACAGCTCGGCGGTCAGCGATCCGGCCTCGCTCGCCAACGCGACGGCGGTCATGGAACGGGATCGAGCAGCGGCGTGCCGTCGAGGAACGCGAGGACGTTCTGCGCGGCGCGCACCGCCATCTTCGTGCGCGTCTCCTCCGAGGCCGACGCGATGTGCGGCAGTAGCACCACGTTTTCGAGCGTCATGAGCAGCCGGTCCACCTCCGGCTCGCGTTCGAACACGTCCAGGCCCGCTCCGGCGATGACCCCGTCCCGCAGCGCCTCGGCAAGCGCGTGCTCGTCGACGACCGGTCCCCGGGAGCTGTTGATGAGGATCGCGGTCGGCTTCATCTTGCGCAGGCGCTCGGCATTCATCAGATGGCGCGTCTCCGGCAGCAGCGGCGTGTGGAGGGACACGAAATCCGACTGCGCGAGCAGCTCATCGAGCGTGACGTACGTGGCATCGAGCTCCTGCTCGGCGTCCTCATTCCGCCGGGCGTCGGTGTACAGGATCTTCATCTGAAAGCCCTTCGCGCGGCGCGAGAGGGCGCGGCCGATGCGGCCCATGCCGACGATGCCGAGCGTCGCGTGATGCACGTCGCGGCCGGTGAACAGGAAAGGGGTCCAGCCGCGGTACTTTCCCGCACGCAGGTACCGTTCGGCCTCGCCGAGGCGGCGCGCCGCCGCGAGCAGGAGCGCGAACGCGCCATCGGCGGTGGTCTCGTCGAGGATGCCGGGTGCGAATGTGACCGGGATCTTCCGCTCGCGGGCCGCCGAGATGTCGATGTTGTCGTACCCGGTGCCCATCGTGGCGATGAACTTGAGCTTCGTTGCTCCGCGGATGGCGTCGCCGTTCACCGGATTCGCCGGCAGCGTGTACACGATGTCCGCGTCCTTGATCAGCCCGACGACCTCCTGCGCGGTCGGGATCGGGGGATCGTCGGGCCCGATGACGATCTCGGCGCGCGGGCGAAGCAGCGTGAGCGCTTCTTCGCTGATCGGACGCGTGATGACGATGCGCGGACGGTCGGGCACGCGCAGACAATAGCCCCGTCATGAAGAGGCTGACGAAGCGCATCGCCATGGACGACGTCGCGGCGCACAACCAGCGCATGTGGGACCGGCTGGCCGCAGCGGGTATCCCGTACACGCGTCCACAGGGCACACCGCCGAAGACGGCCCGCGGCAAGCGGACCTTCCTCGACCCGAACGGCCGGCTCGCCGGACTGCCGATCACGGGCCAGCGCGTGCTCGCGCTCGCCGGCGGCGGCGGGTGGCAGCCCGTGCTGTTCGCGGAGCTCGGTGCCGAGACGACGGTGCTCGACATCAGCGCGCGCCAGCTCAAGACCGTGCGGGAGCTCGCGCGCTCGCGTGACGTGAAGCTCCGGCTCCTCCAGGGCGACATGCGGGACCTGTCGGCGTTCGCCGACGGCTCATTCGACATCGTGTGGCACAGCCACTCCATCGTGTTCGTGCCCGACGCCGATCGGGTCATCGCGGAGGTCGGCCGGGTCCTGGCGCCCGGTGGCGTGTATCGGGCATCGACGATGCACCCGGTGACGCTGCGGATGTACGGCACCTGGTCCGGCACCGGCTGGGGGTTCCGGCAGAGCTATTTCGCCGATGGCGCTGTGCCGTACGAGGACGCGACATGGGAGTTCGACGACGTGAAGGTCGAGGCGCCCACGCTCGAGTACGGGCACCGGATCTCCGACCTCATCAACGCGTGCGCGACCGCGGGCCTGGTCGTTGACGGCTTCTGGGAGACCACTCCCGGTGAGATCTCGACGACCGTACCGTTGCGCGCGGTCTCACCGAAGCTGCTGCTGGCACGACGTGACGCGCAGGAGGCGGGATCTGACGAGGCGCTGGAGCATCAGCTGCCCGCCTTCATCGAGTGGCGGGCGCGGAAGCTCAGCCCTGCGAGCCGCCCTCCGGCCCGCGGTGTGACCG
>JBBQZK010000097.1:0-7789 GCA_038207785.1 Candidatus Limnocylindria bacterium | reverse complement strand
GTCGCGCCGGCCCGTGAGATCGGGATCCTCCTCGGCGTCTTCATCGGTGCCCGCACGCTCGCGGAGGCCGATATCGGACGAAGATCCGCCGCCGCGGCGCTGATGGTAGGGGGCGTCATCGCGCTTGCGCTCGGGTAGTCTGAGCCGCCGGTGAGCGAAGGACTGCTGCTCGAAGCACAGCGCGTGGAGCGCACCATCGCGCGCATCCGCTGGGGCGCGGCGGCGATCGACATCATGCTCGGCCCCTTCTTCCCGAACCTGTGGCTACCGGGCGTGTTCATCCTCGGCCTCGCCATCGTGGCCTACGGACTGGTCGTCCTTCGGGCGTCCGGTCGCGCGGCCTCGCTCGAGCAGCATCGCGGGATCGCGGCTGCGTCGTTCGCCTGCGACCTCACGGTCCTGGTGGCCGCGATGTTCCTGTTCTCGAGCGACCCGGAGTGGATCACGTACCTGATCGCGACCGTGGTCATCATCACCGGCGGCTTCCGCTTCGGGTCGATCGGGACATGGAGCGCCTCGTTCGTGAGCTCCGTGGCGTATGCCGCGATCGTGCTCTTCCGCCAGCTCGCGTTCGGCTTCGTCACGCCTCCGGAGCGCGCACTCTTCACCGTTTCGGTCTTCGCCCTTGTGGCGGTCCTGATGGATCGCGGGCTGCGCGAGCTCCGGCAGCTGCGCGACGAGCGTGAAGGGCTCATCACCACCCTCACGCGCCGGATCGCCGAGGATTCCGCGCTCGAGCAGGTGATGCGCATCGTCGCGGGCATTCCATCGGCCGACGCGATCGTCCCCGCGGTGCTCCGCGCCAGCCGCGGCGTGCTGCGCTTCGACCGAGCGACCGTCTTCGTGGCCGACGAGGAGCTCGGCGAATACCGGCCGCTCTACCGTCTCGCCGCCGATGCCGTATCCGAGGCTGTACCCGCGCCTCGTCTCAGGCTCGGCGAGGGCCTGCTCGGGGCTGCCATGCGCGCCGAGTCGTCGCTCCTGGTCCGCAACCTCGTCAGCGACCCGCGCTACGTACCCGTCCGGCCGAACGAGACGCCGCGCTCGGTCGTCCTCGTGCCGCTTCGCGTTCGCGGGCGTGCGGTCGCGGTGTTCTCGCTGTCCCGCGCGCTCCCGGATGCGTTCGGGGCGGACGACGTTCGGCTTGCCGAGACCGTCGCGGGCCTCGTCGCGCAGGTCCTCGAGAACGAGCGGCTCTTCGCCGAGGCGAGCCAGGCCGAGGCGCTGCGGACGGCGGACAAGCTGAAGGACGAATTCCTCGCGACAATCAGCCACGAGCTGCGCACACCGATCACCGTGATCGCCGGCTCGCTCGAGCTCCTGGCCCAGGGCCGGGCGAAAGATACGGATCAGCTGATCGCGCAGTCGCGCCGGCACGTCGAGCGGCTCGATCGCACCGTGCAGGACCTGCTCGACCTCGCGCATCTGCAGGAGACGAACATCGAGCTCGAGCGCGAGTACATATCGCCCAGCGTGCTCCTGAACGAGGCCGCCGCAGCGCACGGCGTTCTCGCCGCGCAGCGCGGGCAGGGGATCGCCATCGACGATAACGGCGCGCCGCCGCTCGCGTACGTCGACCGCCGGCGGATGCAGCAGATCCTCGGGAACCTGGTCTCCAACGCGATCCGCTATGCCCCCGAGCAGAGCACGATCCGCCTTGGCGCGACCGCCGTGGACGGGCGGCTGCGGCTCACCGTCAGCGACGAGGGCACGTCGATCCCCGCGGCCGAGCGCCAACGGCTGTTCGACAAGTTCTACCGCCGCCCGTCGCACCGCGACATGCCGGGAGGATCCGGCCTCGGCCTGGCGATCGCGAAGTCGCTCACGGAGCTGCATGGCGGCACCGTCCAGGTCGAGGATCACGCGCCGACCGGCAACACCTTTGTGGTCGAGCTTCCGATCTGAAGATCCTCAT
Organism: Candidatus Limnocylindria bacterium; assembly: GCA_038207785.1. Classification (GTDB taxonomy): domain Bacteria; phylum Chloroflexota; class Limnocylindria; order P2-11E; family P2-11E; genus UBA4735. Next base: position 5,874 of record JBBQZK010000097.1, on the reverse strand, counting down.
CGTCGACGACGAGCCCGACGTGGCGGCCCTCGTGAAGATGGGGATCGCGTACCAGCGGCCGGACTACGAGATCGTCGAATGCCACAGCGGGGCGGAGGCCCTCGAGCGAGCCGCGCACGAGGCCTGGGACCTCGTGATCCTCGACCTCACGATGCCGGAGCTCGACGGCTTCACCGTGCTCGGCGCGCTGCGCGGCGGCGGTAGCGACGTTCCGATCATCGTGCTCACGGCGCGCGATGCCGAGCATGATCGGGTGCATGGGCTGGAGCTTGGTGCGGACGATTACGTCACGAAGCCGTTCAGCCACAAGGAGCTCGTCGCCCGGATGGACGCGGTGCTGCGGCGGTACCGGGCGCGCAGCGAGGCCCCGCGCGTGCACGAGCTCGTCCGCGGCTCGCTGCGCATCGACTTCGCGCAGCGCACGGTCACCGTGAGCGGGCAACCAGTCTCGCTCACGCCGACGGAGTTCAACCTGCTCTTCCAGCTCGCGACGAACGCCGGACGCGTGATGACGCACCGCGATCTGTTGAAGAAGGTCTGGGGCGACGAGTACCGGGAGGAGGTCCATTACCTCAAGGTGTACGTGGGGCGCCTGCGCACGAAGCTCGAGCGGGACCCCGCGAAGCCCGAGCTCATCATCACCGCTCGCGGGGTCGGGTACCAGTTCCCCGCGGGCTAGTGGCGCCGCGCGACGTCGGCGCCTTCGATCGCGAGGAGCCGCCGCTTCACATCGAGGCCGCCCGCGTACCCCACGAGCGATCCATTCGATCCGACCACTCGGTGACAGGGCACCACGATCGGGATCGGATTCTGGTTCAGCGCTCCGCCCGCGGCGCGTGAGGCGTTCTCGTTCCCGGCGCGGCGGGCGACCGACTGGTAGGTGCTCACAGCGCCGAACGGGATCTTGGCTGTCGCGGCCAGGACGCGGGCTTGGAATGGGGTGAGGCCCGACAGATCGACGTCGACGTCGAACTCGCGGCGCTTGCCGTTGAAGTACTGGTCCAGCTCGCGAGCCAGCGAAGCGGAACGCTTCGGGTCCGGCACGACGCCCGGGCCATAGACCCGTACCAGCCGCCGCAGCTCGCTCTCCGACGGCTCGCTCCCGTAGTGGATGGTCGTGACGCCCTTCGGGCCGATCGCGACCCACAGCGGTCCGAGCGGGGACCCGAGCACGTCGTAGCCCACCGTCGCGAGCCCTTCCTTCTTCGCCTTCGCGAGCAGCCGCTCGCGCGCCTCGGCCATCAGTACATCCATCGTCATCTCTAGGCCACCGCCCCTTTCACTTTCTTCAACGCTTCGCTCACTCGCGCCCGCGCTGCTTCCTCGCTGCACTCGAGCGCCGCCGCGATGTCCGCGTAGCCCTGGCCCTGCATCTTGCGGAGGACGAATGCGGCGCGCTGACCCGCCGGCAGCGTCTCGATCGCGAGCGTGAGATCCGCGAGCATCACGTCGTCGCGCGCCGGCGCCGCGAGCGCCAGATCGTCCACGTTCGCGACGATGCGCTTCGCCCGACGTTCGCGATCGATCGCCCGATTCGTCGCGATCTTGTACAGCCACGCGCGCTCGTTGCCGCTCCGCGGCGGCGGCCACGCCCGGAACGCCGCGAGGAAGGTGTCCTGGTAGAGGTCCTCCGCGTCGGCGCGCTGGCCGGACAGTCGCAGGGCATAGGCGAACAGCTCGCGCTCATGACGCTCCAGCAGCTGTCCGAAGGTCAGGGCGTCGTCCACTCAGGCAGTAGAACGGATGAGGCGACGGGCTTGTGAGGCGCCCAGCTGATCGGCGTTAGCGAGCGCTGGTCGGCTGCGCGATGCCTTCCGCCAGGGCGAGGATCTGCTGATCGTCGGTGACCAGCCGGACGCCCCGCTCCTCTGCGAGCGCCACGTAGGTCGCGTCGTAGGCGGTCAGTCCGCGTGCCGTCCACAGCGCGACGCGGCCCAGCTGCGGATCGATGACATCCGTGAGCATTCCTTCGAGCCGGGCCGCGAGCTCGCTGAGCGCCGCTTCAGCCCAGCGCCACTGGCGGCCCGCAACGTTCAGCAGCTCGACGAACAGGAGCGATGGCACGATGACGCTGAGCCGTCCGGATTCGTATTCCTGCAAGAGAGCCTGCGCTGGCCCGTGCGCCGCGCTCGTGGCGGGCTCCAGCCAGCGAGCGGCGACGGATGCGTCGACGACGACCTCCGTCATCGAGCGTCGCGCATCTGGCGAATGATCGTGGGTACGTCACCGGGCCTCGGGTTCTCGGCGAACAGACGCTTGAGGCCGGCGATCGCCTCCCGAACCTTCGGATCGCTACCGGGACCTTCAGTGCGCAGCTGCCGTGCGGCAAGGCTCGCGAGATAGGCGCTTCGCGTCATGCCGAGCTGACGAGCGGCGCGGTCAACACGAGCGAGCAACTTGTCGTCAATGGATACCAAGACTTTCGTCACGCGCGTCAGGATATCCAGATATCCACTTGATCGTCAAGCGGCGGACACGGTTATCCCCAGAACGTGCCCCACTGGTCGGACTCGAGCTCTCGGATGAGATCGCGCACATCGGCGCTCCGGCTGAGCTCTGACCATCGTCCGCTGGCGCGTCTCCAGTCCAAGGACCATGATCCGGAGCCGTATCGGAAGCGCACGATCGGATGCCTCGGTGTCTCGCCGGGCGACCGAGACGAAAGAATGATCGTCGCCCCACGAACGGCGTATTCGAGGCGATCATCGTCCGCGCTCAGCAATACAACGAGCCGATCGAGCCCCGCTTCAAGGATCTTGCGCTCGTGGGGTGGAATGGTCGCCGGGACGGCGCGCGGGGTCATCGCGGACGCAGGACCGCCCGCTCGTAGACGTCGTCAGCAAGGCGCAGCGGGCGTCCGCTGCCGCCAAATCGCTCCAGTGACAGCTCCGCGAGGACCGAGAGCGCGATCTCCGCCGGCGTGCGGCCGCCCAGATCCAGCCCGACGGGGGCGTGCACGGACCTGATCCGCTCTTCCGGCAGTCCCTCCTCGCGGAGCATTCGCTCGATGAGGATCGTCTTGCGCTTGCTGCCGAGCAGCCCGACGTACCGCGCGCGGGTCGCGATGGCCGCGCGCACGCAGTGCGCATCCAGCTTGTGGCCGCGGGTCGCGACGACGATGAAGGCGTTCCACCCGATCGGCAGCGAGCTCAAGGCTTCGACCATGTCCGCACGCACCACCTCGACGCCGTCCGGGAAGCGGGCCTGCGCGGCGAACTCCGGCCGGTCGTCGATCACGGTCACGTCGTAGTCGAGCCCGTGCCCGAGCTTCGCCAGCGCAAGCCCGACATGGCCTCCGCCTACGACCACCAGGTGCGGCTTCGCGACGATCGGCTCCACGAGCAGCTCGGTCCTATCGTCAAGAGGGATCGTGCGCGCGGTGCCGCCGGTCATGGCCTCGAGGGCCATGGTCCGCGCACGCCCGTCGAGCGCCGTGTCGCCGAGCGTTCCGCCCGATGCACCGCTCTGCTCGACGAAGAGGCGCCCCGCGGGAACGAGCGCGCGCCCGTCTTTCCGCAGCAGGGTGGCGAGGCCGATCGGCGTGCCTGTCGAGGAGGCGGTCAGCACGTCGCCGAGGAGGTCGCGTCCGCCGATCGTCAACGCGCCGGCGCCAGGCTCGATGTGGATCCACATCGTGCCGCCACACACGAGCCCGGTGTCCCAGGCGAGCTCCTCGGTGAGCTCGTATTCGCGGAGCGATGAGCTGCCTTGCTCGAGGACCCGCTTCGCTTCGGCGAACGCGTCGCCTTCGACGCAGCCGCCCCCCAGAGTCCCGTACGTGCGGCCGAGGTCGTCGACGAGCATCTTGGCCCCCACGACCTGCGGGGTGGACCCGACCGTGCGCACGACCGTGGCCACGGCGAACGGCCGGCCCTCACGGTCCAGCTCGGCCATGCGCGCGTAGAGCTCTCTCATCCGGTCAAGTCTCCCACGACGTCCACGTCGCGCACCACCCCGCGGTCCTGCACGTCCACGTCGACACGCTCGTCGGCATGGCGCTTCAGGACGTCGTGCAGCGTGATCGTCGGCGGGGCGTCGCGGATCTCGTCACGAAGCCCAGGCGGGAGGATGACCGGATGGCCGCGCTTCCCCTGATAGCGCGGCGACACGATCGCCGGCCGCGACATGAACACGTCGAGCAGGGCGGCAACGGTGCCGCTCTGGACGAATGGCATGTCCGCCGGGAGCACGATGAGCGCGTCGCCCTCGGCGTCGGCCATGCCGGCCTGCAACGAGGAGAACATGCCGCGCGATGGATCCGGGTTCACGACGGTCCAGACACGGGGGTCGTTGAACGCGTTCACGTCGTGCTTCAGATCGTCCGCATCCGGGGCGACGACGACCACGACCTGGTCGACGCCGCCGTCCAGCAGCGCGGCGATGGTGCGATCGAGCAGCGGCTCGCCGTCAACGGGAGCGAGAAGCTTCTTGCCGCCGAACCGCTCGGCGCTGCCGGCCGCGGGCACGACCGCGACACTGCGCATCAGCTCTCCCGGAGGGACGTGATCGCGCGGACCGCGAGGACCGGAACGGACCTCTTGCGCTGGGCGATCGTGCCCGAGGTGTTATCCATCGGGCGCGCGATCTTGTGGGCGGCGTCAGCCGCGGCGGCGACGGCCTCATCCTCGAGCTTGGATCCGACGAGGGCGGTCGCGGCTGCGTCGACGAGCAGGGGACGTGATCCGACGGCGGTCATCGCGACGCGCGCCTCGCGCACCACGCCGCCGTCCAACCGTACCGCCGCGGCGATACCGGCGATCGGGAAGTCGAACGAGCTCCGGTCGCGCAGCTTCAGGTACGTGCTGCGCCAGCCCTCGGCCGGCGGGAGGAGCACCTCGGTCACGATGTCGTCGCGCCCGATGGTCAGGTGGCTGATCCCATCCTCGCGGTACATGTCCGCGAGCGCGAGCGTGCGCTCCCCGGAGGCGTTGACGACGCGCACGCTCGCACCGAGCGCGAGCAGCGCCGGGACGGTGTCCGCGCTCGCGACGGCGAGGCACCGGGGGCTCGACGGGGCGACGCGGCAGACGACCGATGGATCGGTCTTCATGCACATGCCTTCGGCCATGCGCCAGAACAGCGACTGGTCATACCAGTTGCAGCGCGTATCCAGGCAGAGGTTCCCGCCGATCGTGCCCATGTTCCGGAGCTGGGGCGTCGAGATCGCGAGGGCGCCCTGGGCCAGCGCGCGGTATCCGGCGCGCACCCGCCCGTCGCTCGCCACGGACGTCAGGGTCGCGCCCGCACCGATCGTCAGGCCGCGCCCGTTGTGGATCGTCCGCGGGAGCGCGTGGCCAAGCGCGATGAGCGTCGCGGGGGTGAACTGGCGGCGCTTCATGTTGGGATAGAGGTCGGTCCCGCCCGCGACGAGCATGACCGTGATCCCGGGCGTTCCGGTCTTCGCCGCGTCCTGCTCCGCCGCCCGATGCTCGCGCAGCAACAGCGCGGCGTCCTCGATCGTCGCCGGTTGATGCAACTGGAACCGCGGGAGCCTAAGCACCCTTCTTCTTCTCCCGCGCATCGGTCGACGCGCGCAACCGGCGCAACGACGTGTTGGGGTCGCGCCCATCGTCGAGTCCCATCGGCCCGACGCGGACCTTCTTCTTCGCGAGCGCATCGAGGATCTTGTCCGGCGTGATCGGCGTTTCATCGAATCGCACCCCGATCGCGTCGTACACGGCGTTCGCGATCGCCGGGATCACGGGATTGAGCGGGCCTTCGCCAGCCTCCTTCGCGCCGTACGGTCCTTCGGCGTCGACGGTCTCGACGATGATCGCTTCGAGCACCGGCGTGTCGAGCGACGTGGGGATCTTGTAATCGAGCAGCGACGGCTTCTTGTGCAGCCCGCCCCGGAAGACCTGCTCCTCGCCGATG
>JBBQZK010000096.1:0-7805 GCA_038207785.1 Candidatus Limnocylindria bacterium | reverse complement strand
GGTGGCGGGATGACCGTTGCCGAAGCCGGCCGCATGGGTGGCAAGCTCGTGAGCGAGAAATACGGCTCCGAGTTCTACAAGGGGATCGGCAAGAAGGGCGGCTCCAGCACGGCCGAGCGCTACGGTCCCGAGTTCTTCGGGAAGATCGGGCGCAAGGGCGGCAAGGCCGTAAGCGAGAAGTACGGTCCCGGCCACTTCGAGCGGATCGGGCGACGCGGAGGCCAGAAGGTCGCATCGCTCGTCGAGCGCGCCAAGGCTCTTGAGGGCGAAGACGCCGCTCAGCCCGAGGTCCGGGCGGAAGAGAGCGTCGGGGCCTGATACTCACCCCTCGTGGGTGACTCGCCTCAGCGAATTGGAACGCGGGTCGTGCGAACGGCCCGCGTTCTGCCGTCCGGCGCGGGCGCGCCCCTCGTCCCACCGTTGGTCCAGAGCGTCGCCTTCGACTACGGGTCGATGGCGGAGCAGGACGCCATCTTCGCGAAGGAAAAGCCGGGCTGGGTCTACGGCCGGTACGGCACGCCCACGACGGGCGCGCTCGAAGCCGCGCTCGCCGACCTCGATGAGGCGGAGGAGGCCGTCTGCTTCGTCTCCGGTATGGCGGCCATCGCCACCCTCTTCGGGGTCGTCGCCGCGGAGAAGGGTCGGATCGTCGCGCAGGAGGACACCTACGGAGCGACGCGCGCGTTGCTCCAGCGATTCGCCTTGGAACGCGGCGCGGACGTCGCGTTCGTCGATCCCACCGATCTTGGAGCGGTTGACGCCGCGCTCGGCGCCCGCCCGACCGCGCTCCTCTACGTGGAGGCGATCTCCAATCCGCTCCTGCGCGTCGCGGACGTCGCTGCGCTCGCCGAGCGCGCTCGCGCAGCCGGCGCGAAGCTGTGCGTCGACGCTACTTTCGCGACCCCGGTCCTCTACCGGCCGGCCGGTCTCGGCGCCGATCTCGTTCTACATTCGCTCACGAAGTACATCAACGGACACGGTGACGTGATGGGAGGGAGCGTCGCCGGACCGGCCGCGGAGATCTCGAAGCTTCGCGAGCGCGTGATGAGCGACGGCGCGTACCTGCCACCGCACGAGGCCTGGCTCACGATCCGCGGCCTGCGGACGCTCGAGCTGCGGGTCACCCGCCAGTGCGCCGGCGCGCTCGCGCTCGCGACGCATCTGGCGGATCACGCGAAGGTCGCGCGCGTGTTCTACCCCGGGCTCCCGTCCCACCCGCAGCACCAGCTCGCGTCGGACCAGTACGGCGAGCGGGGCGGGGGAGTCGTGACATTCGCGCTCACGGACGACACGAAGCCGGCGGCCTACCGGTTCCTCGACGCCCTCGAGGTCGCGGCGTCCGCGACGACCGTCGGCGACCTGTTCACCGAGGTCCTGCATCCGGCGACCGCGTCGCACCGCCGGATCGATCCGGACGAGCGCGTGCGGATGGGCATCACCGACGGCACCGTGCGCGTGTCGGTCGGGATCGAAGATCCGTACGACATCGTCGCGGACATCGATCAGGCCCTGGAGCGGGTCTAGCCGGTCAGTGCTCGCGCCGCAGGTGGTCGAGCACCTCGGCCATCACCCGGCAGTCGATCTCGTTGTAGCGCGACACATCGCGCATCAGCTCGACGGCCCCGATGTCGCCGCCGTCACGCGCAGCGATCTCGGCGGCGGCCCAGGCGCCGGCCATCGCCCCGGTCCCGTCGGCGAGGCCCTCGCCCCACTCCGTTTCGATGAGGCCATGCGACTTCATCGCCCGGGCGACGGCTTTGAGCCCGAAGCTGCGAGCGCCGCGGACGACCACCGGCGTCGGGTGGACGATGCGTTCGAGGAGGTCGTACCAGCCCAGCTGCGGCCAGCCACGATCCGGATGCCGCGCGCGGGCCGAGCTGTACGCACCCTCCATGAACACGGTCTCCGCCGCGGACCAATGGAACAGTCGCGCGTCGGCCGCGCCATGGAGACCCGCTTCGCGGGCGAGGCGATCCACGTGGGCCAGCCACGCGTCGATCATGTCGGCCTCGGCCTTGGTGGTCAGCGACCGCGCCGTGAACTGCGCGAAGGTCCAGGCACCGCCCCGGTATGTACCGCAGCCGATCTGAAAGATCAGTGACTGCCCGCCCTTGCGGGGGAATGCGGCGAAGTCATCGTTCAGGTCGTTCACCGTCTCGAAGTCCACGTACAGCTCGACGGGCGAACGATCGCGCCAGCGTCCGTCGTCCGCCTCGATGTGCGCCGGCCGGACGGGCGCGCCGGCCTCGCGGTTAGCCGCGAGCATCGAGTCGAACATGGCCGGGTGGGTCTCGCCGCTGATGCCGAGCAGGTCGGCTGATATGCGCTCGTCGTCCCACCGCGTCACGCCGCGTTCGCGAGCGCGATCCCGCATCGCCGCGCTCACGCGCCAGAGGAGCGTGAGCTCGCGAAGCTCCTCCGCGATCTCGCGCTTCGCGACGTGCCACGGGTGATCGCGGTCGTTCTTCATGTTCGGCCAGAGCTCCGGGACGGTCGGACTCGGAAGGACGGTCCACGCAGCGCCCTCGCGCCGCACCCGCCGGATCCAGTACCGGCCGTCCGCGACGACGTCCGCGAGCGCGGCCTCTCGCGAGCGGACGTACGTATCGCCCGGCACGCGCGCGAGCTTCTCCCAGCAGGTGTCCCCGCGTGCGCTGTTGCCCTGCTTCCAGGCGCGTCCGAGGATGTATGCGAAGGGCGCGACGTAGCCCTGCACGCGTGCGAGCATCTGGTTGTACGTCCACACCTGCGCGCAGGTCGCGAGCGCGCTCGACGTCGAGAGCGAGCCGTCCTTGAGGAGCTCGAGCGTCGAGAACTTGATGTCGATGATCCGGTAATGCCACGCCGCCCCGTGCAGCGCCGGCGCCGGTACGCTTGGGTCGTCGTTCTCCCCGAGGGCACCGCCGAAGAGCTCGGCCAACACGTCGGAGCGGATCAGCAGATCGATGCGCCCATACGTGCGGGCTTGCGGGTCTCGCAGCAATCCCTGGGCGATGACCCGCTCGCCCCGCTCCATCGCCGCGACCGTCTCGTGCGCCGTGGCGAGTGACCGAGCATCGTGCCGGTCGACGTCGATGCGGGTGAGACCAACGCGCTGTTCGAGGTCGTGGAGCACCTGCTCCTCGAACCGCTGCCCCTGCCGCGCGAGGAACTGCTGGAAGTCGAACCGGTCGTCGTATGACGCGCGCTGGTCGTCGCGAGCGATGCCGCGCTCGCCGCCGTATCGATCGAGCCAGTCGAGCAGCGCGTCGTTGCGCGCCCAGTTGCGGATCGCGCCCGCGGAGACCCAGTCGTCCCAGTCCGCGTCGGTCGTCGGCAGGAGCGTGCTGCCGTCGTCGCGCGTGACGAGCGCATTGGCTCCGCGCACCGGCCGTCCGATCGCGAGGGCGAGCGTGAGCTGCGTGGGGTCTGGGTCAGCCATCGAGAAGGGCGGCCAGCTTGCCGAGGTCCGACGACTGGACGAGCGGGGCCGCATCGTCGGGCGGCGGCGCGCCCAGGCGGTTCGCCCAATACACGTCCATGCCCGCCCGCTTCGCGCCACCGACGTCGTGCGACGAGCCCGCCACGAACAGGACGCGCGGGGCATCGATCCCGACGGCCGCGAGGGCGGCGCGGTACGGACGGGGGTCGGGCTTGTACGCGCCGGCCTGCTCGGCGGTCATCACGAACGCGAACTCACCAGCCTGCTTCGCCGCGCGCTCCCCGAGCTTCTGCGAGCAGTTCGTGACGATGAATCGCGGCGTGTCGCCGAGCGAGATCAGCGCGCGGCGTGTATCCGGCCAGGGCTCGGCCTCGCCCCAGCGTGACAGCAGCGTCGTGGCGTGGGCCTGGCCAAGGCCGACCTCCCTGGCGCTCTCATGCACGAGGTCGTCGAACGCGCGGTACGGCTTGCCGCGAAGGAGCCGCTGGTTCGCGGTGTGCCACCGGGTGCCCGTGTCATCGTCCCCGGCCGCCGATCGCCATAGCGGGAGCGTGTCCAAGAGCGCGGTGAGCAGGTCGAAGCCGACGGCGTCGTAACGGGGCATACCACTAGGCTACGCGGCGATGGGACGCTTCATCGTCGAAGGCGGGACGCCCCTGCGCGGCGAGGTCACGGCGAAGGGCAACAAGAACTCCGCCCTGCCGCTGATCGCGGCCAGCCTCCTGACGAGCGAGCCGTACATCCTTCGCAACCTGCCTCGGATCCGGGACGTGTACGGGATGCTCGAGATCGTCCACGACCTTGGCGCGAGCGTGGAGTGGCTCGATGACCACTCCGTGAAGATCGTTGCCGCGAATGTCAACAAGACCGCGATCGATCCGAAGCTGTCGCGCGAGATCAGGACGTCGCTGCTGTTCGCGGGTCCGATGCTCGCCCGGTTCAAGAAGGTGACCCTTGGCCCGCCGGGTGGGGACGTGATCGGAAGGCGGCGCACCGACACGCACTGGCTCGCGCTGCAGCGGTTCGGCGCCAAGCTCGCGCACGACCGCACCGGGTTCGGGCTCGAGGGCGGCGACCTTGTCGGGGCGGACGTGCTCCTTGACGAGGCCTCCGTCACCGCGACCGAGAACGCGCTCCTCTGTGCCGTGCTCGTCCCCGGCCGCACGGTCATCCGCAACGCGGCCAGCGAGCCGCACGTCCAGGAGCTCTCGATGGTGCTCGTCCAGATGGGCGCCCGGGTCCACGGGATCGGCACGAACACGCTCGAGGTGCGCGGGGTGCCGGAGCTGCGGGGCGTCGACCATGAGGTCTGGAGCGATCACCAGGAGGTCGGGTCGTTCATGGGTCTCGCGGCGATGACCCACGGCGAGCTCGTCGTCCACAAATGCGCGCCGCAGCACCTCGCGATGATCCGCGCCGTCTTCAAGCGTCTCGGCGTGGACTCGAGCGTCGACGGAGACGAGCTCCACGTGCCGTCGAAGGCCCATTACGTGATCGAGCAGGACCTCGGCGGCAAGATCCCCAAGGTCCAGCCCCAGGTCTGGCCCGGATTCCCGTCGGACCTGACGAGCATGGCGACCGCCTTTGCCACGCAGGCCGAAGGGCTCGTCCTGATCCACGAGTGGATGTATGACGCACGGATGTTCTGGCTCGGCACGCTCGAGACCATGGGCGCGCGGCTGCTCCTTGCCGATCCGCATCGCGCCCTGGTCGTCGGCCCCACGCAGCTGTACGGCACGGACATTCGCAGCCCCGACATCCGCGCCGGCCTCGCCCTCCTCGGCGCGGCGCTCGCCGCCACGGGGACGAGCGTCATCGACAACATCGATCAGATCGACCGGGGCTACGAGGACATCGACGGCCGGCTTCGCGGCCTCGGCGCGAAGATCGAACGGGTGGCGTGAGCGCGCTCGATATCCAGCCCGCGCACGTTCCTGCTCGCTCCTTCGTCACCAATCTCGAGTGCGCCCGCTGCGGCGCGACGGCCGACGCGACGAAGCTCGCGAACCTCTGTCCGGTCGATGGCGGGCCATACCTCGTGCGCTACGACCTGGAGCGCCTGCGGTCGGTGCCGCGGACGATGCTCGCCGGCCGGCAGGCCTCCCTCTGGCGATACCGCGAGCTGCTGCCGCTCGACGATCCGAACAACGCCGTGAGCCTGGGCGAGGGCAACACGCCGATCATCGAGCCGTTCACCCTGCGTGAGTCGCTGCAGCTCCATCGGCTGTTCATCAAGGACGAGGGCCTCTTGCCGACGGGCACGTTCAAGGCGCGCGGTGCGGCCATCGGCGTCACGCGCGCCCGCGAGCTGGGTGCGACCACCATCGCGCTGCCCACGGCGGGCAACGCGGGGGCCGCGTGGGCCGCGTATGGAGCGCGAGCGGGCCTCGGGGTGATCGTGGTGATGCCGGCGACGACGCCCGCGACCATCCAGCGCGAGACGTCCGCATACGGCGCCCGCGTGTATCTGGTGGACGGCTCGATCGCGGATGCGGGCTCGGTCGTGAAGCGAGCGTGCGCCGACCATGGGTGGTTCGACGCCTCCACCCTGAAGGAGCCCTACCGCATCGAGGGCAAGAAGACGATGGGCTTCGAGATCGCCGAGCAGGCGGGATGGACCCTTCCGGACGTCATCGTCTATCCGACCGGCGGCGGCGTCGGCCTCATTGGCATGTGGAAGGCGTTCCAGGAGCTGCGCCGCATCGGGTGGGTCGAGGGCGACAAGCTGCCGCGCTTCGTCGCGGTGCAGGCAGCCGGTTGCGCGCCCATCGTCAAGGCGTTCCACGATGACAAGCTCGAGTCGGAGCCGTGGCCCGATCCGACGACGTTCGCCGCCGGGATGCGCGTGCCGAAGGCCCTTGGCGATTTCCTCATCCTTCGGATCCTTCGCGAGTCGAGCGGCATCGCGATCGCGGTGACCGACGAGGAGATCGCGGCGATGATGCGGCTCGTCACCGTGAGCGAAGGGATGCTCGTGTGTCCCGAGGGTGCGGCCGCCATCGAGGGCGCCCACCAGCTCGCCAAACAGGGCTTCATCGATCCACACGAGGACGTCCTGGTCATCAACACCGGCAGCGGGCTGAAGTACGCGGAGTCGCTCCAGGGTGATGCGCCGATCCACCTCACCGCAGGCGCTCCGGTCCCGCGCCTGGAGCGCTCGGCAGCCGGATAGCTCGGTGGCCGTAGGCCCGCCTAGCATGACGAGCATGCCCATCGCGTCCGACGTGCTCGGCCTCGTCGGCAACACGCCTCTCGTGCAGCTGAGCCGCATCGGCAAGGGCCTCCGCCCGCGGCTGGTCGCGAAGCTCGAGATGCTGAACCCCGGCGGCTCGGTCAAGGACCGCATCGGTCTCGCGATGATCGAGGACGCCGAGAAGCGTGGGTTGCTCAAGCCCGGCGGCACGATCGTCGAGCCGACGAGCGGCAATACCGGCGTCGGCCTCGCCATCGCGGCGACCTTGAAGGGCTACCGGCTCGTGTGCACGATGCCGGACAAGCAGAGCCAGGAAAAGCGCGACATCCTCCGCGCGTACGGCGCCGAGGTCGTCATCTGCCCGACGGCCGTCGCGCCCGACTCGCCGCAGTCGTACTACAAGGTCGCCGAGCGGCTCGCGAAGGAGCTCCCCGGCGGGTTCATGCCCGGCCAGTACTGGAACCAGCAGAACGTAGCCGCGCACTACGCCTCGACCGGTCCCGAGCTCTGGGAGCAGACCGACCGCAAGATCACGCACTTCGTCCTCGGCATCGGCACCGGCGGCACCGTCACCGGTGCGGGGCGGTATCTCAAGGAGCGCGACCCGAAGGTCCAGATCGTCGGCGCCGATCCCGAGGGGTCGATCTACACCGGCGAGGTCCATCCGTACAAGACGGAAGGGATCGGGGAGGACTTCTGGCCCGGGACGTTCGACAAGTCGATCGTCGACCGGTGGGTCACGGTCAGCGATCGCGACTCATTCCTCACCGCGCGGCGCATCACGCGTGAGGAGGGCATCCTGGCGGGCGTCTCCTCCGGCACTGCGATGTTCGCGGCGCTCGCCGTGGCGAGGGAGCTGGATGAGACGGCGATGGTCGTCGTGCTGCTCCCTGATTCCGGAAAGTCATACCTGTCCAAGCTCTACAACGACGAATGGATGCGCCAGAACGGATTCCTGCAGCGGTTCGCGCACCTCATGCGCGTGGGCGACGTAATCCGGGATCGTGAACGTGGCACCCCCCAGCTCGTGGTGGTCTCCCGCAGCGACAGCGTGCGGTCGGCCATCGACACGATGCAGCGGTACGGCATCTCGCAGATCCCGGTCGTCGCGAACGGTACGGCGGCATCCGTCAGCGACATCGTCGGAAGCGTCCAGGAGCGCACGATGCTCGATCGCGTCTTCCGCGAGCC
>JBBQZK010000095.1:0-7901 GCA_038207785.1 Candidatus Limnocylindria bacterium | reverse complement strand
TGCGAGCTGACGAGACGGACGCGGCCGCGGTGGAACCGGCCACCGAGGTCGAGCGGCACCGGCTTCTCGCCGTACCAGGAGCACACGACCACGGTGCCCTCCGGCGCGACGCAGTCGATGGCTTGCTGCAGCGCCGCAGGGCTTCCGCTGGCGTCGATGGCGATGTCGGCCCCGCGGCCGTCGGTCAACCCCCGCACGAGCGCCGCGTCGCCCGACGCGAGGGTCGTGTGTGCGCCGCAGCGTTCGGCGAACGAGCGCCGCAGCGCCGAGGGCTCGACGGCGAGGACCCGTGCGCCAGACCGCCGCAACAGCTGCGTCACGAGCAGTCCGACGACGCCTTGGCCGAAGACCGCGACGACCTCCCCGATCCGCGGCTTCGCGTCCAGCACGACGTTGATCGCCGTCTCCAGATTGGCGAGGAACACGCCCTCCTCCGGCATGGTCCCGTCCGCGAGGCGGTGGACGAGCGACGCAGGGACGACGTATTCGTCCTGATGTGGATGCAGCGCGAACACGAGATCGCCCTCGCGCACGGCGCGCACGTCGCGGCCGACGGCGACGGCCTGGCCGACGCTCGCGTAGCCATACTTCAGCGGAAAGCCGTAGCCGCCCGTGAGGGTCGGTAGATCGAGCGCCAGGTCGGCGTCGGCCTCACCGCGGTACACGAGCATCTCGGTGCCCTGGGATATCGCGGATAGCGCGGCACGCACGCGTACGTCGCCCGGGCCGGTCTCGGCGAGCGCTTCGGTGCGCAATTCCACCATCCGCGCGCGTGGGAACCAGACGGCCGCCGCCACGCTCAATCCGCCGGTCCGGCGGGCTCTCCATAGAAGACGACATCGTCGCCGCACGCGATGAACCCGGCGCGCTCGAAGGTCATCGCGTCACGCAGCCGATCGATGTGCAGATCGCCGACGGCCGCGATGCCCTCTCCGATGACCTTCGGGGCGATGCACACGGTCAGCCGATCGACCACCCGCTCGCGCAGCGCCGTGGTGATGATGCCGCGGCCGCCTTCGATCAGCAGGCTGCGGATGCCAGCTCCGCGTAGATGCGCGAGGAGATCACGGAGGTCCACCTGGCCGTCATCGTCTTTCACGCGGAGGACCTCGGCGCCGCGCATCCGGATCGCCGCGGCGCGCTCCTCCGAAGCGAGCGCCGTCGTCGCGACGATCGTGCGCGCGTCCGCGGTCCGCAGGACGTTCGCGTCCAGAGGCACGCGCAGGTGGCTGTCGACCACGACGCGCACCGGCGAGTCACCGGGGACCAGCCGCACGGTGAGCTTGGGATCGTCGGCGAGGACCGTGCCGATGCCGACAAGCACAGCGTCGTGCGCGGCCCGCAGCTCGTGCGCGAGCCGCAGCGACCGTTCGCCGCTGACCCAGCGAGAGTCGCCCGTGCGCGATGCGATGCGCCCGTCGATCGTCTGCGCGTAGTGGACGGTCACGAGCGGACGCGCCGCCGGGATCGGCGCGGCATCCGGGTCGCGCGGGTCGGGCAAGTCCTCCAATAGGTGGCCCATGCGGGACGCCTTGGTCCGGAGATAGGGCGCATTGATGTCGTTGGGGATCGTCTCGAGCGGGACGCGCTCGGCCACCGCCACCTCGTGCATCTCGAGCCCCACGATCTTGGCCGGATTGTTGGTGATGAGCCGCACGGACTCGATGCCGAGCTCGTGCAGCACCGCGGCCGCGGCCGAGTAGTCGCGCGCATCGACCGGAAGGCCGAGCTCGACGTTCGCGTCGACCGTGTCGAGCCCCCCATCCTGCAGGCCGTACGCGCGTACCTTGTTGAAGAGCCCGATGCCGCGCCCCTCGTGGTCGAGGTAGAGAAGCACGCCCCGCTCCGCGGCTCCGATCATCGCGAGTGCGGAGTGCAGCTGCTCGCCACAGTCGCAGCGGAGCGAACCGAGCACGTCGCCGGTCAGGCATTCCGAGTGGAGGCGCACGAGCACGGGTTCCGGCCCCTCGAGGTCGCCCCGAGAGAGCGCGACCACCTCTGTGCCGTCGAAGCGGAACACGCTCATCCGGAAGTCGCCCCAGCGCGTCGGCAGCGACGCATCGGCGCGGGAGGCAGGTGTGGATGATGCGAGCAGCACGTTATCCATCCAACAGATACGGTGCGACTTACATGCCATTGCCGGCGCGAGTGGTCATCCGGGGACTGCGGTGCCGCGGCCGGCAGGGCCCGACGCCCGCCGATCATCAGGAGACGCACGACTACCTGGTCGACGTCGCCCTGGCGGTCGACATCGCAGAAGCGGCCAGCCGCGACGACCTGGCCGCGGCGCTGGACATTGCCGCGGTGGCAGAGGTCGTCCGCGCGGAAGTGGCTCGACGACCCCGAACGTTGCTCGAACGCATGGCGGCGGATGTGGCGAACGCGTTGTTTGAGGCGTTCGCACCGGTGACGGAGGTCAGCGTGACGGTCCAAAAGCCCGAGCCTGCCGGCCTCGACGCGGCGGCCGAAGCGGTGGAGCTCACGGTCTCTCGGTAGCTTCCCGCGTGGACCCGCGGACGATCGTCATTCGATGCCGATGAGTGCGTGCATGGCCGTGAGCACCGCGGCGAGGATGTCCGGCGTTCTGCTCGGCTCGATCGGCGCGCCGAATGTGATGCGCACGCGGTCCGCCTGGTAGGCAGGCAGCGTGAGCTGGATCAAGCTCGCCATCCGCTGACGCTCGCTGAGCGCGCCGCGGCGCTTGGCCAGCGGATGGTCGAAGGCGGATCGCGATACGGCCCCGTGGATCGCGGCGGGGACCACGAGGGTGTCGGGTGTCACCTCAGCGAGCAGCTGGATGCTGCGGGACCAGCAGGGTATGGAAGCGAGGGCCGCGACCGGCGACAGCGCCGGGTCCGGTTCGAGGCCACCGGCGGGGAAGACCACCACGGTCTCGCCCGAGCGAAGCTTCGAGACGATGCGGCGGAAGACCGGGAGGCGGTCGGCCCGGTCGTCGGGTACGAAGAGGAATCGCCGGCTCGCGAGGCGCAATGCGCGCAGGAACGGGTACTCCGCTGTGACGATCCAGGCGTCGTCGCGGCCGAGCGCCGACACGAGCGCGACCGCGTCCGAGAGTCCCGGGTGGTTGGCGACCACGAGCAGTGGACCGCGCGCGGGCACATGCTCGCGCCCCTCGACGGTCAACCCACCCGTCGCAGCGTCGACGATCCACGCCGAGCCGTGGCGAAGGCCGGCCTCGCCGAGCGCGCGATCGTACGTGACGAAGCGCCCGGCGAGCTGGTGCGCGACCGGACGGATCAGCTGGCGCAGGATCTCCACGCGGAGCCCGCCCGGCCGCCCGACCAGCGTCTCCGCGCTCTCGCGGGCGACGATCTGCGCGAGCTGGCGGCGCTGGCTGACGAAGGTGGTAACTGGCGTGTTCGCTTGTGTAATGCGTTGGAGCATGGACCGCGGATCATCTTCCTGCGTGGAAGGTCCGAATGTCCTCCCGGAGCGGGTCGACGTTTCAGACCGGGCGAGCGCCGAGCAGGGAGGCGATTGAGAACTTCAGCCTCTCTGTCGCTTGCCGAGTGCTCAACCCGGGGCCGCGTTGCTCATGCAATGAACGACTGAGAGCGGGGCATGATCGATGCAACGCCCCGCACTGAGGTGAACTGATGAATGCAATCGACTTTCTTAAGGAAGAGCACCAGAACGCGAAGGAGAAGTTCGAGGAGATCGAGCACGCATCCGCCGAGGGGCGAGGCGCGCTCTGGATGGAGTTGAAGCCCGAGCTCAAGGTGCATGAGCACATTGAGGATGAGTTCCTGTACGGGCCGCTCAGCAAGGACGCGAAGGCCAAGGGAACGCCCCTCGCGGACTTCCAGCGACACCAAGACGAAGATGTAGCGAAGCTCGACGCTGCGATGGCCAAGCTCGAAGCGACCAAGCCGAGCGATCCGGCGTGGCTCACTCAGCTGAAGACGATCCACGCATCACTCGCGGACCACATCAAGGAAGAAGAGACGAAGATCCTTCCGCTGATCCCGAAGGTCTGGAGCGAGACGCAGCTGGAGCACGCCGGGAAGGCGATGGAAGAAGAGAAGCAACGCAAGATGAAAGCGATTCCGACCAACTGATCTCGGGACGAGACCTAACTGCGACACCCCTTGTGGGAATTGCAGGGAGTTGCATCGGTGCCGACGTCGATGTCGGCATCGATGCCGTTCCGCTAGTGTCCCCGAGCAGACGCGCACATTGGTGCTTCGGCGCCGTGGAAAGCGGTCGGGCACCGTCGTACATAGACTTCGACATCGCGACAGGCAGGCGCCGGTGCAGGGGCGCTCAAGTCAGAGGGAGTTGGCATGGACCTTAATGGCGTATTGATCGGGTCTGAGAATCCGCAGCGACTCAAGGACTACTACACGAAGCTCTTTGGCAAGCCGGGCTGGGATGACGGCGGTTACGTCGGATGGCAGATCGGTAGTGGCTCCGTGACCGTTGGACCGCACGATCAAGTGAAAGGGAAGAACAGCGACCCAGGTCGAGTGATCTGGAACATCCAGACGCCTGATGTGAAGGGCCAGTTTGAAAAGCTCAAAGCTGCCGGAGCAACGGTCGTGAAAGAGCCCTATCAAATGGGCGGGGCGGCCGACGGCGGGGTGCCAGAGGTGTCGATCGCTACGTTCTCCGATCCAGACAACAATTACTTCCAGCTCATGAGCCCCATGGAGATGCCTACCTGAGACTCAGCCCATCTCGCCACCGCGCATCGCGGTTGCCCTCTGCGCTACGAACGCGCACATCGCGAGCATCAGCGCGAAGAGGATCGGGACGGCGCCCGTCACGCCGTACTGGTCGCCGAGACCGACGCCGGCGAAGAACGCGAGCCATGCACCGGACCCTCCGATGAGCACGACCACCGCGAGTGCCATGAGGCGGATCGCCCCCGCGGCCCGATCGGCGAGCGCGACGCAGAAGATCAGGGCCACGACAAGCAGGTAGTGATCGTATGGATTCGCATATGGCGCGGTGACGGTAGCCAGGACGAGGCTCACGCTCACCAGGGTCCAGAAGCGGAGATCCGCGGGCGCCGCGCGGACGGCGAACCAGCAGGCCACCACCGCAACGCCGATGAGCGCGAGACCGAGCAGGGGCCAGAGCGTCGGCGTGAGCCCGCTGGCGAAGCTCCACGTCGTCGCGTTCGAAACGGCGAGCGGCAGCCGATCACCGCCA
This sequence comes from Candidatus Limnocylindria bacterium, assembly GCA_038207785.1. Lineage (GTDB taxonomy): Bacteria > Chloroflexota > Limnocylindria > P2-11E > P2-11E > UBA4735. The sequence continues at coordinate 2,726 of JBBQZK010000095.1, read as the reverse complement.
CCGACCGCCATCGAGATGACCGCGTCGGGGTTGACCCACCATGTCACCCCGAATATGCCTACGCCGGTCGCTCCGGCGATCGCCGCAGTCCGCCACGCGCGGCGCTCGACGAGCTCGGCGACGATGAGGACCGCGAACGCGTAGCCCAGATGTGGCTTGATGAGCGCGAGCATGAGTCCGATCCCGATGGCGACGCCCACCGACCGCCGGAGACCCCAGATCGCCAGCAGCGCACCGGCGAGCATGAGCGGGCCGTGCTCCCCGCCACGCACGGAGTGGACGAACGGCTCGAAGACCGCGACGAGGGCCAACGCCAGCCCCGCGGCGAACCCGGTTCGCCAGCGCAATCCGGCGACGAGCCCCAGCCCCGCCGCAAGTCCGACCAGCAGATAGAGGAGGCCCTGCAGAAAGACGCCCGGCTCGAGCGGGAGCAGCGCTTCGGGCACGTGCAGGTACGCGACCCAGGGCGGGTACGCCCAGATGCGGGTCGGGTACAGCGCCACCATCTTGTGGATCTCGAGGAACTCCGATGGCGCGCTCGACCACCGCACGTTCTCGTACGGCGATCCGCCGCTGAGCGTGATCCGTCCGGCGTACCAGAAGATCGGATGATCGCTTTCGTGGATCGGCAGAGAGAGATAGACCGGCAGGAGGATCGCGACGATGAGTGCTGCCGGAAGGTATTGGCGCCGCCACATCCGCCGCCGACCCTAAAGCGTTTCGTGGTCGGGAGCGGCGCCGTGCAGATCTGGAGTTTCTCAATCGTGCATCCCGGCTCGCGCGCGCCTGAGCCGGTGCTACAGCGGTAGGCAGGTCGTCCCGGGGTGACTACGCTGTCAGCAACGAGCGTAGATTCGAAGGGACAAGACGGTGCGCCAACTGTCCGCCATCAACATGACCCCGGCACAGCACGCGCTAGCGCGCTGGCTCGTGCGGCACGAACGCGAGATTGCCACTCATCATCAACCGCTCGGATCGATCGATCTTAGCGAGCAGGTCGTGCGCAAGCTTTCTCCCCGGGTCGCGGTACTCGTCACGGCGGCGGGTTATCGAGCCCTCCTCAGCCGCGCGCTGCACCTCGCCCGGGCTCAGTCCCCACTCCTCGACGGGGTGCGGATCGGCACCTCGGATGCATACATCAACGGACCCCGCACAGCGGGCGGAGGAGCCATCGATGAGGGCCTCGTTGCGCTCATCGGCACGCTGATCGCCTTGCTGGCGACGTTCATCGGCGACGACCTGACCGACAACTTGATCCACGACGCGTGGCCGGACGCGCCATCGCAACGCCTCGCAGCGAATTCTGGAGGGAAACGATGACAGACACGAGCGATGGTCGAGTCCCGATCAGTCGGCTCGCGACCGGCGTGCCGGGCCTGGATGAGGTGCTGGGCGGTGGATTGCCCGAGTACGGGTTCACCCTGATCACCGGCGATCCCGGAAGCGGCAAGACCACGCTGGCCACGCAGACCCTGTTCACGATAGGGACATCCGAACGGCCGGGGCTGTACTTCACGGTCCTCGGTGAGCCGTTGCTCAAGATGCTCCGCTACCAGCAGCAGTACACCTTCTTCAAGCCGGAGAAGGTCAACACCGCCGTTCGGTTTCTCAACCTCAGCGAGGCCGCGGTGGAGGGGAACCTCAGCGCGGTGCTGGAGATGATCGTCGCCGAGGTCGAGCGGACCGATCCGAGCATCGTCGTGGTGGACTCGTTCCGGACCTTGGTCGGGGCCACGGGAGGGGGACAGGACGACGGTGGCCTGTCGAGCATCGTGCAACAGCTCGCGCTTCGGCTCACCGCGTGGCAGGCGACGACGCTCCTGGTCGGTGAATACGGCGGCGACGAGGGGTTCGGCAATCCGGTGTTCACGGTCGCGGACGGTATCCTCCGCCTCTCCCAGGGCACCGACCGCAACTCGATCGTGCGCAAGCTTCAGGCGGTGAAGATGCGCGGCCAGGCTCCGCTGCCCGGGCTGCACACGATGCGGATCACCGCCGACGGGGTACACGTCTTCCCGCGGATCCTGAAGCGCGTGACCGGGCCAGATGCCGTGCGCGGCGAGCGGCGCCTGTCGATGGGCGTGGCCGAGCTGGACAAGATGCTCGGCGGGGGGATCCCCTCGTCGGACTCGGTCCTGGTGGTCGGTCCGGCAGGCGCGGGCAAGAGCGCGCTCGCGACCCAGTTCGTGTCCGCCGGCCTGGCGAACGGCGAAGCCGCGGTCATCGCGGTCTTCGAGGAGCGTCCGAAGGAGTACCTCGAGCGGGCCAAAACGCTCGGGCCTGACCTCAACGCGATGATCCAGGCGGGCCGGCTCGAGGTCCTCTATCTCCGGCCGCTCGACCTCTCGGTCGATGAGGCGCTGCTCGAGATCCAGACCGCGGTGGCGCGGGTCAAGGCCGACCGCCTGGTCATCGACTCGCTGGCCGGCTTCGAGCTGGCACTGGCGCCGACGTTCCGTGAGGACTTCCGGGAGTCGCTCTACCGGCTGGTCGGCGCGCTGACCGGATCCGGGGTAACGGTACTCATGACCGTTGAGATCGCGAACTCGTTCACGGACCTGAACTTCAGCCCGAACCTCGTGTCGTTCCTGAGCGACAACATCATCCTGCAGCGGTACGTCGAGATGGAGGGGTCGCTCCAGAAGGTGATGACTGTGGTGAAGATGCGGGGCAGCGATCACGGCAAGGAGCTGCGGCGCTACGAGGTCGGCGAGCACGGGGTCGTC
>JBBQZK010000094.1:0-7924 GCA_038207785.1 Candidatus Limnocylindria bacterium | reverse complement strand
GGTGCCGGCGCGGGCCCGGGACAGGCACCCCCTGGTCGCGACGGCGTCCGGCGAGGTCTGGTGGGTGGTCGGCCTGAAACATGCCGATGGAGAGGCAAACGTGGGTCGATGGCTATTCGCGACCCCACCACCCGCACAGATCGAAGCATTGCGGCGTTACACGGGTAACATCGATGGCAGCGAATCGCTGACGGCGGGATAGAGAGGACACGGCAACGAACTTCGACAACCGCATCCTCAAGAACGGCGTTCTCACTCTGCTCCTCGTCCTCATGGGTATCGCGCTTCTGTTCGCATACAAGGCCCAGAGCCCGTCCGCGCAGACGGTCACCGTGACCGCCGCCGTCGATGAGATCCAGACCGGTCAGGTCAGCAAGGTGGCGATCCAGGGCAGCACGGCGACCCTCGAGCTGAAGAGCGGCACGAAGCAGACGGTCAGCATCGGGGACAAGAGCGACACGTTCCAGAAGGTGATCTACGACTACAACGCGGCGAGCCCATCGAACAAGGTGGACCTGTCGCTCCCGGCGGATTCGCAGACCGTCGGCATCATCGGCTCGGTCCTGCTGAGTCTGCTGCCGGTGCTGCTCATCGGCGGCTTCTTCGTCTACATGATGCGGCAGGCCCAGGGCACGAATAACCAGGCGCTGTCGTTCGGCAAGTCGCGCGCGCGCATGTTCATCGGCAACAAGCCCGCGACGACGTTCGACGACGTCGCCGGCGTCGACGAAGCGAAGCAGGAGCTCACCGAGGTGGTCGAGTTCCTGAAATACCCCGAAAAGTTCTCGACCCTCGGGGCGCGGATCCCGCGCGGCGTGCTGCTCGTAGGCCCGCCCGGTACCGGCAAGACGATGCTCGCGCGCGCGGTCGCCGGTGAGGCCGGCGTCCCGTTCTTCTCGATCTCGGGCTCCGAGTTCGTCGAGATGTTCGTCGGCGTCGGCGCATCTCGGGTGCGTGACCTGTTCGACCAGGCGAAGCGCAACGCGCCGTGCATCGTGTTCATCGACGAGATCGACGCGGTGGGCCGCCAGCGCGGCGCCGGCCTCGGTGGCTCGCACGACGAGCGCGAGCAGACCCTCAACCAGATCCTCGTCGAAATGGACGGCTTCGATACGGGCACGAACGTGATCGTGCTCGCGTCGACGAACCGACCCGATGTGCTCGATCCGGCGCTCCTACGGCCGGGCCGGTTCGACCGCCAGGTCGTGCTCGATCGTCCCGACATCAAGGGCCGCAAGGGCATCCTGGACGTGCACGTTCGCGGAAAGCCGCTCGACAAGAGCGTCGACCTGCTGCGGATCGCGCAGATCTCACCCGGCTTCTCGGGCGCGGACCTGGCGAACGTCGTGAACGAGGCCGCCATCCTCGCCGCCCGCCGGAACCGCAAGGTCATCACGCAGATCGACTTCGAGGAGGCCCTCGAGAAGGTCTCCCTCGGGCCCGAACGGCGCTCGCGCGTCATCTCCGAGAAGGAGAAGAACATCGTCGCCTACCACGAGGCCGGTCACGCCCTGTGCTTCAAGCTGCTCACGAACACGAACCCGGTGCACAAGATCTCCGTCGTGTCGCGGGGCATGGCGATGGGCGTCACCTGGTCGCTCCCGCAGGAGGACCGGTACTTCCGCACGAAGCGCGAGTTCGAGGACGACATCGCTGCGGCGCTCGGCGGCTGGACCGCGGAGCAGCTCCATCTCGGCGGCGACGTCACGACCGGCGCGTCGAACGACATCGAGAAGGCCACCGAGATGGCCCGCCAGATGGTGACGAAGTACGGCATGAGCGAGAAGCTCGGGCCGCTGCAGTACGGCAAGACGGACGAGCTCATCTTTCTCGGCCGGCAGATCCAGGAAGAGAAGAACTATTCCGAGGAGACCTCGAAGCTGATCGACAGCGAGGTCCACGAGATCGTGGACCGCGCCCGCCGCCGGGCCTACGAGCTCCTGACCCAGTACCGGAGCCTCCTGGACGCCGTCGTTGCCAAACTCATCGAACAGGAGACGCTCAGCTCGGACGAGTTCAACAACCTCGTCGATGGCCAGCTCGGCCAGCAGCCCGCTGCCGCGTCCACCGCCGGGGGCGGCACGACGCCTCCCTCCGGCGCACCCGCCAGCGGGGCTCCCGAGACGAAGCGTCGCCCCGAGCCCGGCACCGGCGGCATCGGACCGGCACCAGCTCCGACCCCGGCCTGACTTCGCCAAGCGCCGACCTCAAGCCCTCGCGCGCGCGTCAGGTGTGCCTGGACGGATCGCGGAGCGGTGATCGGGCTGGCGGCTGTCTCCTGAGCGAAGTCTGGTCCGGCAGGAACGCCCCGCCGTCTCGGACGCACGCGACCAGCGAGCGAAGGGGATAGCCGCCAGCCCCAACGCACGGTCCTCGTCCGCCGATACATACTCGTCACACAGCAGTCGAGCGAGGGCATAACGGTCGGCACGCCGGTTGCTTAGTGCAGATGCATGAGTGAGCTTGTGATCGGCATCAAGCAGACCGTGGAACGTGATGAGCGGCTTCGCACCGCGATGCTCGCCGCGTTCACCCTGGTCCTCGCGGTCGCCTTCATGGTGCTCCTCGTCTCCGACCAGGTGCAGGCCGCCGCTCTCTAGCGCCCGCCCTAGCCTCGGTCCATGCGGCTCTTCATCGCGGTCCCGCTCCCCCCGGAGCTCACCGACCGCGCTGCCGCGCTCCTTCCGCCCGCTTTGCCGGCCCTCAAGCCCGTGCGCCCGGAGTTGATGCACATCACCCTCGCATTCCTCGGCTGGACGCCCGATGACCGCTTGGGCGACGTCGTTGCCGCGGCCCGGGCCGCGGCGATCGCCCACCGGTCCTTCGACGTCGCCATCAGCGCAGCCGGCCGGTTCCCGGCCTCGGGCCGCCCGAAAGTGATCTGGCTTGGCATCGGCGCGGGCACGGAGGCGCTCGCCGCGCTGGCTGCCGACGTCGCGCGTGAGCTGCGGGCGGGGGAGCTGACGTTCGAGGATCGGCCGTTCGCGCCGCACCTCACGCTCGCGCGCGTTCGGGTCGAGGCGTCGGCGCCCGAGTGGCGGACGGTCGCCGCGGCGATCGAGGGTCTCACGGTGCCGGAGCTGCGGACGCGCGTCGATCGGATCGCGGTGGTCGAGAGCGTGCTGTCGCCGAAGGGGGCCCGCTACGCGGCGCGCGCGCACGTGCCGCTCGGGTAGCGGCCGGGCTCAGCCCTGGCGGGCGGCGCGCTTCGGGTGGATCTCCAAGAGCCGCTCGCGCGGACGGCGCCACGCCGGTGGCGCGACGGGCATCCGCTTCCGGAAGTTGTCGAACGCGTAGGTGTCGCAGAGCACCTCGGCCGAGTTCCCCCAGCCATGGGTCAAATAGAGCCACCAGTGGCAGAACTCGTGGAGGTACAGGAACCGGATGACGTCGCGGCGCGTCCGGAAGGGCACGAGCGGATAGCCGCGCGAACCGAGGTCGACCATCTCGCGGAACGGCCGGAAGGGCTCCGGCACCTGGATGAGCATCTCGGCCTCATCCCAGAAGGTGAAGGCGACGAGGTGGGGTCGGGTGCGGTAGTGCAGCGGCTTCACGGTGACCGTGTATCCGGTCGCCGTTGGCAAGCCCCGGAGGACCGCCCGGATATCGGCCGGGGTGTGCGTGGGCAGCCCCGAGCGCACGGCCATGGGGCCCAACGGCCGCCCGGGTCCTTCGGTGATGCTGCGCACGGCCATACCCCAAGCGTAGGGAACAAGCGTCTTGCCCATCTGCGTCTGCCTGTTCGGCGCTGGCTTGCCTGGCGGCCACGAAGGGTCCTACGATGGGAGGAACGTCGTTCGAGCGGGAACGAGTAGCCGCCGCGGGCCGTGTAGCGAACCGGGACAGGTGTAAGCCGGGACGGTGTGCGCAGGCGAATGGATCCCGCGAGACGCCGCGGTGAACGGAGCCTGGGAGGCGCCAACTAGCTGCGGCCGGTGGCCCGCCGTTATCGCCGGGCGCTGCGTGATCGCGCAGGCTGAGGGCTTGCTCCCAGTTTTGGGAGCGGCCGAGATCGGGTGGCACCACGACCCTCGTCCCGAGATGGGAGCGAGGGTCTTTGTTCTTCCAAAGACCGAAGGAGCGGACGTGGCGAGCGTCGCGGCGAGGATCGTCCGGCTGGAGCCGGTCACGCGCGAGCGCATGGCCGACCTCGAAACGCCGGTATCCGCCTTCGCGAAGCTGCGCCGGCTCGGTGGCGCGTTCCTTCTCGAGAGTGCCGAGGGTGGGGAGCGGATGGGTCGCTACTCGTTCATCGGGGTCGCGCCACGCGAGGTCATCGTCTGCCGCGACGCCGATCCCATCCCCGTGCTGCGTGCCGCGATGGCGCGCTACGAGCGCGGCCGCGTCGACGGACTGCCGCGGTTCTCGGGCGGGGCGGTCGGCTACGTGGGCTACGAGGCCGCGCGGCACTTCGAGCGGCTGCCGCTCGCTCCGCGCGATCCGCATGGCCTACCCGACGCTGCATTCGGCATCTACGACACGGTTGTCGCGTTCGATCACCTGCGCCACACGATGCTGCTCATCGCGCACGCCGCGGATGGCCACCGAGCGGAGGCCGAGCGGCGGCTCGACGAGCTCGACGTCCTGCTCGACGCGCCGCTCGTGCTCCCGGCGCCGGAACGCGTGCAACGCGCGCTGCGCGCGAACATGACCCCCGCCGGGTACGAGGCGCTCGTGCGCCGCGCTGGGGTGCTCATCGCCGAAGGGGACTGCATCCAGATCGTCCTCTCGCAGCGCTTCGACATCCGGCCCGCGCCCGAGCCCCTCGCGCTCTATCGCGCGCTCCGCCACGTGAATCCGTCGCCGTATATGTTCCTGCTCGAGACCGATGGCGCGACGCTCGTCGGCGCCTCGCCGGAGCCGTTCGTCCGCGTGGAAGGACGCACCGTCGTCATGCATCCGATCGCGGGCACGCGGCCCCGGGGCGCCGACGCGGTCACGGATGCGGCGAATGAGGCCGAGCTTCGGGCATCGGAGAAGGAGCGCGCCGAGCACGTGATGCTCGTGGACCTCGGGCGCAACGACGTGGGCCGGGTATCCGCACCGGGTACGGTCCGCGTGCCCGAGCTGATGCGCGTGGACCGGTTCTCCCACGTGATGCATCTGACGTCGGTCGTCGAGGGAACGCTGGGCGAGGGGATCGACGCCCTCGGTGCGTTCCAGGCGTGCTTTCCGGCCGGCACGGTGTCCGGCGCCCCGAAGATCCGGGCGATGGAGCGCATCGCCGAGCTCGAGACCGATCGCCGGGGCACGTACGCCGGCGCGGTCGGCTACCTCGGCTTCGACGGCTCGCTCGACACGTGCATCGCGATCCGCACGGCGCTGATCGCCGACGGGGTCTGCCGCATCCAGGCCGGTGCGGGCGTGGTGGCGGACTCGGATCCGCAGGCCGAGGAGACCGAGACGCGGGCGAAGGCCGGCGCGCTCCTGCGGGCCATCGAGCTGGTCGATGGACCTCCCGTGCGCCGGTGACGCGGGTGCTCATCGTCGACAACTACGACTCGTTCACGTTCAACCTCGCGCAGGCGATGAGCGCGCTGCGGGCCGAGGTCACCGTGCTCCGCGCCGATGATCCGGCACTCGGCGCCGCGTTGGACGCCGGTCCGGATCGGCTCGTCATCTCGCCCGGTCCCGGGCGGCCGGAGGCCGCGGGCCGTTCGCCCCGGCTCGTGCGCGAGGCGCCGGAGCGAGGCATTCCCACGCTTGGCGTGTGCCTCGGCCTGCAATGCGCCGCGATCGCCTTCGGCGCATCGGTGATCCGCGCGCCCGGGCCCCGCCACGGCAAGACGTCACCGGTACGCCATGACGGGCGCGGCGTGTTCACGGGTGTCCCGGACCCGACGGTGGCGACCCGCTATCACTCCCTCATGGTCGATCCGGCCACGCTTCCGGCGGATCTCGAAGTGAGCGCGCGGAGCGATGACGACGTCGTGATGGGCCTGCGGCACCGCACGCTGCCGCTCGAGGCTGTGCAGTTCCACCCCGAGTCCATCCTGTCCACCGACGGCGTGACGATGCTGCGGAACTTCCTCGAGGGCGTGCGCTGATGGACGCGAAAGAGGCCGTGATGGCCGTCGCGGCCGGAGGCACGCTCACGCGGGCGGAGGCCGAGAGCGCGATGGCCAGCGTGATGGCCGGCGAGGCGACCGCCGCGCAGCTCGGCGCGCTGCTGGCCGCACTCGCCGTGCGCGGCGAGACGGTGGACGAGATCGCGGGCTTCGCGGCGGGTCTGCGGGCCGCGGCCGTTCCGGTCGACATCGCGCCGGGCGCGATCGATACGTGCGGGACCGGCGGGGATCGCTCGCAGAGCTTCAACATCTCGACGGTGTCCGCCATCGTCGCAGCCGCGGCCGGCGCCCGCGTGGCCAAGCACGGCAATCGGGCGGCCTCCAGCGCGTGCGGCAGTGCGGATGTGCTCGAGGCGCTCGGGGTGAAGATCGATCTCGGCCCGCAGTCGGTCGCGACATGCATCGACGAGATCGGCGTCGGCTTCATGTTCGCGCCACGGTTCCACCCGGCGATGCGGCACGCGGGACCGGTGCGGCGCGAGATCGGGATCCGGACGATCTTCAACGTGCTCGGGCCGCTCGCGAACCCCGCCGGCGTGCGGCGGCAGCTCCTCGGGGTGCCGTCCGCCGCGCTCGGCGGGCGCATGGTGCACGTGCTGCGCGAGCTCGGCGCCGAGTGCGCGCTCGTCGTGCATAGCGCGGACGGGCTCGACGAGATCAGCCCGAGCGGCGCGACCCGCACGTGGGAGCTCTGTCCGGACGGAACGATCAGGGACGGCGAGCTCACGCCCGAAGGCCTCGGCCTGGAGCGATCCACGCGCGACTCCGTGCGCGGCGGCGACAGCGACACGAACGCGCGGATCGCGCTGGACGTGTTGCGCGGCAGCGCTCGGGGCGGTCCGCGTACCGCGGTGCTGCTCAATGCCGGTGCGGCGCTGTACGTCGCCGGGCTGGCTGCGGACCCCCGCGCGGGGGTCACGCTCGCAGCAGCGGCGATCGACAGCGGTACGGCGGCCGCGACCCTCGATCGCTGGATCGCCCGCAGCGCGGCGTTGTCCTGATGGACTTTCTCGAGACCGTGTCCGCCGAGCGCAGGGCCGATGTCCACGCTGCGCGGCGCGACGAACGGTCGCCCGAACGATCGGGCCGCCCGCGGCCCTCGTTCGCCGAAGCGATCCGCGCGAAACGCGCGGCCGGCCGCATCGCGGTCATCGCGGAGGTCAAGCGCCGCTCGCCCGCGCTCGGTCCGCTGGCACCCGACGCCGACGCGGTCGGGCTCGCGTTCGAATACGCGCGGTCCGGCGCCTGCGCGATCTCGGTGCTCACCGAGCCGCGGCACTGGGGCGGCTCGGCCGCCGACCTGGCGGCGGTCGCGGCCGCGGTGGGTGTCCCGGTGCTCTACAAGGACGTCGTCGTCGACGAATGGCAGATCGCCGAGGCCGAGGCCGCCGGCGCGTCGGCGGTGCTGCTCATCGCCGAGGCGCTCGACGATCCGACCCTCGCGATGTTCGTACGGCGGGCCGGGGAGCTTGGGCTCACCGCCGTCGTCGAGGCGCACGAACATGCGGCCTTCGTGCGCGCGGTCGCATGCGGAGCCCTGGTGGTCGGCGTGAACGCGCGCAACCTGCGCCAGCCCGGGGAGCTCGATCGAGGCCGCATCGCCGCTTTGCAGGGACTCGTGCGTCCGTACCAGCTCCTCATCGCGGAATCGGGCATCGGCTCGGCCACCGATGTCGCGGCCCTTCCGGCCCGGGTGGACGCGGTGCTCGTCGGCACCGCCCTCATGACGGCGAGCGACCCGGGCGCCGTGGTCCGCTCGCTCGCGGCGGTGCGAAGGTGAACGGCCGCTTCGGCGAGTTCGGCGGCCAGTACGTCCCCGAGACCCTGATGCCCGCGGTCGCCGAGCTCGAGAAGGC
>JBBQZK010000093.1:0-8063 GCA_038207785.1 Candidatus Limnocylindria bacterium | reverse complement strand
TGCGGGCGGTCGGCCTGGCCCCGCGGACCGCGCCGAGCTGGGCGGGACGCGGCGACGGCTACGACGTGCCGATGACCGCGTACCCCGAGAACGAGCAGCAGGCGATGATCGGCTACGGGGTGAAGCTGATGATCCAACGCGGCCTGCCGGTCCCGACCTCGTTCCGCGCGGGCGGCGACATCGGCGACGCCGCGACGCTCCGCGCCCTCGCCGCGTCCGGCTTCAACGCGGATTGCACCGCGGTCGCGAAGGACTACCCGCCGATCGGACGGATCCCCTACCCGTGGACCCTGCCGGCCGGTGCGCAGCCGTACTCGCCATCCCGGAGTGACGCCAACGTGGCCGGCGACCTGCCACTCCTCGAGGCGCCGACGATCGGCGGCAACACGTACGCCTTCACCGTGTCGTCGATCCAACCGCAGATCCGCACGAACCTTGCGCTCTTCGCGGCCGCCGGTGTCGTCGCCACGACGCGGAAGACCATCACCGTCGTGAGCCACCCGGGCACGATCGTCCCGGCGGAGCGCGCGGCGATCGAGGCGCTGCTTGGCGCATTCGGCCCGCTTCGCTATGACGCAGACGCGGGACCGGTGCGCTTCGTGACGCTCGCGCAGCTCGCGACGGCCTACGCGCGTTAGCGGGCGGCAGAGTTCGCCGGCAGCGGGTTCTAGCTTGCGGCGGCCGCTCCGGACGTTCGGCGCCCACGGTGGCGGATGCGGTCCTCGATCTCCTGCCACAGCGAGATGATCTGGCTCGCATTGAAGATGGACGAGTACGTACCGGACACGATGCCCACGACCAGCGCGAGCGCGAACGTCCGCATCGAGTAGCCCCCGAACAGGTACAGCGCCAGCAGCGTCAGGACCACCGTGAGTGAGGTGATGACGCTCCGCGCGAGCGTCTGCATGATCGAGTAGTTGATCACCGGGTTGAGCGCCTCGCCGCGGTTGAGGTGCAGGTTCTCGCGGATCCGGTCGAACACGACGATCGTGTCGTGGACGGAGAACCCGATGATCGTGAGCACCGCGGTGACGAACAGGCTGTCGACCTCGACATTCAGGAAGTAGCCGAGGATCGCGAACAGGCCGAGGACGACCAGGGCATCGTGTAGCAGGGCGATGATCGCGGCGATCCCGTAGCGGAACGCGGACCAGCCGAACTCCTTGAACGCAAATGCGATGAGCAACACGATGAGGATCGACGCGAACACGATCGAGCGGACCGCGTTCGTGACGAGCTCCGCGCTAAACGAGGGGCTCACCGTCGACGCGTTGTCATCGATGTACGTCGTCGGGTACTTCGCCTTGATCGCCTGCTCGACGGTCACCGTCTCGTTCGTCGTCGCGTCGGCCTTCAGCGTGAGGGTGCGGACCTCCATCCGACCGCCCTCCGCGCCTTGGACGATCGCTTCCGGATGGCCGAGGCCCGCGAGCACGTCATGCAGCTCGGTCGCGGGCGGCGGCGAGGTGAATCGCAGGTCGAGGAGCGTGCCACCCTTGAACTCGATGCCCGGCTTGAGGCCGCCGATCGCGAGGAAGAACACACCGGGCAGGATGAGGATGGCCGAGAGCAGGAAGTACCAGTGCTTGCGCTCGACGAAGCGGAACAGCATCAGACGGTCACGCTCGCGGCCGCGCGGCCGCCGGTGGTCCCGTCGGCCGGACGCTCTTCGACGCCCCACAGCCGGCGCCGGCGGAGGGACGGGTATTCGATCGCCGCGTGCAGCAGCAGCTGCGTCACGAAGACCGCGGTGAAGAACGACACCACCACACCGACGATGAGCGTCAGGGCGAAGCCCTTGACCGTCCCGGTGCCGAAGTTGAAGAGAATGAGCGCGGTGAGGATCGTCGCGAGGTTGGAGTAGAGGATCGACGGGAACGCCCGGCGGCGGCCCTCATCGAGCGACACCCTGAGGGTCTTACCGGCCCGCAGCTCTTCCTTGAGGCGCTCGAAGGTGAGCACGTTGGCGTCCACGGCCATGCCGATGGACAGGATGAATCCGGCGACGCCGGCCAGCGTGAGCGTCACCGGAATGAGCCGGAAGACCGCGTACGTCAGCGCCGTGTAGAAGAGGAGGGCGATGACCGCGATCACGCCGGGCAGGCGGTAATACAGGATCATGAACAGCGCGACGAGCAACAGGCCGATCGCGCCGGCAGCCATGCTTCGCCGGACGGAGTCCTGGCCCAGCGTCGGCTCGACGCGGCTCGACTGGACGATCTCGAGCGGTACCGGCAGGGCGCCCGAGTTCAGGAGCGTACTCAGATCCTTCGCCGACTTCGTGGTGAAGTTGCCTTCGATGATCCCGCTCCCGCTTGAGAACACCTGGTTGATCCGCGGCGCGGAGATGATCGTGTTGTCCAGGTTGATCTGCACCGGCTTGTTCAGGTAATCCTTCGACAGCTGGACCCAGCGAGCGTCGTCGGGCGGTCCGAATTCGAAGTGCACCACGGGCGCGTTATTCGATCCCTGGAACTCCACGAACGTCGGCTTGAGGTTCGCTCCGGTCAGCGGCGGGGTGAGCGACTTGTAGGTCCCGGCCGTCGCATCGTCCGGCACCTTGATCTCGAGGAAGGCCTGCTGCGTCGCGATCCGTTGGGCCTCGGCCAGGTCGGACACGCCCGGCAGCTGCAGCAGGATCTTGTTCGCGCCGAGCGATTCGATGACCGGCTCACTGACGCCAAGGGAGTTGATGCGCCGGTCGATCACCACGCGGGCCTGCGCGTTCAGAACGTCGATCGAGGTCGTCGTGCCGCCGGGGATCAGCTCCGGATGCAACTGCAGCACGAGCTGCGTGCCGCCCTGCAGGTCCAACCCGAGGTGGGTCTTGATCTCGATGAACGTCGACTGGCCGCCGAGCCGGTAGCAGATGCCCGGACACTCGAACGGGAAGCTGATCTGGTGTTTGGGGATATCGACCCACACGGCCAGGACCGCGACGACGACAATGACCCAGGCCCACGCACGACTCATGAGGGAAGCGTCCTCCGGATCAGGCGAAAGAAAGAGCGCGACCCGTTCGATCGGGTGCGCTCGTCAACACGAAGTATAGGTCGGCTGGACGCGTTAGCCCCACCGGTCGGATGTGCCCGCCTCGTCGGTCGGGGTCTTCCAGCCTTCGGCCGCGGCCTGTTCCAGGCGCGCGGGATCCCGCAGACGCTCACGCGCCTCGCGCGCCTCCTTGTCGAACGCCGTCTCGTCGGGCTCGGGAGCGGCCTCCGTTGGCCCGTCTGCCGGCACGTCCGTGGCGACGGCCGCCTCGGTGAGCGGCAGCTCGGGCGTGGCGGTCGCGGGGATGGCGACGGGCGCGGCCGGCGTGGTCTTCGCCGCCGCATCGAGGTATTTGTCCGCGTTGAGGAACTCCGTGCGCAGCTCGTCGCTCGTCTTGCGGAACTCGGCGAGCGCGCGGCCGAGGTCGCGCGCGAGCTTCGGCATCTTCTCGGGGCCGAGAACGATGAGCGCCAGGACGAGGAGCAGCAGGAGCTCGCCGGTCCCGATGCCGAACATCAGCGCGCGCTCCCGGACGCGGCCGTGCGCGCGTCATTGGCCTGGCGCTTGAGCTCGGTCGCGACGCGCGCCGCCGCCGCCTCGAAGCCCTCGCCGGACTCGGCATACAGGATCGAGCGAGACGCCGAGGGCAGGACTCCGCCACCACGGGCGTCGAGCCCGGCGCGGATCGCGCTGGCCATATCGCCGCCCTGCGCGCCGACGCCCGGCATCAGGAACAACCGGTCCGGGGCGAGCGAGCGCAACCGCGCCGCCTCAGCCGGATACGTCGAGCCGACGACGAACCCGCACTGCTCCGCCGGAAACACGCTCACACACCGCTCGACGACGTGCTCGTAGAGCGGACGGCCATCCACCAGAAGGTCCTGGAAGTCTCCGGCGCCCGGGTTGCTCGTCCGCGCGAGCACGAGGGCGTATCCCTTGGCGGTGAACGGGGCGATCCCATCCATCCCGAGATACGGCGCGACGGTCGCCGCATCCGCGTGAAAGCGGTCGAACAGCGCCTCGGCGTACGCGGCCGCGGTATTCGGGACGTCCCCGCGCTTGGCGTCGATGATCACCGGGATGTCGGACGGGATGGCCTGTAACGTCAGCCCGAGGATATCGAGGCCCGCCGAGCCGTAGCGCTCGAAGAACGCCATGTTCGGCTTGTAGCAACACGCATGATCGCTCGTCGCATTCACGATCTTGCGGAGGAAGCGGACGGCCGCCTGTGCGCCGCGACCCAGGTGCTCGGGAATGCGATCCGGTTCAGGGTCGAGACCGATGCAGATCACGCTGTCCCGAGCTCGCGACGCAGCCGCGAGCTTGGTCAAAAACGTCATGAACAGTCACTATGATACCGATGCTTCCATGAACAAGGAGGAAGGCATGCTCGGCAGGACTGCAGGCCGGCTCGGGTGGGTGCTGGCCGCGATCGTTCTCATTTCAGCGTGTAGCGGCGGAGCGAGCACATCCGGCGGCGGTACGAACGCCCCCGCGGCGTCGAAGACCCCGCGCGTTGGATCGTTCGACCGTCCGATCATCTTCGCCTTCACCCCATCGCAGGACATCGCGCGCGTGACCGCGAGCGGCAGCGCGATCTCCGCCGCCCTGGCGAAGGCGACGGGCCTGCTGTGGAAAGTCAGCATCCCAACGAGCTACGCCGCGCAGATCGAGGCCATGTGCGCGGGCCAGGCCGACATCGCGGCCATCGCCCCCCTGCAGATGACCCTGCTGCTCGACAAGGGCTGTGGCACGCCGATCCTCGGCGCGCTCCGCAAGGACGAGAAGGGCCAGCTCGCGACCACGTATAACGCCCAGATCCTCGTCTCGACCGCGAGCGGCATCACGGACCTCAATGGCCTCAAGGGCAAGAAGTTCGCGTTCGTCGACCCGATCTCCGCCTCGGGCTACCTGTTCCCGTCCTTGCTGGTGAAGAACAAGACCGGCCAGGACCCGAAGACGTTCTTCTCTTCGACGATCTTCGCCGGGGGCCACGACAAGGCGGCCCTCGCCGTCTACAGCGGCCAGGTCGATGGCGCGGCAACGTTCAATGACGTCCGCACGAGCAAAGGCATGCCGGCCGACATCATGACGAAGACCAAGGTGATCGACGCCGCCGGTCCGATCCCGAATGACGGCGTGGCCGTCGCGAAGAGCTTCCCGGCGGACCTCCAGGCGACCATCGCTCAGGCCCTCATCGACTACTGCGCCTCTGACGCCGGCAAGGTCCAGTGCAAGGGTCTCTTCAACTGGGACGGTCTGCAGAAGGTGTCGTCCGACTTCTACAACCCCGTCCGCGATGCGGCGAAGCTCGCCGGTATCGACGTGGCCGCTGAGGCCGCGAAGACTCCCGCGCCGCCGCCGCCGACGCCAAGCCCGAGCCCGAGCAAGGCTCCCTAGCGCTCCGTTCGATCGAACGAGCACGCCCGCCGGGTCAGCCCGGCGGGCGTGTTCATTTAGAGTCGGCCGCGGTGGCGCCCCTGGTCTCGGTCAAGGACCTCGTGAAGATCTATCCGACCGGCACGCGCGCCATCGACGGCGTATCGCTCGACTTCCACAAGGGTGAGTTCGTGGTCCTCATCGGCCTCTCCGGGTCGGGCAAGTCCACGCTCCTCCGCTGCATCAACCGGCTCATCGACCCGACCTCGGGAACGGTCGCGTTCGACGGACGTGACGTGACCCACGCGAGCGGGCCCGAGCTCCGGCGTATCCGCCGGCGCATCGGGATGATCTTCCAGCAGTTCAATCTCGTGAAGCGCAGTTCCGTGTTCGCGAATGTGCTGGCCGGACGCCTGGGGTACCGCACGACCTGGCGGACCATCGCGTCGCGACCCAGCCGCGAGGATGTGGCCCTGGCGTTCGAGAACCTGGGCCGCGTCGGCATCGCCGACAAGGCCTTTGGCCGCGCGGACGCCCTCTCCGGCGGGCAGCAGCAGCGTGTCGGCATCGCCCGCGCCCTCATGCAACAGCCCGAGCTCATGCTCGCGGACGAGCCCGTCGCGAGCCTCGACCCCGCGACGAGCCACTCGGTGATGAAGTACCTCGAGGAGATCAACAAGAAGGACGGCATCACGGTCATCTGCTCCCTGCACTTCCTGTCGCTCGCGCGCCGCTACGGAACGCGCGTGGTCGCGTTGAAAGGCGGAAAGGTCGCGTTCGACGGCCTGCCCGCGGACATCGACGACCGCCGCTTCAAAGAGATCTATGGCGAGGACGCCGTCGAGGTCGAGATCGGGCTCGGCCCTGAGGCGCCGCAGGGCATGACGGCCGACCGGGCCGCGCTCGACGCGCTGGCCCAGGACGCGGCGCACCTGGACATGCGCTGATGGCCGAGTACTTCACCGCTCGCGGTCTTCCCGTACCCGCCGAGCTGCGGCGCAATCCGCTGACCGATTGGCGGCGCCTGTCGACGATCGGGGTGATCCTCCTCGTCTTGTACGTCGGCTTCAGGATCACGGACATCGACGTGAGCCGCGCGAACCCCGAATACGCAGCCGGCGTCCTGCGCCAGCTGGTCAGCTTCGATTGGTCCGTCCTCGGACCGCAGAACGAGTTCGAGACGTTCTGGGACGGCGCGATCGGCCTGATGATCATCACGATCTTCCTCGGGATCATGGGGACCGCGCTCGCGATGGTCGTCGCGATCCCGCTCTCGTTCCTCGGGGCGCGGAACATCATGGCCGGCAATCCGATCACGAACGCGATCTACGTCGTCATGCGACTCGCGTTCACGGTCATCCGCTCCATCGACGTGCTCATCGTCGTCATCGTGATGGTCATCCTGTTCGGCCTCGGCAACGCCGCAGGGGTGTTCGGGCTCGCGTTCCACAACGTCGGGGTCATGGGCAAGCTGTACTCGGAGGCCATCGAGGGTATCGACGCAGGCCCGCTCGAGGCCATCACCGCCACCGGAGCGAACCGCTTCCAGGTCATCTGGACCGCGGTGCTGCCGCAGCTCTTCAACCCGTTCGTGAGCTTCAGCATCTATCGCCTCGACACCAACGTCCGGCTTGCGCCGATCCTTGGGCTCGTTGGCGGCGGTGGCATCGGCGTTGCGCTGTTCCAGAACATCCAGCTCCTGCGCTACCCGACGGCAGGCACGATCATCCTGCTCATCGTGATCACCGTGGCGGCGATGGACTTCATCTCGGCGCAGATCCGGCAGCGGCTGGTCTAGCTACCGGCTCCAGCTCGGGCGGTTGGCGCCATCCACGCCCTCGCCCTTCGTGATCTTCTGGCTGCCCTTGGGCGCGCCGCCGCTCGTCAGCACGCCGCCCAGGTCCATCACCCAGACATCGATGATGAACGCGGTCGAGCGGAGGAACGCCAGCTGCGTGCCGTCCGGCGAGAAGGTCGGGTTCCAGCTCTCCCCATCGCTCGTGAGCGCGACGTCGCGCTCCGTCGCGAGCTGGAACGCGTGCAGGTCATTCCGCCCGTCGTGCCGCAGCGTGTAGACGATCCATTTCCCATCCGGGGAGAAGGCCGGGCGGTACGGCTCGCCGTCGGGCAGCCCGTGCAACGCGCTCGAGCGCGTGATCCCGTCGGCCGGCTTGAGCAGCAGCTCCGGCGCGCCGTTGTCGTATGCCGTCACGACGATCGTCTTCCCGTCGGGCGACCAGGCCGGATCGGCCCAGTCCGCGCCGGTCGACAGGGTCGAGATCGCCAGCGGCTTCTTCGTCGCCGTCAGATCGAGGACGATCAGGTCCGACGAGCCGTCAGGGTCCGCCTCGATCACCGCGAGCCGCTTGCCATCGGGCGAGGGCGCGGGCGCCAGGTACCACTTGACCTGATGGAAGCCGCTTTGGACCTTCGTCAGCCCGTCCAGGAGGATCTCCTCGCTCCCGCCGGCGGCCGGCTTCCGAATGACCTCGCTGTAGCCGAGCCGCGCATTGACGACCGCGCCGTCGACCGCGCTCTTGCCGTCGATCTGCTCGACCCTCGTGAAGTAGATCGACTGCCCGTCCGCGCTGAGCGCCGGCGTCTGCGAGCGGCCCTCCTCGGTCCGAGAGGCGTACTGACCGCCGCGGAGCACGAACACGTCGCCGCGCAGGACGAACGCGATCGTGCCGCCG
>JBBQZK010000092.1:0-8245 GCA_038207785.1 Candidatus Limnocylindria bacterium | reverse complement strand
GCTACGGTCGGATATAGAAAACTTCGCGCTCATCAAGGTCATCGGGATCGGTGGTGGCGGATGTAATGCGGTAAATCGCATGATCCGCGCCGAGCTCATGGGTGTCGAGTTCATCGCCGTGAACACCGATGCGCAGGCGCTCCTGCTGTCCGATGCGCCGCACAAGCTTCGCATCGGTGACAAGGTCACCAAGGGCCTCGGCTCGGGTGCCGACCCGTCGGTCGGTCGCAAGTCGGCCGAGGACGACAGCGAAAAGCTCTACGAAGCGCTGAAAGAGGCCGACATGATCTTCGTGACGGCCGGCATGGGCGGAGGCACCGGCACCGGTGCGGCTCCCGTGATCGCGGAGATCGCCAAGGACATCGGCGCTCTCACTGTCGCCGTCGTCACCAAGCCGTTCTCGTTCGAAGGTGCGAAGCGGCGCCTGCTCGCGGAGCAGGGGATCCAGGAGCTGGTCGACAAGGTCGACACGCTCATCACGATCCCGAACGATCGCCTGCTGCAGGTCGCCGAGAAGCGCACCACGATGGTCGATGCATTCCGCATCGTCGACGACGTCCTTCGTCAGGGCGTGCAGGGGATCAGCGACCTGATCACCGTGCCCGGCCTCATCAACCTCGACTTCGCGGACGTGAAGACGATCATGACCAACGCCGGGTCGGCCCTCATGGGCATCGGCCACGGCAGCGGCGAGACCCGTGCCGCGGACGCCGCGCGTCAGGCGATCATGTCGCCGCTCCTCGAGCAGTCCATCGACGGCGCCCGCGGGGTGCTGTTCACGATCACCGGTGGCCCCGACCTCACGCTGTTCGAAGTGAATGAGGCCGCCGAGATCATCCACGCCGCCGCCGACCCCGAGGCGAACATCATCTTCGGCTCGGTCATCGACGAGCGCATGGGCAACGACGTCAAGATCAGCGTCATCGCGACCGGTTTCGACCCTGCGCGCCCGCTCAAGCGGATCGAGCAGCCGCTGTACAAGCGACAGGTCGAGTCACGTCCCGCGGAGCGGGAGACGGCCGCGGTGAGCAATGGCGGGCCGCAGCGACCGGAGAAGAAGTACGAGGCCGATGACCTCGAGGTGCCGAGCTTCCTGCGCCGCAAGTAGTCACGCACGTACGTGGCGGCCGGCCCCCTTGGAGGGGGCCGGCCGCCGTTCGTTACACACGGGGGCCGGGCCATTGCGGGCCCGCGCGCCGACGACCACACAGGCTGGCGTCGCGTCTGCATCTTTGGCCGCAGAAGATCACGGCGTCCGCAATCGGTAGCGGGTGCCGCGGAGGAGATGTATGGACAGACCGATGGATCGGTCGACCACGACCGTCCGGCGGACCTACTGGAATGAGGGCTGGAGCGGCTGGCACCTGGACTGGGCTGCGGTGTGGGTGGGAGCCCTCGCCATGCTCGTTGCCGGCGCCGCGTTCAGCTTGATCGCCGTCGCGGTCGGCGCGCAGAAGGCGGTCAATCCCGGCGTCCTCAAGTGGGCCGACGTGGGGATCTTCACGATCGCGTTCAGCGTGTTCGGCGCGTTCCTCGCGAGCGCCATCGGAGCCTGGGTCGCCGGGCGGATGAGCGGCGCCCGCATGGCGGAGCCGGCGATCCTGCACGGCGTCGCGGCCTGGCTCGTCCTGATGGGCCTCATCATGTTCTTCGCCGCACTGGCCGGCGCACACACATACGCGGGCGGCTACCTCGGGAACCTCACTCCGCCGGGCGC
This sequence comes from Candidatus Limnocylindria bacterium, assembly GCA_038207785.1. GTDB lineage: Bacteria > Chloroflexota > Limnocylindria > P2-11E > P2-11E > UBA4735. The sequence goes on along the minus strand of JBBQZK010000092.1, from coordinate 6,528 downwards.
ACCAGCCCCGACGGCCGGGGCTCCGGTGGATCCGAACGCGGCGATCGCGATCCGGAACGCCGCACTCGGGAGCGTCGTCGGCATCCTCATCGGGCTCATGGGCGCCGTCGTCGGCGCATGGGTCGCGTCGGGCGAGCCGCTCGGCAGCCTCGCGCACTACCGCCGCACCGACCGCTGGACCACCGCCGGCGACGTTCGCCGGACGACGATGTAAGGGAGAGAAAAAATGATCCTCATTCTCTTTTGGCTACTCGGCGCGCCGCTGGTGCTCATCATCCTTTTGTTTCTGCTCGGCATCGGGCACTAGTTCAAACGGCGGCGCTGCCTAGCAGCGCGGCCGGGAAGGACGGGTCGCCTCGGGGCGAAGCCCCTCGGCTCCCGTAACCACTATGGCAACAGGAGGGCCGTCACTAGATTTAGTGGCGGTCTTCCCATATCTTGTGGTCATGCGCTGCCCGAGCTGTGGGAATCCGGATACGAGGGTCATCGATTCGCGCGAGGCCGAGGACGGGGCGTCCATCCGCCGACGCCGCGCCTGCGACCGCTGCGAGGAGCGGTTCACGACGTTCGAGCGGAGCGAATCGGCCCGGATCCAGGTCCTCAAGCGGGATGGCACGAGGCAGGAGTTCGACCGGCGCAAGCTCGCGAGCGCCATCGAGAAGGCGGCCTCCAAGAGCCTGTTGCCCCAGATGCTCGGCGGCCTCATCGACGACATCGAGGCCACCCTCAAGCAGAGTGGCGTCTCGGAGGTCGGGTCGCAGCGGATCGGCGAAATGGTGCTCGAGCGGCTCGCGGACGTCGACCCGATGAGCTACATCCGCTTCCGCATCGTGTACGCGAAGCTCGACGACCTCACGGCCCTTCGCGACGAGCTCGCGGCACTCGACCGGCGCCGCGAGGTCTCCCGTGACCGTAAGGTGGCGGAGCAGATCACGCTCATCGAACCCCCGGTCGCGATCGCTGGTGGCGGCCGCAAGCGCAGGCGCTGAAAGAACGGATCAGTCCGTTTTTCCCGCGGTCGGCAGCAGTTCCCCATCGGATTCCCCATCGCAGCGGCGGACCATGTCCGCAGCTTCGCTGTGGAGGTACTCCATGGGTCGGTCACGCGTGGTTCTGGCGAGCATTGTTGCGCTGACAATCGCCATTCTTCCCAACACCGCCGCTGCTGCTGCGCCGAATCGTGCGGCGCTCGTGAGCGCCGCGAGGCAAAGCCTCTTGGATGAATATGCGGTGCTGGAAGGTCGGGGAACTCCTACTCTCGTCCCCGGCACGGATGAGTTCGGATCTGTGCGGTCGTCAGCCGAACGGCTCGCGGCCGCCGTCAGCCGCCGCGACTTCAACGCGACCTATGGTCTGAAGTTCATTTCCGCCGATGTGGCGCTTGAGGTACTCGCCGTATCATCGACCGACCGACACGATAGCGACATTGCGAGCTCGTGAGTCGACTGTCCGCTACTTCAGCACTAGCGGCCATGAGTACGACCCGAGCCGCGACCTGATGAAGCAGTGGACCACGCACGCCTTTACGTTCCAAGCCGTCGGCGGCGGCTGGAAACTGGCATTCGACGCCGTCGAGCACCCGGTTCACATTGCCGATCCGACCGAAGCGGTGGATTCGGTCGGGGCCCACACGACCGTGCGGGGCGCGCCCCGTGCTGCTACACACTTCGGGCTCGCGTCTTCGCTCAGCGGTGGGACGTACAACGGCGCGGCCGCTGCATTCCACGCGTATCAGTTCGCGTATTCGGCCGACCCTAACTATCGCAATTGGCTTCCCAATGAGGACTGCAGCAACTTCGTGTCGCAAGCGCTGGCGGCCGGAGGCTGGCAATATCGACAGAATGGCTACTGGGACTGGTTTTACTACGCGACAGGTCAGTCACTCTCGTGGATCAATGATGTCCGCAGAGCGGATCGCTCGGAAATGGCCCTTGCCTCACCGACGAGCTGGTGGCACCCGGAGTTGGTCCAGGTGGCCCGGACCGTTGCAGAAGCGGACGATCGCAGTTGGGCCGAGTCGTTGATGGTCGCTGCAGCGCACTCGGTAGCGCGCGCGCCCAGAGTCCAACTACGGCGCGATGGGTCTGTGGTCGTTGACGGCGTTGCAAGGCCGCAAGACATCTGGCGTGAAGGGCGGACGGGCTCGGGCGTTCTGCGCCGCTACTTCCAGCTCTTACTTGAGCGGAGGGAGCGAGGCTGGCAGCGCGATGAACTTGCCGACGCGCTATGGCCTGAGAGTGAAGGCGATCGCGCCATCAGAAATCTGCATGCGGCCACGTATGATCTACGAGGGGTTCTGGCCGAAATTCCCGGTGCGCGAATGAGCGTTGCGGACGGCACATACGAGCTGCGACTAGCCGCGTCAGTTTCGATCGAGTAGCGACCGGGGTCCTAGATCGACCATCCGCCGTTCGACCTCGTCTGCTGGGACCTTGACGGCACGCTGACCGACAGCGTGCGCTCCGTCGTCGATACCGCGAACGCCGTCATCGCGCGCCGCGGCGGCACGGCACTCGATTTCGACGTCGTCGGCCGGATGACCGGCCTGCCGCTCGAGGACATCTTCCGGATGGCCTGGCCGGACCTCACGGCCGATGATGCCGTCGCGTGCCGCACCGAGTACCGCGCGATCTACGACGAGACGGTGATCCCGGCCACGCGGCTGTTCCTGGGCGCGCGGGCAGCGCTTCGCGCGATCCACGCCGCCGGCGTGCTCCAGGCGACGGTCACCGGGAAGCGTGCCGCGGACTGCGAGCGCATCCTGCGCGGCCTCGACATCGAGGACGACATCGAGCTCTACCTCGGGAGCGACTCGGTGCCGCCGGATCGCCACAAGCCCGCACCGGACCTCGCGCTGTTGGCCATGGACCGGCTGGGGGTGCCGCCGGCGCGCACCGTGGTCGTCGGAGACACCCGCACGGACATGCTGATGGGCCAGGCCGCGGGTGCGCACACGATCCAGGTGCTCTGGGGCTACGAGCGCGCTCGGGTGCCCGAGGCCGATGAGACCGTCGCGACGTGGGACGCGCTGCGCGACCGTATCCTCACGGGCTGATGGTCCTCTCCGACCGAGACATCCGCGCCGAGATCGAGCAAGGGCGCATCGGCATCGACCCATTCGATCCGGCCTGCGTGCAGCCCGCGAGCCTCGACATCCGGCTCGACCATCGCTTCCGGGTGTTCCGCTCGAGCCACCATCCGTACATCGATCTCGCGCGCCCGCTCGACGACTTCACCGAGCTCGTCGAGGTCGGTGACGCGCCGTTCATTCTGCACCCGAACGAGTTCGTGCTCGGGTCCACGCGCGAGCGCATCCGGTTGCCCGACGATCTCGTTTCCCGCGTCGAGGGGAAGAGCTCACTGGGGCGCCTCGGCCTCCTCATCCATTCCACCGCGGGCTTCATCGATCCGGCGTGGGACGGCCATATCACGCTCGAGCTCTCGAACGTGAACAACCTGCCGATCACGCTCTATCCGGGCATGCGCATCGGCCAGCTCTCGTTCTTCCGGCTGTCGTCCCCGGCCGAGCGGCCCTACGGCTCCCCGGAGCTTGGCTCGAGCTATCAGGGCCAGTCCGGCCCGACGCCCTCGCGGTACCGGCTCGACATCGGACCCCACCGGGAGCGCTGAGGTGTGCGGTGGGTGTCTCCTCCTGGTCTATGCGGCGGCGTTCATCAACGTCCTGTTCCTCGCGGTGACCCTCGTGATCTTCGGCCGGGTGCTCCTGTCCTGGGTGCCGGCGCGCCTGCCCTGGGGACTCGGGGACTTCATCTTCTCGGTGACCGAGCCGATCCTCGCGCCGATCCGGCGCGTCCTGCCGGCCGCGGCGGGCATGGACCTCTCGCCACTCGTGGCGCTCGTGGTGCTGCAGCTGGTCGAGGGGCTCCTGCAGCGGATCCTCCCGCCGGCCCTCTAACGGTCGCCCGGCCTGGACATGCAGGTGCGCCGGGCGGCGGCTGCCATCGTTCTCAACAAGGTGACACTCGAGGACCTGGTCCGGGAGCCTCAGGACGCCGTGCACGGCGCCGCGCTCCGGATCCTCGGTGACCGTGACCCCGCGTTCGACGCGCGCGAACCAGGCGTTCATGCAGGCGTACCGGTCCATCGCCTCCTACGACCAGGCGTGGCCGATCGAATATTGGCTGCTGCGGATCGCCGTGAACGAGGCATCGACGGCGGCGCGACCTCCGTCGCCATCCGCTGACCGCGGGTTCACCGCGGTCAATCCCGGCCGCGCCACCCCGCTCGCCGGATGCTGCGGGCGAAGATCTTCCGCTCGCGCTTCTCGTCCGCAAGCGCGCGAGCGTCGCGCTGCTTCGCGATGTGCGCTTCCTCGCGCTCGAGCTTCCGGTATCCGGCGTACCGATCCGGATCGAGCCGGCCGGTCTCCAATGCGGCACGGATCGCGCAGCCCGGCTCCGCGGCGTGCGCGCAGTCCGCGAAGCGGCACTCCCGCGTGAGCGCTTCGATATCGGAGAAGACCGCCGCCAGCCCGCTCTCGGCGTCCCACAGCTGGAGCTCGCGCATGCCCGGCGTATCGATGACGATGCCGCGCCCGTCGACGAGCACCAGCTCTCGGCGCGTCGTGGTGTGGCGGCCGCGCCCGTCGTCGCCCACGTCCGCGGTGGCGCGCGGGGTGCCCGTCAACAGATTGAGCAGCGTGGTCTTGCCGACGCCCGATGGGCCGAGGAACACGGTCGTGCGGGTCGGCCGGCAGTAGGCCGCGAGGACCTCGCTCGCTGTTCCGTCGCGGGCGCTGATCGCGTGCACCGCGGTGCCCGAGGCGCTGCCGGATACCGCCTGGAGCGCGCTCGGTACGTCTGGGCAGAGGTCGGCCTTGCTCAGCAGCACGACCGGCTCAGCGCCGCTCTCGTACGCGACGGTGAGGTATCGCTCGATGCGGCGGAGGTTCGGCTCGACGTCGAGCCCCGCGACGACGAAGACCACGTCGGCGTTCGCGGCCGCGACCTGCGCCTCGACGATGCCGAGGTTCGTCTTGCGCGAGAACGCGGTCCGGCGCGGCAGCACGGCGTGGATGACACCGTCCCGGGCGAGGACCCAGTCGCCGACGACCGGAAAGTCGGAAGGCGCCCGCGTCTCGTGGCGGAATCGGCCGGACACGAGGCCGGGGACCTCGCCCGCTTCGGTGAACAGGACGTAGCCACCTCGGTGCTGCGTCGCGACGCGGGCGGGCGCGGCGTCGGCCTGCGCGCAGGCGACGCGAGCGGCCTCCCATGCGGAGTCCCAGCCGAGCGCTGCGAGACGGGGATGCATCGCGCCTCCTTCAAAGTCGTCGTGGACCATCCGGTCACGACGCCGAAGGACGAAGGTCAGGCGGCGGCGCGTCCGGAAGTGCGGATGTGGGCCGCGGCAAGCTGGGTCATCGAACGCACCTCCATCTGTCATCGCGCGATCCGCGCGTTGCCGCAACAGTAGCATCGGCGTCGAGTGAAGACCCCCCTGCGCGTTCTCGCCGTCGTGGTCATGGTCGCCGCGATGGCGGTGCCGGCACGCGCCGCGGCGACCGATACCGGATGGACCATCGACGCGTTCGCCGCGGACATCGCCATCCGCGCCGACGGCGTGCTCGCCATCACCGAGGCGATCGACGTGGACTTCAACGGCCTCCAGAAGCACGGGATCTTCCGGGACATCCCGACGCGCTACGGGTTCGACGACACGCGCGACCGTTTCTTCCGCCTCGCCGTCCAGAGCGTCACGGACGTGACGGGACGCGGGCTCACGTACCAGGTCACGGCCGGCGACACGATGACCGAGATCAAGATCGGCGACCCGAACCGGACGGTCAGCGGCAAGCAGACCTACCGCATCCGGTACACCGTCGCTGGAGCCCTGAACGCGTTCGCCGATCACGACGAGCTGTACTGGAACGTGAACGGCGCGGAATGGGGCGTGCCGACCGCGACCGCCCGGGCGACCGTCACCGCTCCGGCCGGATCGGTGCAGCGGGTCACGTGCTTCCAGGGCGCGACCGGATCGACGGAGGCGTGCGCCTCGAGCGCCACCGGCGCTGGTGCCGTCTTCGCTGCGATCCGGGCGTTCTCGCCGGGGGAGCAGCTCACCGTCGTCATCGCATTGGCGAAGGGCGCGGTCGCTGTCGCGCCGCCCGAGCTCGTGACCCGCCCGCGCGGCTTCACGGACTATTTCTCGACCTCGCCTCTGGCGGTCGGCCTGGCCGCGGCTGTGCTCGCCGGCGGCCTGTACGGGGTGGGGTGGCTCTGGTGGACGCGCGGGCGCGATCGCGGCCGCCCGCGTGGCGCGATCGTCGCGGAGTACGAGCCGCCGGCGAAGCTCCGGCCGGCGCAGCTCGGCGTGCTCATCGATGAGAGCGCCGATCCGCGGGATCTCGTGGCAACGATCGTCGATCTCGCGGTCCGCGGCTACCTCACGATCACCGAGCACGCGAAGCATGGGCTCTTCGGCCACCCGGACTGGACCCTCGACAAGAAGAAGGACGGCGCCGACCTCCTGCCGTACGAGCGGACGCTGTTCGACGGCCTCTTTGCC
>JBBQZK010000091.1:0-8274 GCA_038207785.1 Candidatus Limnocylindria bacterium | reverse complement strand
TCTCGAGCACGTCGACGAAGAACTCGTCGATCGGCACCCCGCGCAGGACCCGCCGATGGTCGCCTGGTTCCTGATGCGGATCGTGGCGATGCTCGCGAATGCGCGCGCGAGTGCCGGGCAATGGTCGCGCACGAGGGGACTGCGCTCGATGTCACGATGGGTGTTCATCGCGCCGATCCACAGGCCGCCGTCGATCTCGCGCCGGATGCCGCGCAGTTCGGCCACGCGGTCGAGCCCGATCACGACCCGCGGCCGGATCAGGGCCTGCTTGTACAGCAGCATGAACGCGCTGCCGCCGGCGAGCAGGTGCGCTTCAGACCCCTCGCGGTCGAGAACGCGCACCGCCTCCGCGACAGAAGCGGCGCGGACGTGATCGAAGGTCATCGGGCTTCCGCCGGCCCGCTTCCTCGAGCAGTGGCGATGGCGCGAAGGATGCCCAAGTAGCCGGTGCACCGGCACAAGTTCCCCTTCATCCACTCGCGCGTCACCGCTTCGTCCGCGCCTGGCTCCTGCTCGAGCAACGCGGTGGCCGCGACGATCTGGCCCGGCGTGCAGATGCCACATTGGAAGCCACCCTGCGTGATGAACGCTTCCTGGAGGGCGCTCAACTCGCCGTCCTTCGCGATGCCCTCGATGGTCCGAACGGAACGACCGTCGACAAACAATGCCGGCACGAGACACGCCGACACGACCTCGTCGTCGAGCAGGACGCTGCAGATGCCGCAGACGCCGATCGAGCACCCCTCCTTCGTGCCGGTCGCCCCGAGATCGTCGCGCAGCAGGTCTAGCAGGATGCGGTCGGCCGGGACTGCGACCTGCCGGCTCTCGCCGTTCAGCGTGAAGCGCAGGACGTGGATACTCACGAGGCGCCCAGTATGCGTGCCGTGTCGGAACCACTCGTGGTCCAGATCGCAGAAGTGCCGGCAGCGATGATCTCGCATCCATCGAGGAAACTGGAGGAGTGAGGCACCGTCCTTGCGGACGTGGCTGAGCGCGCGCGGCCGTGGCAGGCTGCCGGCATGGCTCGTGAGGATGCGATCTGGCCCGAGGGCTCATCGCGTGACCTCGCGGCTTACTCCAGCCACATGAGCTTCGCCGGGTTGTCCCGGATCATCGTCGTGATCGCGGCTGGCTTCACGCCGAAGCCGAGGAGCGCCCGGACGAAGATCCGGACGCCGTCGACCGAATTCACGTGCATGACCTGGCCGAAGTCGCTCGCGATCACGCAGCGCTCGGGCCCGATCTCTTGGATGACATTCACGGTCTCGAAGGGGTCGGCGACCGGCTGGTAGATACTTGGGATCATCGGCTGGCAATAGGCGCCGACAAAGACCCCGAGGTCGGCGAGCTGCTTCATCTCGTCCATCAGCAGCTTGTTCAGCTCGAGGAGCGGATGGTCGAGGACGCAGCGCGCGCCGATCTCTTTCGCCAGCTTGGCGAGCGGCAGGAGCTCCGCGAAATCGGTGTGGCCGAGCCCAATGCCGACCTTTCGCTCGGTCGCCATCTCCATGATCTTCTTGACGTCCGGCAGCACTCGACCGGTGGCCTCGTCGACGAGCCGCACGCCCGCGTGATCGGGCTGCCCGGCGCCGCGCCAGAACCCGTACGAGGTGAAGGTCGGGAACCAGATCATCCGCACGTTCGGGTACTGCAGCGCGATCCGGACATACTCCGGGTTCATGCCATGGCAGGTGCCCGCGCCCCCGTAGATCTCGACCCGGTGGCTCAGGGTCCCCTCTTCGACCAGGTGGTCGATGTGGCGTTGCGCGAGATACGCGGCGTTGGCGCTCACGTTCCAGTGATCCTTGAAGGCGAGCGCGCGCATCTTCGCTTTCGACGCGTCGATGGCGACCTCGATCATGTCTTGGGCGCGGAACACGAAGTCGGGGTACGCGTGCACGTGATTGTCGATCGCGCCCGCCAGGAGCTCGTTCTCGATCCCAGGGTGGATCTTCGCGATCTGCGGGCTGTCCTTGAGCATCTGGTAGAAGTAGTCCTTCGCGTTCAGCTCCTTGACCCGCCCGACTTTCAGCACGCGTCCTACCAGATGGTCGTCACACATGTCCCGTCCTTTTCCTATACGCCCTTTGTGTAGCGCCGCTGGGGATCGATCACCTCGCGGATGAGTCGCAGCTCGTCGCTCGAGGGCGGCTCGGTCACGGCAACGTCGCCGGGGACATCGATCGCGAACCCGGTGGCCGCGCGCAGCTCGTCGCGATCCACTCCGGGATGGATCGATCGGACGATGAGCCGGCACGTCGCTTCATCGATCGAGAACACGCACTTGTCGGTCAACACGCGCCGTGGACCGCCGGCGCGAAGCCCGGCGCGCGCGCGTCCGAGTGGCCCGTCGAGGAACCCCGGATTCGTGAGATGCGTGAGCCGCTGGACCAGCTTTCGGCGCTCGTGCCGGACGATGAGGATCGTCGAGCGCGCGAGCGAGGCGATGTCGTTCGCGCCGCCGCCACCGCCGAAGCGACGGATCCCACCATCGTCGCGCGCGACCTGGGTCGCGTTCCCGTTCCCGTGCACGTCGACCTCGAGGGCGCCGAGGAATCCGACGTCGACGAGGCCGCGGTGCAGGAGCCGTCCCATCACGTCGCTGAAGCTGCCCATGGACCGGGCCCCGTACCAGTGCCGCGGATCGGCATTGCCGACGCCGAACTCGATCGGATGAGGGTCGGCAACACCGATCTCGTTGAGGACCACCAGGCGCGGGGCGTGGGTCCGCTGGGCGAGCGCGGCGGCGATCTGCGGGATCCCGAGGCCGACGAAGGCGAGCTCCCCGTCGCGGAGCTCACGGGCGCCCGCCACGACCATGAGCTCGGAGGTCGTGAACGACTCGATCGTCGTCATCAGTACCCCAGCCTCGGATCCGCGGTCAGGGTCGCGAGCTTCGCGGCGCCGCCGACGGCGGCGAGGTAGCTGGCGTGGTCGGTGCCGCGCACGAATCGCGCGACGTACTCGTCGAAGTTCCGTTGCGAGCGGCTCGCGTCGGCGTACAGGGCGAGGTGCTCGGCGTCGTAGTCGTAGCGGCGATACACGGCGGTCGGGTGCGCGCCGAACGGGAGATGGACGAGCGCGCTCACGCGGAACGAAGGCACCAGGGTGAGCTCAGGCTGTGACGCGATCTCGTCCGAGCTGACGATGTCCTCGACGATCACGATGACGCGGGTGGCCGCTCCGGTCGCCTCGTCGTTGTCCCAGCGTGGGCCGAGCACGCGCGCGTTGCCGTCGGCATCGGCCATCTGGGCGTGCACAACCGCCACATCCGGCTGGAGGGCGCGGAGGAGCACGATTGGTTCGTCGGTGAACGGGTCACGGCCCTCGCGCGCCACGCCGGCTGCGACGAGCGGCGGGAGCAGATCCGAGCCGAGCAGCGAGCGGATCGGCAGGTACGGGACGCCAAGCGATCCGGCGAGGTAGCGGAAGGTGACGGCAAGGCTGGACATGTGCTGGACGGTCACCCGTCCGCGCTCGATGGCGTCATTCACGCGTCCGAGCTGTCCGAACCGGTCCAGCGACCCGCCTCCGTAGATGAGCCGCTCAGCGCACCCTGCGCCGACGAGCAGGTCGGCCTCGAGGCCGAGGATGCACGCCGAGATCGTGAGACCGCGGGCCTCACGGCGCACGAGTTCGTGCGCTAACGCCGTCGCGTTGCGCGTGATCGAGAAGCCCGAGAGCGCGACCGTGTCGCCGTCCCGCACGAGTCGTGCCGCATCGGCCAACGTCGTGAGCGGACTCATCGCGTGGCCAGGTACAGCGCGACGACGCGTCGTGCGCGTTCGACTATCGGTCGATCGATCAGCTGACCGCCAAAGGCGATCGCTCCATCGCCGCGCGTCTCGGCCTCCTCGAAGGCCGCCACGACGCGCCGGGCGTACTCCACATCACCGTCGCTCGGCGTGAACACTTCATTGATCACGTCGACCTGGCCGGGGTGAATCAGGGACTTCCCGGTGTACCCAATGCGCCGCGCCTGGAGACTGTCGCGCCGCAGGCCGTCGACGTCCGCGATCTCGGGCCACACACCATCGAATGACTGGACGTGCGCGGCGGAGGCCGCGACGACCATGGCGGCGCGCGCGTGGAGCTGCTCGCGGGCCTCGCCTTGGCGATCCGTCGGCAGGCCGAGATCGTTGGCGTAGTCTTCGCCGCCGAACATCAGCCCGATCACCCGGGGTGAGGCCGACGCGATGTCGTAGGCCCGCACGAGTCCAAGGCCGCTCTCGATCGCGACGATGAACGACACCGAACCTTCAGCGAGCCCCGCGTCACGCTCTCGCTCCGTCGCTGCGCTCGCCGCTTGCGTGATCTTTTCGGCAGATTCGACCTTCGGAAGGAGCAACCCTTCGAGTCCCGGTCGCACGACCGCCTGGAGGTCTGCCGCGAAGCGATCGCTCGCGACCGCGTTCACGCGAACGAAAAGGCGCGGCCGCGGGGGGCGCGCGATGCCGAGCGCAGCGGCGAGCAGCCCTCGAGCGGCGTCCTTCTCGGCCGGCGGGACGCCGTCCTCGATGTCGAGGAGCGCAACATCGAGCGAGCCCAGCGCGAGGGCCTTTTCGACCATGCGTTGGCGATGGCCGGGGACGAACATCAGCGTGCGCGCGAGCTCCATCAGTAGCTGCGCGGCATCCCAAGGACGTGCTGACCAACGTACGCGAGGATGAGGTTGTTCGAGATCGGAGCGACCGTCAGGAGGCGCGTCTCCCGGAACTTCCGTTCGATGTCGAAGTCGACCGCGAAGCCGTACCCGCCGTGCGTGTCGATGCACGCATTCGCAGCGGCCCACGCGCTCTGGGAAGCGAGCAGCTTCGCCATGTTCGCCTCGGCCCCGCACGGCTCGCTCCGATCGAAGAGCCATGCTGCCTTGTCGCGGAGGAGCGTCGCCGCCGCGAGCTGCGCGTGTGCCTGCGCGATCGGGAACTGCACGCCCTGATTCGCCCCGATCGGACGGTCGAAGATACGGCGCTCGGTCGCGTACCGCGACGCACGCTCGACGAACCAGCGTCCGTCGCCGAGCGCTTCGGAGGCGACGAGGATCCGCTCGGCGTTCCACGAATCGATGATGTGGCGGAAGCCAGCTCCCTCCTCGCCGATCCGGTCCGCCTCGGGGATCTCGAGGTCGCGCAGGAAGAGTGTCGTCGAATGGTGGTTCATCATCGTGGCCAGCGGCCGGACGTCGATCTGCTGGGATGCCCTGCCCTTCACGAGATCGACGATGAACAACGAGAGCCCCCGTGTCTTGTCCTCCAGCGCGTCGTATGGCGTCGTGCGCGCGAGCAGGAGCATGAGATCCGAGTGCTCGGCACGCGAGATGAAGACCTTTTGGCCATTGACGATGTACCGGTCGCCGCGCTTCACCGCGGAAGTACGGAGGCGCGTGGTCTCGGAGCCGGCATCAGGCTCGGTTACGCCGAACGCCTGAAGGCGCACGGCCCCGCTCGCGATCCCCGGAAGGTAGCGCTGCTTCTGCTCGTCCGAACCGTGCCGCAGCAGGCTTCCCATCGTGTACATCTGCGCGTGCGCGGCCGCGGCGTTGCCGCCCGTGGCGTTGATCTCCTCGAGGATCAGCGCGCCGTCGGCGATCCCGAGCTCCGAGCCACCGTACCGCTGCGGGATGAGCGCCCCGAGCCATCCAGCATCGGTGAGCGCACGCACGAACTCGGTCGGGTACCCGGCGTGCTCGTCGAGCCGGCGCCAGTACGCGTCCGGAAAACGAGCGCAGAGGTCCCGAATAGCATCGCGGATGGATGTCCGCTCCCCGCTCACGCTGAACTCCACACCACCTCCGCGCCCACGAGGGCCGCGATCTCGTCATCGCCGTACCCGGCCGACCGCAGCACGGCGTTGGTGTCCCCGCCGAGCGTCGGGAGCGGCCCGGTCGCGACGGGGCTCTCCGACATGCGCAGCGCGCTCTCGATCGTCGGGATGTCCCCGACCTCCGAGCTCACCGTCCGGATGAGCCGACGCGCCGCAACCTGCGGGTGCGCGAGCACCTCGGCGATCCCGCGCACGCGCCCGTGCGGGAGGCCGCCGGCCTCAAGGCGCTCGAACAGGACCGCGCTGTCGAGCCGCCCGAACTCCTGCTCCACGATCTCCTCGAGCGCGTGGCGGTTCGCTCGGCGCGCGATGTTGTCACGGAATCGCTCGTCGCCCACGAGATCCGCGCGGCCGAGCATGCGGCAGAACGTTTGCCAGTGCTGCTGGCTCGCGATCGCGATGTTCACATACGTCCCGTCGCGCGCACGGAACAGCCCGTACGGGACGACGTTGTGGTGCCGCATCCCCACCCGCTCCGGCTCGCCCGCCCCGTGCCAGACGAAGTGGGGGAAGTAGGCGAGCCAGGAGAGGGTCGCGTCGAACATCGAGATGTCGATGAGCTGCCCCCGCCCCGTCCGGTCCCGCTGGTAGAGCGCGAGCACGATGCCGAGAGCCGCGTACATGCCGGCCGCGATGTCGCTGATCGGAGCGCCGACCTTCGCCGGCGCGTCCGGATATCCGGTCGTCGCGATCATCCCGGCCTCACCCTGGATGAGCAGGTCGTACGCGAGGGCGTCGCGGTACGGTCCATCGAGCCCGTACCCGGAGAGGCTCGCGTACACGAGGCGCGGGTGGCGTTCCGAGAGCTCGGCGTAGCCGAGGCCAAGCCGCTCGGGGACGCCGGGAGCGAAGTTGGTCAGGAACACGTCCGCGGTCGAGACGAGCCGGGCGAGCACGTCGCGACCTCGCTTGTCGCTCGCGTCGACAACGACGCTGCGCTTCCGGCGGTTGAAGGCGACGTAGCCGGACGAGAGACCGCGCACCACCGCGTCCCACGATCGCACCACATCGCCCCCGCCCGGCCGTTCGATCTTGATTACGTCGGCTCCCATGTCAGCGAGCACATGCGTCGCGAACGGCCCCGCCACGGCCTGCTCGAGCGCAACGACGCGGACGCCATCGAGCGCGGGCGTCATCAAGAGGTCGGCAATGGGAAGTGCGCCTTGGCCTTCGCGCCGGCGCGCGTCGGCACCATGAAGCTCCGGGTCATCACCAGCACCACGGTCCCGTCCTGCTTGATGCCGCGCTGACGCACCTTCACGAGGCCCCATCCCGGGCGCGAGCGGGACGCTCGCGACTCCAGCACCTCGCTCTCGGCGTAGAGCGTGTCCCCGGCGAACAGCGGATTCGGCAAGCTGATCTCGTCCCAGCCGAGGGCGAATCCGTTCTCGCTCGTGTCGACTACGGCCAGGCCGGCGACGACCGACAGGGTGAAGGCGCTGTTGACGAGCGTCCGTCCGAACTCGGTCGTCTTGGCGTAGTGCTCGTTGAAGTGGATCTGATTGGTGTTATTCGTGAGCAGGGTGAACTGGGTGTTGTCGGCATCGGTGACGGTCCGGCCGATGCGCGACCGGTACACGTCACCGACCGCGAAGTCCTCGAAATAGCGTCCTTCCCAACCTGGTTTCAGGTTCACGTCGAGAGACTAGCCCGCGAGCTCTTGCAGCCGCGCGCTGATCTCTTCCGCGCTTTCACGCACCGCGCGGATAACGCCGGTAATGCGCGCGTCGTCGAGGCGGTATGCCGGACCGGCGATTGACAGGCCGGCGGCCACGCGGCCGTCCGCGTCGAAGATGGGGGCAGCGATCCCCCGCACACCGTGGTCGACCTCGCCATCGGTCACGACGTGCCCATCTGCCCGGATCTCCGCCAGCTGCCGGCGCAATCGTTTGGGGTCGACGACCGTGCGAGGCGTGAAGCGAACGAGGCGGACGGTGCTCAGCACTTCGTCGATCTCGATCGGGTCGGCAAAGGCGAGCAGCACCTTCGCCGACGCTCCCGCATGCACCGGCAGCACGTGCCCGCGCTCGTAGCTCAGCCGCATGCGGTGCGCAGAGACGTCGACCCGTTCGACGCAGACGACGTTCAGGCCGGACCGGCGCGTGAGCAGCACCACTTCGCCGATGCGCTCGGAGAGCCGCCGCATGACCGGGACGGCGACATCCGACAGGCCAAGTCCGGCGCGGGCGATGCGGGCGAGTTGCAACACGCGCGAGCCGAGCCGGTACTTGCTTTCGCCGTGCTCTTCGACGAGGCCGTACGAACGAAGCGTCTGCAGATATCGGTAGGTCGTACTTCGCGGCATCTCGAGCAGCTGCGCGATCTCGGTCGCCGACCGCACCGGATGCTCCTCGTCGAAGAGCGTGAGCAGTTCCAGCGTCCGGTCCGCCGTGAGGTTGCGGCTCGACCGGTCGCGCTGTCCCGTGAGATGGGATGACACTCCTGCCATGT
>JBBQZK010000090.1:0-8287 GCA_038207785.1 Candidatus Limnocylindria bacterium | reverse complement strand
CCCGCCAGGGCGTCAACATCGGCGCCGCGGACGGCAGCCGCTCCGCGCTCGACGCGGGCACCTCAGACGGCACCCGCGACGCGCTCACGACCGGAAACACGAGCGGTACCCGCGCGGTCAACGACTCCGCACCGTTCGACTCGCGCTCGACCGTGTCCGACCCGACGGCGGCTGGCACCCGCGCGATCCACGACGACGCACCGGCGGACCTTCGCGCGGCGGCGACCACGGGCGACGTCTCCGGCACCCGTGCCGTGAACGACAGCGAGCCCTTCGCCGGCAACGCGGTCATCAACGACAACATCGCGGCGGCCAACGCCGGCCGCGGCGGATCCCTCACCGGCGAGATGTCCAGCGCCGGCAATGCAGCCGTCAACGACCCGTACTCCGGCCAATACCAAGGTGTCTCGCCCGACTTCGAGGGCAGCGTTGCAAACCGCATGGCCGACGCCGGCGACGCGAGCGCGATCCGCTCGATCAACGACGTCGCTCCCTTCGAGGGCAACGTCAACGCTGCCGACACCGATGGGAACGCGCTCCTCGGCGGCGACGCCCGCCTCGACCCGGGTATCGACTCCTCGCACGCCGACGCGAGCAGCAACACCGGCGAGACCGGCAACGAGCACGGCTGGGGCTAGCCCCGGACCCACTGCACGCTTTCGATCCCGGATGGACGCGGCCCGCGAGGGCCGCGTCCGTTCATTAGTACCGGATCTCGCTCTGGAGGAGCGTGCGGTCCTTCAGCTGGATGTTGCGCCGGCCGATCTTGATGGCGTCGCGCTTCTCGAGATCGGCCAGCACGCGGTTCACCGAGACGCGCGTGGCGCCGACGAAGCCCGCGATGTCCTCCTGCGTGAGATCGACGCGGTCGCCACCCGACGCATCGGCCAGGTCGAGCAGGCACTTCGCCACGCGGCCGGGCAGATCGAGGAACACGAGATCCTCGACGTGGCCGGTGCTGTGGCGCACCGTCTTCACGAGGAGCGCCAGCATGCGGCGCATCGCGTCCGGGTTGCGCTCGAGCGTCGAGATGAACTCCTGCCGGGCGAGGGCGAGGGTATGGGTCTCCGTCAGCGCCGTCACGGTCGCGGAGCGCGGCCCCTCGTCGAACAACGCGAGCTCGCCGAACACGTCCCCACCACGCTCGAGCGCGACGACCACTTCGCGGCCCTGCTCGTCCGGCACCGACACCTTCACGGTGCCCGAGGTGATGAGGAATACCTGCCCCGCGGGGTCGTCGCGGTGGAAGACCACCTCATCGCGCGCGAATTGGCGCGGCCGCATCTTCGACGCGAGCCGCAGCCGGTCCTCCGGGCCAAGGCACGCGAAGAGGGGACTCTCCGACAGGAAGTCCGCGACGGTGTTCGGTTCCACGACCGCGCAATAGTGCCGTGCCAGTCAACCGCGGCTCTACCGGCCTCCGGTGAGCTCCAGGAACCGGGGCTTCACTTCGCTCATCGTCCGCTCGATAGTCTCGCGGTCGTACGGAGGCGACATCCCGAACAGGAACCCCTTCACCCCGAGCGTGTGGAACTCGAACAGCTTCTGCGCGATGTCTGCAGGCGTGCCCAGTACCGCGGGGCGGTTCGGCGCCTCGACCCTGTTCCGCGCCGCGACCTCGCGCATCCGCTTGTCGACGGTGTTCAGATCGTCGCGGACGAGCACGCCGCCGCCCGCGGTCGGCGCGATCTCGTTGAAGTCGCGGCCGACGTCCAGGCAGTGCTGCTTCAGGATCGCGAGCTTGTGCTTGATGATGTCGGCGGTGCCGAAGCCATGCCACCAGTCGGCGTAGCGCGCGGTGATCTTCAAGGTCACCTGCTCGCCTCCGCCGCCGACGAGGATCGGCAGGCGCTTCTGGATCGGGCGGGTGCCCAAGGTCGCGTCGGTGAGCGTGTAGTACTTGCCGCTGTAGCTGACCTTCCCCTTGTCGAGCAGGCTGCGGATGATCCGCGTTGCCTCGCGGAGCTTCGCGAGCCGGATCGCCGGCGTGTCGAAGTCGATCCCGTACATCTTGTGCTCGTGCTCGTTCCACGCGGCGCCGATCCCGAGCACCGCCCGGCCGTTCGTGATGTTGTCGAGGGTGGCGGCCATGTTCGCGAGCACCGCCGGGTGGCGGTACGTGTTGCCCGTGACGAGCATCGCGATCTGCGCCTTCTTCGTGATCGCGCCGAACGCCGCGAGCACCTGCCAGCCTTCGAGGTTCGGACCGGTGACGTCACCCATGAGCGGCACGAAGTGATCCCACGTCATCAGGACGTCCCACCCGCATTGTTCGGCGAGGAGCGCGGCGTCGCGCATCTCGTCCCAGGTCGTGTACTGCGGGTGGAGCTGCAGGCCGAAGAAGGTCATGGATTCCCTCCGAGCGTATAGTCCGAACTCCGATGGCGCTCACGCAGGATCGCACCGACGTCGCGAAGGTCCTCGCGGACACGAAAAAGCACGTTCTCGTGAACTGGTCCGCGCAGGGAAATATTTCCCCACTCGTCATCACCGGCGCGGACGGCGTCTGGCTCCATTCGGGCGATCGCCGGATCCTCGACTTCTCTTCGGAGCTCGTGAACTCCAACCTGGGTCACGGCCACCCGCGCGTTGTCCGGGCGATCCAGGAGCAGGCCGCGACGTTGAATTACGTGACGCCGGCGTTCACGACGGAAGCGCAGGCCACGCTCGCTCGCAAGCTCGCCGACGTGGCGCCGGGCGATCTCACCAAGACGATCTTCACCACGGGGGGCACGGAGGCGAACGAGAACGCGATCAAGCTGGCCCGCTTGTTCACCGGACGCCACAAGATCCTGACGCAGTGGCGCAGCTTCCACGGGCAGACCCAGGGCGCCATGACCCTCGGCGGCGACAACCGCCGGTGGGCCAACGAGCCCGGGATCACCGGTGTCGTCCATTTCCTCAATCCCGATCCGTACCGCTCGCTGTTCGGCGACGACGCGCAGAAGGCCCTCGCCCACGTCGAAGAGGTGATCTGGTACGAGGGGCCGCAGTACATCGCCGCGATCCTGCTCGAGCCGGTCGTCGGCACATCGGGACTGCTGGTCCCGCCCGACGGATTCCTGCAGGGACTTCGCACGCTGTGCGACAAGCACGGGATCGTCCTGGTATTCGACGAGGTCATGACCGGCTTCGGTCGCACCGGCAAGTGGTTCGCCTCCGAGCACTGGTCGACCGTGCCGGACATCATGACGTTCGCGAAGGGCGTGAACTCGGGCTACGTGCCCCTCGGTGGCGCGATCGTGAACGAGAAGATCGCCAAGCACTTCGACGACAACGTCTACTGGGGCGGCCTCACGTACAGCGGTCACGCGCTCGCGTGCGCCGCCGGCGTCGCGACGCTCGAGGCCTACGAGAGCGAGGACCTGATCGGGAACTCGGCGCGGATGGGCGAGCTGCTCGGCCGCGAGCTGCGCGCCCTGGCGGCGAAGCATCCGTCCATCGGCGACGTGCGCGGCCGCGGTCTCTTCTGGGGCATCGAGCTCGTGAAGGACCGCGGCACGAAGGAGATGCTCGAGCAGTGGAACGGCCCCTCGAGCGCGCTCGCGAACGCGCTCAAGGGCGAGCTCATGAAGCGAGACGTGTACGTGTTCTGCCGGTGGAACATGCTCTTCGTCGCGCCGCCGCTGATCGTCGATGAGGACGAGCTCCGCATCGGGGTGAAGGCCATCGACGAGGCCCTCGACCTCGCGGACCGGTACGCGAAGACCGGGAAGCTCGCATAGTCGCGACCGACTCGCGCTCGGTGCCCCATTGGGGCATCAACCTCCCGGCCCAGCACACCACGTGGGCGGAGCTGCGCGACACCGTCGCGCTCGTCGATCGTCTGGGCTTCGATTCCGTGTGGACCTGGGACCACTTCGTGCCGCTCGACGGCGACCCGAAGGGGCCGATGTTCGAAGCCTGGGAGCTCCTCGCGGCGTGGGGCGCCCTGACGAGCCGGGTGCGTCTCGGCACCCTCGTGACCGGCAACACGTACCGGCATCCGCCGGTGCTCGCGAAGATGGTGGCGACCCTCGACCACATCACGAATGGTCGAGCGATCCTCGGCTTGGGTGCGGCGTGGCACGAGGGCGAGCACGCGATGTATGGGCTGCGCTTCCCGACGACCGCCGGGCGCCTCGCCCGGATGGACGAAGCCGCGCGCGTCCTCCGGCTGCTCCTCGACGAGCCCGTCGCGGACTTCACCGGCAAGCACTACACCCTCACGGACGCCGTGGCCGAGCCGAAGCCGGTGCAGCGGCGGCTCCCCTTGCTGATCGGTGGCGGCGGGGAGCAGAAGACGCTACGCACGGTCGCCAGATACGCGGATTACTGGCACGGCCACGGCACGCCGGAAGTGATCAGGCACAAGCTCGAGGTCCTCGGACAGCATTGCGCGGAGATCGGCCGCGACATCCGTGAGATCACGGCACTCACGACGGTGCGTCCGGACGTCGTGCTGCGGGACACGGTGAGCGATGTGCAGGCACAGCTCGAACGCGTGCGTGCGCGATCCAAGAACCCCGAGCCCATCCAGATGAACGAGATCCACACCGTCGACGCGCTGGTCCAGCGTTGCGCCGAGCTGTGGCGGGCCGGCGCGCGCGGATACATCCTGTACGTCAAGGCGCCCTTCGATCACGAGACGATCGAACGCGTCGCGACCGAGGTCCGGCCACGGCTCGCGGAGGCGATCGCGTGACCATCGCGGTCCGGGCGAGCACGCTCATCGACGGCACCGGCGCCGATCCGGTCCGCGGTCGCTTCGTCATCATCGAGGACGGCGTGATCGGGCGCATCGCGACGGACCCGCCGAAAGGCGTGGAGGTCATCGACGCCGGTGAGCTCACGATCCTGCCGGGGCTCATCGACTGCCACGTGCATCTCGTGCCTGGTCAAGAGAGCATCCAGCAGCGGCTGCTGATGCCGCCGAGCTTGAACACCGCGATGGCCCTGGTGCACGCGCGCGAGACGCTCGACGCGGGGTTCACGACGGTCCGGGACGCCGGGTTCACGACCCGGGGTGTGAAGATGGCCGTCGAACGCGGCGCGTTCCCGGGACCGCGCATGCGCATCGCTGTCACGCCGCTGTCCCAGACCGGTGGCCATGGCGATTCGCTGATGCCCTCTGGGGTGAGCATGGCCGTCGCTGATCCGGAGCGACCCGTCGGGGTCGTCGACGGCATCGACAACATCCGGCGGGTAACGCGTGAGGTCCTTCGGGCCGGTGCCGACCAGATCAAGATCATGACGTCGGGCGGCGTCCTCTCCCCGAACGACGAACCGGGGGCGACGGGCTTCTCGCCGGAAGAGATCGCGGCGGTCGTCTACGAGGCCCACGCCGCGGGGAAGACGGTCATGTCGCACGCCCAGGCGACGCAGTGGATCAAGAACGCGGTGCTCGCTGGCGTCGAATCCATCGAGCACGGCATCTACCTGACGGAAGAGATCTGCGCGGAGATGAAGAAGCGCGGCACCTACCTGGTCGCGACCCTCGTCGCGCCGCAGTGGGTGATCCGCCGCGCGGAGAAGGACCCATCGTCGATGCCGCCGTACGCCATCCGAAAGGCCAGGGAGGTCGTCGACGCGCATCAGCGCTCGTTCCGGATGGCGGTCGAGCACGGTGTGCGGATCGCGATGGGCACGGACACCGGCGTCGGCCCGCATGGCACGAACGCCGAGGAGATCGCGCTCATGGTCGAGAACGGGATGACGCCCATGCAGGCGATCGTCGCGAGCACGAAGACCGCTGCCGAGTGCACGCGGGTCGACACGCTTGTCGGCACGATCGAGCCGGGCAAGCGCGCGGACCTCGTCGGCGTGCGCGGCGATCCACTCGCGAACATCGCGCTGTTCAAGGACCGGAGCTCCGTCGCGTTCGTCATGAAGGACGGCGCGGTGCATACGCGCACCTAGTGCGGTCCTGGCGTCCGCCGGACGGATGGCGGCGCATCACGACGCTCGACGCGCATGCCGCCGGGGAGCCGCTCCGGATCGTGACCGGCGGCGTCGACCCGATCCCGGGGGCGACCATGCTCGACAAGCGCCGCTACGCCCGCGAGCACCTCGACGGCATTCGCCGCTCCATCGTTTTCGAGCCGCGCGGCCACGCCGACATGTACGGCGCGATCCCGACGGAGCCGGTCACCGCGGACGGTGACCTCGGGGTGCTGTTCATGCACAACGAGGGCTGGAGCACGATGTGCGGCCACGGGATCATCGCACTGACGACCGCGCTCCTTGAGACACGAGATGAGCGAGTCCGGAGCGGCGACGTCATCCGCTACGACGCGCCGCCCGGGCGCGTCACGGCGCGGGCGGTGCGCGACGGCGATCGGGTAAGCGAGGTCGCCTTCGAGAACGTGCCGTCGTTCGCTGCGGCGCTGGACGAGACCGTGACGGTCGAGGGACTCGGCGAGGTCCGCTACGACCTCGCCTTCGGCGGCGCGTTCTACGCGTTCGTCGACGCCGATGCTCTCCGGGTGCCGCTCGACGCGAGCGGCTTTCAGCGCTGCATCGACGTCGGGATGCGCATCAAGCGCGCGGTCATGGCCTCACGCGAGATCCGTCATCCCGATGCTCCCGACTCGGCCGACCTCTCGTTCCTCTACGGCACGATCCTCACCGGACGGCCCCACGGTCCGGGTGCGGATTCGCGGAACGTCTGCGTGTTCGCGGAGGGCGAGGTGGACCGCTCGCCGACCGGGACCGGCGTGAGCGCCCGCGTCGCGATCGAGCATGCCCGCGGCCGGCTCCGCGACGGCGCGACCTTCACCGTGGAGAGCATCATCGGCACCCGCTTCCGCGGGCGCGCGATCCGGGAGGCGAAGGTCGGGCCGCACGCCGCCGTCGTGCCGGAGGTGGCGGGCTCCGCGTGGATCGTCGGGCGCTCCGACCTGTGGATCGCGCCGGACGATCCGCTCGGCGAGGGGTTCGTCCTCCGTTAGACGGGGACGAGGTGGCCGCTTTCGAAGAAGTAGGTCCAGCCATCCATGGCGGGCGGCTCGATCCCGAGCTGGGTCAGGATCGCCGCGACCTGCGCCCGATGCTCGGTGCCGTGGTTCACCGCCTGCAGCATGAAGAGCGGCACCGGCATCGACCACGTGCCGGGCGGATCGTCGCCGGTCACCTGGACCGTGCGATCCTGGTCGCCCCGTGCGGCGGCCTGCTCGAGCTCCGCGTTGCCCCGATCGAGCCGCTCGGTGAGCGCAACGAAGCCCGGGAACGGGTCTTCGGGCAGCCGCTCGGGCCGTTCGGTGTCGAGGAGCCGCGCCGTGTAATTGACCTGCGCGTTCGCGAGGTGGACCAGCGTCCGGCCGATGCTTCCGTAGGTACCGGTTGCCGTCGCGGCGAGCTGCTCCGGCGTGAGCGTCCGGCAGGTCTCGAGCAGTCGCCGATTCATCATCGTGTTGTGCGTGAAGAACTCGACTAGCAGCTCCTGCGCATTCATGGTCCTGCCTCCGCGAGCGCCCTGATCCCCTTGAGCTTGGGGATGATGTCCTTTCCGTAGGCCTCGAGCTGCTTCTCCTCGTCGCCGCTCATGAGGTACAGGTTGAACTGCGTCATGCCCGCCTCCGCGAGCGCATGCAGCTTCGCGAGCTGCTCGCTGACGTCACCGGTGACGCAGAAGCGGTCGACCGACTCGTCGTCCACGAACCCGGCATTGGACGATCCGGACTCGGCGTGATGCTTGTAGTCGTAGCCCGGCCGGTCGCGGACGTAGCCCGTGAGATCGGCCGGCAGACCCTGCTCGCCGTAGCGGCGGACGAGATCGATAACGTGATTGCTCACGAGGGCGGGGAACCAGCGCACCCGCTCGCGCACCTCCGCCTTCGGCCCGACGTGGGCCGGCGCCGCGACCATCACCTGCACGTCGGCCGCGTCGCGGTGGGCGGCCCGCGTTCCCTCGCGCAGCAGGCCGACGCACCATTTCACGAGGCTTGGGTCAGCGATCTGGATGACCGCACCGTCCGCGATACGACCCGTCACCGCGAGGGCCTTCGGCCCGTAGCCCGCGATCCACACCGGCAGCTTGTACCCCCCTGCCCAGTCGAGCTTGAGGTCCGCGCCGTCGTATCTGACCGACCGCCCCTCGCACAGGTCGCGGATCGCGTTCGTCGCGGACTCGACCTCGTCGAGGGTCGTCGGCTTCTTGCCCAGCACACGGCGCGCGGAGTCGCCACGGCCGATGCCGAGATCCATGCGGCCCTTGGACAGGATCTGGAGCACCGCCAGGGCGCTCGCGGTGACCGAGGGCTCACGGGTCGCCGGGTTCGTGACGCAGGTGCCGAGCCGCAGCACCGTG
>JBBQZK010000089.1:0-8367 GCA_038207785.1 Candidatus Limnocylindria bacterium | reverse complement strand
CACCGAAGCTGCTGCTGGCACGACGTGACGCGCAGGAGGCGGGATCTGACGAGGCGCTGGAGCATCAGCTGCCCGCCTTCATCGAGTGGCGGGCGCGGAAGCTCAGCCCTGCGAGCCGCCCTCCGGCCCGCGGTGTGACCGCATCGCCGACGAATATTGCGACGCGATCTCGGAGAGCTTCCGGAACGCGACCGGCAGGTTCACGGACCAGCCGACGCCCACGACCTGGTCGGTGAACAGGACGTCGCTGTCGGGAGCCCAGTACGCATTCTTCACGCGGCGGAGGTCCGGCAGCCGGAAGTCGTAGGGCACCACGCCGGCAACTTTGCCATGCCACAGCCGCTGTTCGGCCGGTTTCTTGAGCTCCTGATAGAGCGCGCCGAAGAACGCGAGCCAGATCGCGGTGCGGAGGAGACTCGAGATGTCCTTCATGTGCGCACCAGCGGTGCAGGTGTGGTGCCAGGCTTGATCAGCGGCGTTCCCTGGGCGCATTGCGGGCACTCGGCCGGTGCGTACGTCGGGATGGAGACGTCCCAGAGGGCGATGAGCGGCAGGCCCTCGAAGCTCGCCTGACCGGCCGAGCGGTCGACGAGGACTCCGACGCCGACGACCTCCGCCCCGGTGAGCCGGACGGCGTCGATCGTCTCCTGGATCGCTCCGCCGGTCGACATGATGTCGTCCACCACGAGGACGCGCTCGCCCGGATTCAACCGGAAGCCCCGGCGGAACTCGCGGCCGTGTCCATCCGCGGTGCGCTCCGCGTAGACCGCCCGCGCGCCGAGCTGCCGGGCGACCTCATGAGCCAGGATGATCCCGCCCGTCGTCGGTCCGGCGACGGTCTGCACGCCGAGGCCGCGAGCGGACTCGGCGATCGACTGGCAGAGCCGCTCGGTCTCCTGCGGCCACTGCAGGACCTGGAACTTCTCCAGATAGAACGGAGAGTGCCGTCCCGAGGAAAGGAGGAAGTGGCCCTCGAGATAGGCACCGGCCCGCGAGAAGATGTCTTCGACGACCGTCGATCCGATGCGCATGCATCGAAAAGTATGCTGCCTATCACACCCGATGCGACCGCCAACAGTGTTCCCCGATGCCGAGCGGCTTGCGGGCGCGGCTGCCGCGATCGTCGCCGAGGCGCTGCGGTCCACGCCGGGCTTCCGGCTGGTGCTCGCGGGCGGCACCACGCCGAAGCGCTGCTACGAGCTGCTCGCGGACATGGACCTCTCGTGGGCCCGCGCCACCATCCTGTTCGGCGACGAGCGCTGCCTGCCGCCGCTCGATCCCGAGACCAACTACCAGATCGCGAGCGAGGCTCTTCTCCGGCGCGCCTGCCCAGCGACCGTCCATCGGATCCCCGGCGAGCTCGGCCCCGAGGAGGCCGCCGCCGCGTACGCGCCGATCGTCGCCGCCGCGCCGCTCGATCTCGTGCTGCTCGGCATCGGCACCGACGGACACACCGCCTCGCTGTTCCCCGGCAATCCGGCCGTGCAGGCCACCGGTCATGTCGTCGGGGTCCGCAACGCGACCAAGCCGCCGCCGGAGCGCGTCAGCCTCACCCTCCCAGCGCTCCGCGCGGCACGTCGGGTCGTCATCCTCGCCGCGGGCGCGGACAAGAAGGACGCGGTCCGCCGGGCGTTCGCCGGTGAAGTGCCGGCCGGCATGATCACGCACGCCGAATGGCTGGTGACCGCGGACGCGCGGTAGCATGCGAGCGATGGCCATCGCGCAGCGGCCCCTCATCACGCGGCGGGACATGCTCAAGATCTTCGCCGAGGATCGCCTCGTCGCGGTCATCCGCACCTCGACACCGGACCTCGCCGAGCAGGCCGCGCGGGCGGTCGCTGAAGCCGGCGTGCGCCTCGTCGAGATCACGCTCACGGTCCCGGATGCGCTGGAGGTGATCGCAAAGCTCGCGACCGACAGCGCCTTCATGGACGGCGGCGCGGTCATCGGCGCCGGCACGGTCCTCTCGGGCGCGCAGGCCGAGGACTCCCTGCTCGCGGGCGCCCGGTTCCTCGTGAGCCCGGCCCTGATCCCCGACATGATCGCGGCGGGACGCGCGCGTGACGCGCTGACGATGCCAGGGACGCTCACGCCGACCGAGATGGTCAGAGCGGCCGAGCTCGGCGCGGACTTCATCAAGATCTATCCGGTGGCCACGGTCGGCGGACCGGCCTACGTCGCGAACGTGCGGCGCGCGCTCCAGCTGCTGCCGCTCGTCGTCACCGGCAACATCGAGTACGACGAGATCCCGGAGTACCTGAAGGTCGGCGTGGTCGGGTTCGGCATCGGCGGCCCGCTCATCCCGGCCGACGTGCTCGCGCGCGGCGACCACGCCGCGCTCGTGTCGAACGCGCGGCGGTTCCTCGCGGCCACGCGCGCCTAGCCCGCCGTGCCGCGCGATCTGCCGCTCGGGAACGGCGATCTCCTCGTCACCTTCGACGGCCGCTATCAGCTTCGCGATATCTACTACCCCCAGGTCGGCCAGGAGAACCACACCGGCGGCGAGCCGTGCCGCTTCGGGCTCTGGGTCGACGGCCGGTTCGCCTGGACGGGCGACGACGGCTGGGAGCGCGATCTGCGTTTCGCCCATGAGACGCTCGTCACCGAGGTCACGCTCGGCCACTCCGGCCTCGGTGTGCGCCTGCGCTGCCGCGACACGGTGGATTTCGACCGCAACCTCTACTTGAAGGAGGTCACGGTCGAGGACGTGACCGGCCGCGACCGGGACGTCCGGCTGTTCCAGCACTTCGACGCGCACCTTTGGGGCAACGACATCGGCGATTCCGCGTTCTACGACCCGCGCACCCGCGCGATCGTCCACTACAAGGGCCGCCGGTACTTCCTCATGACCGGCGTGAACGCGAAGGCCGAGTCCGGCCTCACGTCGTTCGCCATCGGGCTCAAGGAAGCTCTTGGGCGCGAGGGCACGTGGCGCGACGCGGAGGACGGCGAGCTCTCGCGCAACCTCGTTGCGCAGGGATCGATCGACAGCGTCGGGATGCTCGGGCTGCGTGTGCCGGCCAACGGGCTCGCGAGCGCGACCTTCGTCATCGCCGCCGGGCAGACATACGACGAGGTCCGCGACCTCGACAAGCTCGTGCGCGAGCGCGGCGCTGGATCGTTCATTTCGCGTACCGGCGACTACTGGAACCTCTGGGCGAACAAGGACGAGACCATCGCGGACCATCTGCCCGAGCCGCTGATCCACCTGTACAAGCAGTCGACCCTCGTCATCCGCACGCAGGTCGACAACCGCGGCGCGATCATCGCGGGTAACGACTCGGACGTCCTGCGGTTCAACCGGGACACGTACTCCTATCTATGGCCACGGGACGGGGCGCTGGTCGCCAACGCGCTGGACGAGGCGGGCTACGGCGAGGTGACCCGCCGCTTCTTCTACCTGTGCGGCGAGCTCATGACGCGCGACGGGTACCTGCTGCACAAGTACAACCCTGACGGCTCGCTTGGCTCCTCGTGGCACGCGTGGTCCACGCCCGACGGGCGGCTCGAGCTGCCGATCCAGGAGGACGAGACCGGACTGCCGATCTGGGCACTCTGGCAGCACTACGACCGCGACCGCGACATCGAATTCGTGCGACCGCTGTACCGGAAGCTCGTGCGCACGGGCGCCGATTTCATGTCGAGCTACCGCGAGCCGCGCACGAAGCTCCCGGCGCCGTCGTTCGATCTCTGGGAGGAGCGCCGCGGGATCCACGCATTCACGACCGCCGCGGTGTGGGCCGGCCTGTCCGCGGCTCGGGACTTCGCGGCGGCCTTCGGCCAGCACGACCTCTCCAAGCGCTACGGCACCGCGGCCGAGGAGATCAAGGCCGCCGCTCTCACGCACCTGTACGACGAGCAGCGCGGGCGGTTCGTGCGGACGGTCACCGTGCTGCCGGATGGGACGATCACGAAGGACACGACGCTGGACATGTCGATCGCGGGCATCTTT
Organism: Candidatus Limnocylindria bacterium; assembly: GCA_038207785.1. Taxonomy (GTDB): domain Bacteria; phylum Chloroflexota; class Limnocylindria; order P2-11E; family P2-11E; genus UBA4735. Next base: position 4,415 of record JBBQZK010000089.1, on the reverse strand, counting down.
CTGTTCGGGATGCTGCCCGCGGACGACGCACGCGTCGTGGCGACGATGCGCGCGCTCGAGGCGCGGCTTTGGGTGAACACGGCGATCGGGGGGTTCGCCCGCTACGAGAATGACTACTACTTCCAGCAGTCGCAGGACATCGCGAACGTGCCGGGCAACCCGTGGTTCGTGGCGACGCTCTGGGTCGCGGAGCACCACATCGCCGTCGCGAAGACCCTGGCCGATCTCGACCGGCCGCGCGGGCTGCTGGAGTGGTGCGCGACCAAAGCGAACCGCTCGGGCGTCTTGGCCGAGCAGGTCCATCCGCTGACGGGTGATCCGATGTCGGTCGCCCCGCTGACGTGGTCGCACGCCGCGTACGTCGGCGCGGTGCAGCGATACGCGCGCGCGTCGCAGATGCTCAAGGACGGGCTGCGTGCCCGCGCGAAGATCGTCGGGGAGGCCATTGCCTGAGACGCACCCTCGCGATCCTCGCAGCCGCGGCACTGGCGATCGTGTCGTGTGCCTCGAAGGGAGCCGCGCCATCAAGCGGCACCGGCGCGTGCTCGGCGGCGACCTTCATCCTCGCCAACCCCGCGGGCCTCCTGTGTCTCGACGACACCGCGAAGGTGCTGGGCCGGGTCGTCGACCTTCCGCCCACCGCCGCGCCGGCGCTCCCCGCGCTGAGCCCGGATCACAAGCAGGTCCTGTTCGCGCTCACGAAAGCGCCCGACCCGAAGACCGGCTTCGGGACCGACATCTACGCGGTCAACCTCGACGGGACGGACCTGCATCCGGTCATCCCGCACGAATCGGAGAACGTCTTCTACGACACGCCGCGGTACGACCCGACGGGCACGTTCCTCTACTTCCACCGCAATGCCGCGATCGTGAAGAACGGCACATATGTGGGCAACGAATCGACCATCGAGCGCCTCAACGTGAAGACGGGCGAGCGCCTGCGGCTGCTCAGCGACGCAGCCGACCCGTCGGTCTCGCGCGACGGCAAGCTCCTGGTGTTCGTCCACCTCAAGGACGGGCAGAACGACAACGTCTGGGTCGCGAACAGCGACGGCACCAATGCGCACGTGCTGTTCAAGGGGGACACCTGGTTCTACATCCAGGCCCCGCGGTTCTCGCCGTCCTCCGACGCGATCGTGTTCTGCGCAGCTGGCCACAGGGCGCCACGCTCGGACGTCCGGCTCCCCCACGTCGCGCATCTCGGCATCGCGTCGGAGATCTTCGTGGTGAACAGCGACGGTACCGGCTTGCGATCGCTCGCCCAGACCGGCGACGACACCTTCCCGGCGTGGTCGCTGACCGGGTCCGATCTGGCGTTCGTCTCGACGGGCGCGTTCTTCGGCCTCTCGATGAAGGACTTCGCAGTGCGCACGCTCGCGTCGGGTGACAACTTCTTCTTCGGCGACATCACCTGGCTCAAATAGCGGGCTGATGCGGCTCCTGCCTGGACTGTCGCCGCTCCGGCATCGCGATTTCGCGCTCTTCTGGGTCGGCCAGTCCGTCTCTCAGGCGGGATCGTTCATCGAAATGACGGCGACGACGTACCTCCTGTACGCGATCACCGGCTCGCCGCTCCTCCTCGGCCTGGGTGGCCTCATCCGAGGCATCCCGCTACTCACGCTGTCGCTCGTGGGCGGCGCGCTCGCCGATCGCATCGACAAGAAACGGCTCGTGCTGTTCACCCAGTGCGCCCAGGTCGTGACGTCGCTCATCCTCGGGACGCTCGTCGCGACCAGCGCGGTCCAGTTCTGGCACATCTACGTGATCGGCTTCCTGAACTCGACGCTCGCGGCCTTTGAGGCGCCCGCGCGCAACTCCTTCTATCCCTCACTGATCCCGCGCGCCGACTTCCAGAGCGCCGTGACGCTCAATTCGGCCATCCTGCGCCTGTCCACGCTGCTCGGCCCGGCGATCGCCGGCGTCCTGATCGCGTCGGTCGGGCCGGCGAGCCCGTTCTTCGTGAACGCCGCGAGCTACTTCGCGATCATCTTCGCGCTGCTCGCCATCCGCACGAAGCTCACTGCCGCCGGGGGCACGCGGCTCTCCCTCTGGCGTGCGACGTGGGGCGGGATCCAGTACGCGAGGGGGAACGCCGTCCTGCCGCTCGTCCTCACCACCGAGGCGGCGCTCTCGATCTTCGGGCACAACAGCGCGCTCGTCACGATCTTCGCGCGGGACGTGCTGCACGTCGGACCGGAAGGGCTCGGCCTCCTGCTGTCATCGGTCGGTGCCGGCGCGATCGCGGGAACGATCGCGCTCGTGGCCACCGGCGAGGTGCAGCGGAAGGGTGCGCTCATGATCGCCGCCGGTGGCCTCTATGCGGTCGGCCTGCTGGGCTTTGCTGTGTCGACATCCTTCGCGCTCTCAATGGCCGTGCTCTTTCTGATCGGCGTGGCGGACGCGGGCTGGGGTGCGATGCGGAACACCATCGCCCAGCTGGCCACGGCCGACGCGTATCGCGGACGAGTCATGTCGATGATCACCGTGACCAGCCGCGGGCTGTCCAATGCGGGCCAGATCGAGACCGGTGCGATCGTGGCCGCCATGGGCCCTGCCGCCGGTGCCGCGATCAACGCCGCGCTCGTCGGCCTCAGCGTGGCGGCCGTCGCGCTCCGCTCACCACGGCTGCGCGGCTTCCGCTCGAGCGCCCATGTCGAGCTGGCCGAGCCGGTCGGCCCCTAGGTCCCTGGCGGCAGCGCGTACGGCGCGAGCGCGGGCTCGCCGCGAAGCTTCGCGTACCCGGGTTTGATGCGGTCGTAGATGATCGCGACGCGCTCGTCGTAGCCGAGGAATGCGCTCTTCATCGCGTTGATGGAGAGGCGCTCGACGTCTTCCAGGGTCAGGCCGAGCCCCGCGGACAGCCGTCGGAATTCCTCGGAGAGCGTGATGGCGCTCATCAGCCGGTTATCGGTGTTCACCGTCACGCGGAATTTCTGCGCGAGGAAGTGGCGGATCGGGTGCTCCGCCAGCGTCGCGACCGCGCCGGTGTCGACGTTGCTTGACGGACAGACCTCGAGCGGGATCCGGTGGTCACGGATGTACGTGGCGAGCTGGCCGAGCTTGACCACCTTGTCCCCATCGATGGCCATGTCCTCCACGAGCCGCACGCCGTGGCCGATGCGATGCGCGCCGCAGTACTGGAGCGCCTGCCAGATCGACGCGGGGCCGAACGCCTCGCCGGCGTGGATGGTGATGCTGAAGTTCTGCTGGCGGCAGTACTGGAACGCCTCGAGGTGGACCTTCGGCGGATGACCGGCCTCCTCACCGGCGATGTCGAAGCCGACGCACCCCCGATCGCGGAACGCGACGGCCAGCTCGGCCATCTCCAGGGAGTCGGTCCGGTCCCGCATCGCGCAGACGATCTGGCGCAGCACGATCGGGTGATCGCGCTCGGCCCGGTCGAAGCCCCGCGCGACCGCAGCGACGACCTGTTCCAAGTTCATCCCCCGCTCGGTCGAGAAGACGGGCGCGTAGCGGACCTCGGCATAGACGACGCCGTCGGCTGCGAGGTCCTCGGCGCATTCGTAGGCGACCCGCTCGACCGCATCGGGCGTTTGCATGACCGCGATCGTGTGCTCGAACCCCCGCAAATAGAGCGGGAGCGAGCCGGACGCGGCGCTCGCATGGAACCAGCGACCGAGCTCGGCCGGGTCGGTCGTCGGGAGCCCGCCGTAGTGCTGCTCCTGCGCGAGCTCGACGATGGTCTGCGGGCGCAGACCGCCATCGAGGTGATCGTGCAGGAGCACCTTGGGCGCGGCCTTGAGCATCTCGAGCGGCAGCACGCTTCTGGAGGGAGCGCCTTAGGCCGGAGCGGCCCGCTTCGCGCCGATCGCGACGGCGAGCGCGATCCGGGTCGTGCGATCCACGGCCGCCCGCATCTCCAGGTCGCTGATGCGCGTGAACGTGCCGTCGATGACCATGTCGGACACCAGCAGCAGGCACCCTCCGCGCACGCCCTTCAGCGCGGCGACCGTGAACAGGGCGGCGGCCTCCATCTCGACGGCGAGCACGCCACGCTTCGACCAGCGCGCGTATTGCCCTCCGTCCGGGTTGTAGAACAGATCGCTCGACGCCACCGGCCCAACGTGCACGGGCTGGCCCATCGCCTCGGCAGCATGCACCGCGGCATGGCTGAGCTCGAAGCTCGCGGTGGGCGTGTGCGCCTCGTTGCCGACCAGGTGCGTCGCGGTGCTATCGGCCGACACGCCCGAGATCGCCACGATCGTGTCGCCGAGCTTCTGGCCGAGCTGCAGGCCGCCGCACGTGCCGACCCGGATGAGCGTCGTCACCCCGAGCTGGATGAGCTCCTCGAAGACGATGGTCGCGCCGGGACTGCCCATGCCGGTGCCCTGCACCGACACGCGCGTGCCCTCGTAGGTGCCGGTGTACCCGAGCAGGCCCCGCTCGCCGTTCAC
>JBBQZK010000088.1:0-8447 GCA_038207785.1 Candidatus Limnocylindria bacterium | reverse complement strand
CGCGCTCGGCGTGAGCGCCTCGATCTCGCAGAACCAGCCGGCGCCCTCGAGGTGGTCGAGCGACACTTCGAATTCACCGAGGACGTACACCTCGCGCAGCTTCACGAACTTGCGGATGCGGCGGAACCCGAGCTCGGCGATGAGCTCCTCCACGGGACCCGAGACCAGCACCGCGGTGATCTCCTTACGGACCTTGTCGACGCCATGCATCTCGCGCGGACTCTTGTAGGTGAGCTCCTGCACGCCGCCCTCGTCGCGAAACCGCAGTCGCAGCCGGCGATCCTCGTTCTGGAGATGGAGTGCGGGGTGGTCGAAGAAGACATCGCCCTCGGCACCGGCGCGGACCCAGCGGCCCTCGTTCTCGAGACGCTTCCGCAGGTCGGGAACGGCCATATCGGGGAGCTTGTATTTCCGCTCACGCTCGATCACCCCCGGAGGCTAGGTCGTCAGGATGGACTAGACAATCCGCCGAATGGCGTAGGCGGAATGGCTCAGGCCGCTGGTGCTATTTCCTCGAGCGAGCGGCCGCGGGTCTCCTCGCTCAGGAGGCCCACTGCCGCTGCGGTGACGAGCAAGAGCCCCATGAAGACAGCGAATACGCCGGACTGACCGAGCGAGATGGTGAGCGTCGGCGTGAGGAACGGGCCGATGATGCCCCCGATGCGGCCGACCGCGGCCGCCGCGCCCGCGCCGGTGCCGCGGAGGCCGGTCGGGTACATCTCCGGTGAGATCGCGTAGACGACGCCCCAGGCACCGAGATTGAAGAACGACAGCAGCGCCGCATACAGAATGGCGTCGTTCCCGGCTCCACTGTTCCCGAACAGGTACGCCGATATCGCCGAGCCCACGAGATACGTGACAAGTGTCGGTCGCCGGCCGAGGCGCTCGACGAGCCACGCGGCGCTGAAGTATCCCGGGACCTGCGCGAGCGAGGCGATGAAGAAATACTCGTTGCTTCGGACGACCGTCAGGCCGCGTCCCGCGAGCAGTGACGGCAAGAACGTGAAGATGCCGTAGTACGTGAAGGTGATCCCGAACCAGAGGATCCACAGCATCAGCGTGCGGCGGGCGTAGCGGGGCGCGAACAGCGCGCCGATCGAGGTGCTCCCGCCGACGGAGCGCTCGGGTGCGACGGGCTTCGCGACCGTGATCAGCGCTCCCCCACCTTCCCGTTCGACGCGGCGAACGACCGCATCGGCTTCGGCCGCGCGACCATGCTCGGCCAGGAATCGCGGGGACTCCGGGAGCGCTCGACGGAGGTACGCGACGTAGAGCGCCGGGAGCGCGCCGACGACGAATGCGCCGCGCCATCCGAACTGCGGCAGGACGACGAGCGCGACGACTCCCGCAAGGATCGTCCCATATGCCCAGAACGATTCGAGGAGGACGATGAACCGCCCGCGCGACGCCCGGGGCGCGTACTCGGACACCAGCGTCGAGGCGACCGGCAGCTCGCCACCGAGGCCCAGGCCGGCGATCAGGCGCGCGACGAGCAGCGTCTCGAAGCTTGGTGCGGCAGCGGACAGGAGCGCGCCGAACGAGAACAACACGAGCGTGACCTGGAACACCGTCTTGCGACCAAGCCGGTCGGCCAGCCGGCCTGCGATCGCCGCGCCGAAGAACATCCCGACGAATCCCGCACTCGCGACGAAACCGGTCTGCGTCGCATCGAGACCAAATTCGGTACGAATCGGCGTGAGCAGGAAGGCGATGAGGATCACGTCCATCGCGTCGAACATCCAGCCGAGTCCGGCGACGACGAGCAGCCGCCAATGGAAGCGGTTCAGTGGCACCCGGTCGAGTCGCGCGAGGAAGGTCTCTGCGGCCATCGCTAGATGCAGCGCTCCGCGACGAGCAGCTCCGCATTGAGCACCGACGCGCCCGCCGCACCGCGGATCGTGTTGTGGCCGACCACCACGAACTTGGTGCCCAGGACCGGATCCGGGCGGATGCGGCCGACGATCGAGGCCATCCCGCGCTCGGTGTCCCGGTCGAGCAGCGGCTGCGGGCGGTCGCGTTCCTCACGGACGACGATCGGGTGCTTCGGCGCGGACGGCAGGCCGAGCTCCTGTGGCCGGCCCGTGAACGCCTTGAAGCTCGCGGTCACGGCCGCGACGCTCGGCGCGCCTTTCAGCCGCACGGACACCGTCTCGGTGTGACCGTCACGGACGAGCACACGATTGCAGTGGATCGACATCGGGAAGATCGCTGGTGCGAACCCAGCGGGCCCCCAGCCGCCGAGGAACTTCTGGGTCTCCTCGACGACCTTCTCCTCTTCACCGGCGATGAACGGCACGACGTTGTCGAGGACGTCGAGGGACGGCACGCCCGGGTATCCGGCACCGGAGATCGATTGCATCGTCGAGACGATGAGCTGCTCGATGCCAAAGTCACGGTGGAGCGGAGCGATCGCGAGCGTGAGGTGGATCGCCGTGCAGTTGCCGTTCGTGACGATGGAACCCGTCCAGCCCCGCGTTTCGCGCTGCGTCGCGAGGGCCTTCACGTGCTCGAAGTTCACTTCCGCGAGCAGGTTCGGGACGTCCGCATCCATGCGATGGGTGCTCGCGTTCGAGAACACGTGGTGGCCCGCCTTCGCCAGCGCGGCCTCGTGCGCCTCGGCCGCGTCGGTCGGCAGCGCGCTGAAGCATAGGTCCGCGTCGATGTCGGGCCGCGTGGTCTCGAGCTTCAGGTCCGCGACCGAGGCGGGCATCGGCTCGGGGAGATGCCAGTGCACGGCGTCGGCGTACCGCTTGCCGGCGTTGCGCTCGGACGTGGTCAGGGCGGTCAGCGTGAACCACGGGTGGTCCGCGAGCAGGCTGATGAAGCGCTGCCCGACCGTGCCCGTCGCTCCGAGGACCGCAACCGTGCGTTGCTGCGTCACGGATGAAAGTGTGACAGACGCGCGCCGGCGCTGAAGACGCCTAGCGCTCGTGGAACTCCTGATGGATCGCCCGCACCGCGTTCTCCCGCTCGTTCTCTGAGACGACCAGCGAGATGTTCAGCTCGGACGAGCCCTGAGCGATCGCGATGACGTTCACGTTCGCCCGGCCCAAGGCGCCGAACAGGCGCGCGGCCACGCCGGGCGTCCCGCGCATGCCCTCCCCCACCGCCGACACGATGGCGACGGGGGATTCGATCGAGACCTTCTCGACGTCGTGACGTTCGAGCTCCCGCGAGAACATCTTCCGCAGCGCCCCTTCGAGCCGCTTGATCGACTCGTCGGGAACGACAAGGCAGATCGAGTTCTCGCTGGAGGCCTGGCTGATCATCAGCACCGACACCGCTTCCGCCGCGGTCGTGTCGAAGACCCGCGCGGCGAAGCCGGGCACTCCGCTCATGCCCGCGCCCTGCACCGTGATCAGGCCGAGCCCGCCGAGCGAGGTCGTGGCCTTCACCACGGTGTCGTCGCGGGGCGTGGTGCCTGTGATCGTGGTCCCCGGGTCGTCGGCGGCGAACGTGTTCAGGATCCGGACCGGGATCCCCGCTTCGACGGCCGGCAGGACGGTCCGCGGATGGATGACCTTCGCGCCGAAGTACGAGAGCTCCGCGGCCTCCGCGTAGCTGATCGCGGGCAGCGGCTTCGCGTCGGGCACGATGCGCGGATCGGCGCTCATGACCCCGCTGACGTCGGTATAGATGCGGCACTCGGCCGCGCCGAGCGCGGCGGCGAACACCGCGGCCGAATAATCGGAGCCGCCGCGGCCGAGTGTGGTCGTCACCCCCTCCACCGTGGAGCCCACGAACCCGGTGACGACGGGAACGGTGCCGTAGCGCATGCGCGGCACCAGCTGCTGCTCGACCCGTTCGCGGGTGATCTGCAGGAGCGGATTCGCGTGGCCGAAATGGTCGTCCGTCACGAGGAGCCCTTCCGCGGACAGCGCTTCCGCCGCGACACCCCGCGCGTTGAGGACGGCCGCGATGAGCGGCGCTGACAGGCGCTCCCCGTATGACAGGATCGCGTCGAGGGACCGCGCGCTGCACTCGCGTAGCAGCGCCACGCTGCGCAGCAGGGCCGTGGTGCGGTCGGTGAGGTCGACGATCTCGCTCAGGGCGGACGCGCCGTTGATCCCGACCAGGTCGGCGATCAGATTCCGGTGCTGCTCGGAGAGCCGCTCGATGATCTGCTGCGCGCCGGCGGCATCGCCGGCCACGGCCTGATCCGCGGCTTTCACGAGCGCATCCGTCGTCCCGGCGGTCGCAGACACCACGACGAGGCGCTCGGCCTTCTCGGCCGCGATGATGTGCGCGACCGCCTCGATCGCCGGCGGCGATGCGACGGACGTCCCACCGAACTTGAAGACGATCGGCTTGCTCAGCGTGCCGACCTCGCGATGGCGATCACGTCAGCGAGTATCGCGGACGCGGTCGCATCGCCGCCCGCGCCGGGACCGCTCCAGACAAGCCGGTCGGCCATGTCCGACTCCAGCGTGATGACGTTGGTCGGGCCTGAGGCCCGGCCCTCGAGGGAGTCCGCGGGGACCTCTTCGGGCCCGACGCGACACTTCGTGGCTCGCTCACCGAAGTCCGCGACGGCGAGGTACCGGATCCGGGCGCCGCGCGCGGCGGCGGCGTTCGCGCCGTCGGCAGTCGCGGTGCGCAGTGAGGTGCGGCGCACCTGCTCGGGACGGAAATGCCGGCCCTCGAGCAGGCTTACCAGGATCGACAGCTTGTAGGCCGCGTCGAAGCCGTCGATGTCGTTCGTCGGGTCCGCCTCCGCGTAGCCCTTGGCCTGCGCTTCGGCGAGCGCGTCGGCGAAGGTGATGCCGCTCTCGAGGCGCCCGCAGATGTACGTCGTCGTGCCGTTGAGCAGGCCGCGCAGGACCCGGGGCCGGACCGCGCCCTGGTCGAGCATCCCGCGCACCACCGGGACCGCGCCACCGACGGCGGCCTCGAACCGAAGCTCCCGCTTGGCGAGGCGCGCGGCTTCGTGCAGCGGATCCCACTCCTTCGCGACGGCCTCCTTGTTCGCCGTCACGACGTGCTTGCCGCGCTCGAACGCGGCGAGCAGCAGATCGGTCGCGGGCTGGTGGCCGCCGATGACCTCGATCACGACCGCGATGTCCGGATCGTCCAGGATCTCGAACGGGTCGGTCGAGAGTCGCAGGTCGCCGGCATCGCGGGCCTTCGTCGGATCCCGCACCGCGGCGCCACGCAGCTGCACCGGCCGGCCCGCCGCGGCGTCGATCCGCTTCCGACGATCGGCGAAGGCGCGGGCGACCGCGCTGCCCACCGTCCCCAACCCGAGGAGGCCGACGCCGAGCGGCGTGCTGCTCATCGCGGCCGGCCCCATGCGACCTGCCCGACGACCTGCTGCTCGACGACGGCCATCCCGCGCTGGGCGAACACCGCGCGGACATCGACGTCGAATGACGCGGCCTGATCGCCGAGCCGCACCCGCGCGAGGGTGCTCGTGCTGTGCAGGTACTCGAGATATTCGTCGACCGTGCGGCGAAGCGCCACCGGCGCGGTCCGGCGCTCGCCCTCGAGGACGAACCGGCCGCTCCCCTCGAGCGCCGCGATCCGCTCGGGGAAGCCGTCGACGTGGTCGGCGTGCAGCTCGGAGTAGCGCTTGATGACGCCCAGCAGCTCCGGCACCGGGAAGTCGCCGTCGTCCCGCTCGACGACGGCAAGGACGGCACCGGGCGCGAGCACCGCGGCGAACCGCGGCATGACGATCCCCGGGTCCATCCAATGGATGCTCGTACCCGCCGTGATGAGCCCGTACGGCGGTTCGAGCGGCGCATCTTCGGCCGTGCCGCTGATCCACCGAAGGCGTGGATCATCGCCGCCCGGCAGCTGGCCGCCCTCCTCGATCATCGCTGCCGACGGGTCGACCGCGTCGACGCGCGAGGCGAACCGGAGCATCTCCCGCGCGAGCGCGCCGCTGCCGGCCCCGGCGTCCAGGACGGTGTGCGGCTCGACCAGGAGTCCCGCGAGGATCGTGAAGGTCTCGTCGGGATAGGGCGCCCGATGGCGGTAGGCCTTCGCGACGTCGCGGTCGCGGAACACCACGGCGAGCGGTCCCCTCATCCGATCGCCTCGGCGAGCAGGTCGAGGGCGACGCCGACGCTCGCGAGGCGATTGCCTGGGCGGTCGAACGTCCACTGCTTCTTCGTCACCCGCTGCAGCTTCGGACCATCGACCGCGATGTACACGAGGCCCACCGGCTTTCCAGGGGTCGCGCCCCCCGGCCCGGCGATGCCGGTGATCCCCAGCCCGATCTTCGCGCCGAGCTTCTCGCGGGCGCCGCGCGCGAGCGCGGCCGCGACGACGGACGACACCGCGCCGTGCGAATGGATGAGCTGCGGTGGCACGTCGGCGAGCACGGTCTTCGCGTCGTCGGAATAGACCTCCATGCCGCCGCGGAAGTACACGCTGGAGCCGCCGTGCTCGCTCAGGATCGCGCCGAGCAGGCCGCCGGTGCAGGATTCCGCCGCGGCGACAGTGAGCTTCTTCTTGCGGAGCGTCCCGTGGAGCGTCTGCATGCGCTCGGCGAGATCCGCGTACGACGGCGGCTTAGCGGGCACGCGTGCGGGCCGTGCCCTCGCGCGGCTTCAGGCGCCAGCGCTCCGGCACACCGCGGCCGGCGATCGCGAACGAGGCTTTCCACATGTAGTCGACGCCCGAGAAGATCGTGAGACCGACCGCCGCGGAGAGCAGCCCGTACGCCAGATACGCGAGCGGGAGCGAGGGCGCGGCGAGCAGCAGCAGCAGGCCGGCGGCCGACGCGGTCTGGAAGATCGTCTTGACCTTGCCCGATGCGCTCGCCCCGACGCTGTATCCGCGGGCCGACGCGATCGCCCGAAGGTTGGTCACTGCGAGCTCGCGCGCGACGATCACCACGACGATCCATGACGGGACCAGCCCAAGGCCCTGGAGCGGGATGAGCGTGCCGATGACGAGGAGCTTGTCGGCGAGCGGATCGAGAAACGTTCCGAGCCGGGTCACCTGCCCCAACCGCCGCGCCAGGCGGCCGTCGATGGCGTCGGTGAGCGCAGCGAGACAGAAGATGAGGAACGCCCACGTCGCGCTCGCCTCGTCGCGCGCCTGCAGCAGCAGCACGATCGGAACGACCGCGAGGATCCGTGCGTAGACGAGGGCGAGCGGAAGGTTGAACGTCACGGCGACTTGAACGAGCGCTCGATCACCTGGCCCGCCTCCCCCATCTTGCCGAGATCCTGTCCATTGAACGCGAGGAACGTCGCTCCCGCGTTGCCGGAACGAACGGTCACGGACTTCCCGCTGAACGTGGCGACCTGGCCGTTCGGGAGGATCTTGTTCGTGCCGGGCGCCTGTGCGCCGTCGACGGTGACCACGATGTACGCCTCGCCGCCGGTGATGCGCACGGTCACCACGGCAGCCGTGTACGACACGGCGACGGTCCGCGTCTCCTGCACCTCCGCCCCCGTGGCGGTCTTGGCGACGATGCGGACCGTCTGGGGTCCGGCCACGAAGTTCACGGTGACGCTGAACTTGAGGTCGCTGCCGATCGTCGCGGCGGCGCCGTTCACGGTCACGCTCTTCACGGACGTATCGACCCGGCCGGACACCGTGACCGGCGCGTTCGTGTACGTGCCGCCGTTCGCGGGCTGCTCGATGATCAGCTGCGGTGCCTGTGGATCGGTCGAGACGCCGGGGTTGAGCTGGATGGTGCGCGAGGCCCGGGCGAGCTTGCCGGCCGGGTCGAGGACCTCGATCTCCACGTGATTGGGACCCGGCTTCAGCGGCACGATGACGCTGAATGTGCCGTCAGCGGCAGGGTGCACGTCGTTGATCGTGTCCTGGCCGGGCGATACGCGGACCGTGATGCGGCCCTCCGGGTTGGTCTTGCCCTTCAGCGTGTACTCCGCGATCTGGGAGACGGCGTCGGTCGGCGGGTCGGTGATGTCGACATGCGGAGCGACCGCGAAATTCGTGAACTGGTAGTAGATATACCCCGCGAAGAGCCCGATGCCTGCCAGGACCAGGACCGGAACGAGGACGGTCGGCGTGAAGATGAAGCTTCGCTTCACCAGCGGCTTCATCGGCGCGAACGTCCGCGCCGGCTCGGACCCGCCGCGCTCGCCCGTGTACAACGCGACCATCTCCTCGGGGTCGAGGGTCAGGTACTCGGCGTAGTTCCGGAGGAACCCTTTCGTATAGACGGTGCCTGGGAGTGACTGGTAGTCGCCGCTCTCGATCGCCTGGAGGAACTTCTGGCGGATCTTCGTATCCTCGGTGGCCTGCTGCATGCTGACGCCCATCTGCTCGCGCTGCTGCCGAAGAGCCTCACCGAGGCGCGCCACTAGGTGTCGTCTCCGCCTGTGGGCGACGGCCGCGCACCGTAGACCTGGCGCATCTTGCCGGGCCCGACCGACGGCCCGATGACGCCTTCCTGCTCCATGATGTCGACCAGGCGGCCGGCGCGGGCGAATCCGATGGTCATCTTCCGCTGCAGCATCGATACC
>JBBQZK010000087.1:0-8516 GCA_038207785.1 Candidatus Limnocylindria bacterium | reverse complement strand
TATGGCCATGGACGACGCGGGTATCACGCCGTCGCAGATCGGCTACGTGAACGCGCACGGCACGTCGACGCAGGCGAACGACGGAGCCGAGACCGCCGCGCTCAAGACCGTCTTCGGAGCGACCGTGCCGCCCGTTTCGTCCACGAAGTCGATGACCGGACACACCCTCGGCGCCGCCGGCGCTATCGAGGCGGTCATCTGCCTCCTCGCGATGCGGGACGGACTACTGCCACCGACCATCAACCAGGAAGTGCCGGACCCCACGTGCGACCTCGACTACATCCCGAACGTCGCGCGCAAGGCCACGGTCGACTACGCGCTCTCCAACTCGATGGGCTTCGGCGGGCACAACGTCGCGCTCATCATCCGCCGGCGGAACGGCTCGGGGTAGTGGCCGACTCGAAGACGGTGCGTGCGGACGCGAACGCACTCGTGCGGGAGCTGCTTACGCGGCTCGACGCATCCGACGTGCGCGAGCTCGAGGTGACCCGCGGCGGCATCCGCGTCCGCGTCGCCAAGAATGCGCCAGCGCAGGCCGCCGCGGCGACGCCCGCTACGCCGGCGCCCGCTGCTGCACCCGCGGCGCAGGCGGCGGGGCCATCGGTCGTGAGCGCGGATCCGGCGGCGCTGACCGGGAACGCGATCACCGCGCCGCTGACCGGCGTCTTCTACCTCTCGCCGTCACCGCAGTCGCCGCCGTTCGTGCAGGTCGGCAGCGTCGTCGCGGCAGGGGACGTGATCGGTCTCATCGAAGCGATGAAGCTGTTCAACGAGATCCGTAGCACGAAGAACGGCCGGGTGCGCGCGATCCTCGCGACGAACGGGCAGCTCGTTCGCGCGCACGCGCCGCTCATCGAGCTCGACCCGGCGTGATCAGCAAGGCCTGTCCGACGTGCCAGGCCCCGCTCGCTGATCCGCCCCCGTTCAAGCTGCGCTACGAGAGCAACCTGTACGCGTTCGATCGCGAGGTCTGCAAGCGGATCTTCCAGGAGAACCCGGATCGCTATCTCGACGCGGACGGGGGCGTGCTGCCGGAGCCGCGGTGAGCGATCGCGACACCGACAGTGTCTTCGCGGGCTCCATCCCGTCGCTGTACGAGACCCATTTGGTCCCGCTGATCTTTGAGCCGTATGCCGCGGACCTCGCGGACCGGGTGGTCTCGCGGCCGGTCAAGCGCGTGCTCGAGATCGCGGCCGGCACCGGTGTCGCGACCCGCAGGCTGGCGTCCGTACTGCCGCACGATGTCTCGATCGTCGCCACGGATCTCAATCAGCCGATGCTCGATCACGCTGCCGCGATGGGCACGACCCGTCCGGTGGAGTGGCGGCAGGCCGACGCCATGGCGCTGCCATTCCCGGACGGGATGTTCGACGCGGTCGTGTGCCAGTTCGGCGTCATGTTCTTTCCGGATAAGCCCACGGCGTTCTCCGAAGCGCGTCGCGTCCTCACGCCGGGCGGCGTGCTCATCTTCAGCGTTTGGGATCGGATCGAGGAAAATGAATTTGCCGACACCGTGACGACGGCACTCGAGTCGCTGTTCCCCGCCGACCCACCGCGCTTCTTGGCGCGCACACCGCATGGCTACCACCAGCTGCGGACCATCGAGCGGGACCTCGCGGCCGGGGGCTTCGCGGCACCGCCGGAGGTCAGCACCGTCGCAGCGCGCAGCCGCGCCGCATCGCCGCGGGTCCCGGCCGTCGCGTACTGCCAGGGCACGCCGCTACGGAACGAGATCGAATCGCGGGACGCCTCGCGGCTGGGCGAAGCGACCGACACCGCCGCCGCAGGGATAGCGCAACGGTTCGGACCGGCGGCCGTCGATGGGAAGATCCAGGCACACATCATCACCGTCGAGAAGTGACAGGGCATCGGTTGCGAGCGCGTCGCTAGAGCTACCCTCGTCTTCGTGCGTCACCTGCTTCGGGAGGTCTGGTCCGAGGTCGGCGATGGCGAGCCGCTCCCGCCGCTCTTCGCGCGAGTCCGCGCGCAGCCCGTGGCCTTGCGATAGGCGCGTCGATGCAGGTGCGGGTCGTCGCGCTCGCCATCGCGGTCGCTGTCACTGCCTGCACGACCGCGCAGCCGCTCCCGTTGACGACGCCGTCACCGAGCGTCGCAGCGGCAAGTCCGTCGGTCGCCCGATCGCCATCGCCATCGGTGACTCCCGTCGCCGGGCCGCCACTGGTCGCGACCGCGATCGGACGTGTGCCGCCGGCGTTCCACTACCTGGAGAGCGGCTCGGGCGCGAGCTACCGGCTCCTCCTGTTCGACGAGGCCGCGGTCGCCCCGCCGGTCGAGGTCGCGCATGGCGGACCGCTCCCCTTGCCCGCGGGGCCGGACGTCCGATCCAACGCGTTCAGCGCGTCGGCGGACGGCCGCATCGTCGTCGTCATGGTGCGTGAATCGGAGCAGCGGACGACGTACTTCGTCCTTCGTCCGGAGACCGGCGAGCTGCGCGCGCTGCTGAGCGGCGCCGACCTCGGGTCGCCGGTCATCACGCCGGATGGCGGACGGATCGCGTACGCGCGCACCTCCGCGGACGCGCAGGCCAACGGCGTGTGGCTCGCAGCCGTCGGCGACGCTGCTCCGCCAGCGCCAACGCGAATAGTTGTCGACGATCCGCAGCGCGTCGGCAGCCCGCCGCGCCCGCTCGCGTGGTCCGCGGATGCGAAATGGTTGGCGATCTCACCGTCGCCGGGTGAGTCGGCGACATTTATCGCCATCGTCGATCCGACGGGCGGCCCGGCGCGATTCGACGCCGCGACCGTCACCCTCGTCGGCGGCCGGGCGCGCGTCATCGGCGAGGGTTACGCGATCGACTGGCGCGGAGGGGAAGGGAACGTGCTCATCACCAGCACCCGGACGCTCTTCGGTGGACGAAGCGCGGTGTACGCCGCCGACGTCAACAGCGGCGCGATCCGCAGCCTGTACCGGGCAGGTTCTGACGTGGTCCTCCGGCCCGCGGCGTGGCATCCCGCGCTCGACCGCTTTGCGCTGACCGAGCGTCCGCTCTGCTGCGGCGCGTATATCTCGGAGCCCGCCTGGGTGCGGCGCATCGACGGCAGCGCAACGAACGTCGGCGACGCGGGCGGCGACCTGTGGTGGTCGAAGGACGGCGCGAGACTGTTAACAACCACGGGCGGCGACGATTCGGTCGGCGCCATCCGGGACCTCCTGAGCGGTCGTGCGATCGTCCAGTACTGCAAGCGCAGTCAGGGTTCGCCGCCCGGCTGCACCTAGCGACCGAGCGAGCCCTCGCGCCTAAGCGAAACGGTCGGTTCGATGCATTACCTCCATGTATGCCGGAAATCACACCCGAACGGTGGGGCGACCTGTACGACCACGCGTTCCCGCAGGTCTACCGCGCGCTCGTCGCGGCGACCTTCGATCGCGAACGCGCACTCGATGGATTGCACGACGCATTCGAGGAAGGGCTGCGCCATCCGCCGTCCGATGATCGCAATCTCGAAGGCTGGCTCTACCGCGTCGCGCTACGCAAGACGCGCCGCGGACTATTCCAGGCGCGTCGTGACGTGGCACTTGATGCGGCCTCGTCCAAGGATGAGGTCAACGCGATCATCCAGCGGCTCGAGGTCGGCCGGCTGCTTTCACTGCTGACCGAGCGGCAGCGAGCCATCGTCGTCGCGCACTACTACCTCGGCCTCACCCAGGACGAGATCGCCGGCGCGCTCGGCGTGAAGCGCGGAACGGTGAGCGCGACCGTCTCGCAATCCCTCGCCCATATGCGCAATGAGGTGAACGCCCGTGGATGACCGCGACAAGGATCTGACGGGACTGTTCGTGCGCGATCTCGACACGATCCCGCTGCCAGCGCGTGGCGCATGGCGCCGCGTATCCGGAAGGGAGACCATCGTGACCCGCACTTCTCGGTACCTGTTCACTGCCACCGCGATCGCCGCGGTGCTGGTCCTCGCGCTCGTCGTCGGCCTACAGCTGCGCGATCGGAACACGCCGGCCGCGAACCCGAGCGCGTCGCCCACGCCGTCGGCGAGCGGCGCGGCGGTCATCGTTCCCAGCCCGACGTCCGGTCCCAGTGGCAGCGCGAGTCCAACGGCATCGCCGTCGCCCGCACCGAGCGGCGGGATCTACAACGATGACTTCGGGTTCTTCGTCACCGACAATTTCGATCGGGCGCATGCCCGCACGGAGTCGAGCAACGCGCCGATCGGCGATTTCTCGATGCGGGGCTTCGCCGTATCCCCGGATGGCACGCGCCTCGCGTATTGGACCCAGGGGCCGACCGAGGCGGCGGGAGCGCCGCAGGAGCTTCGGGTCGTGGTCATTAGCAACCCAAGCTCGCCTGCGCTCATCGTTTCCTCGGGGCTCAGCGACAAGGAGCGTGGTGGTGGCATCGTCTGGTCCAACGACGGTCGAGGTCTTGCCTACGCCATCCAGACAGGATCCCCGACGACCGGCTCCACGGTACGGATCCTGGATCTCGTGTCCGGCGGCGCGGCGAGGGTGGTGCTCACACTGACCGAGCCGGGCAGGCTCTACGTGCCGGTCGCCTGGGACCGGTCCGTCAATCTGATCGCGGCCGGCGTCACGGGTGACGGCGGCTTCATGACCCGATACGTCACGGTCCGGGTGAATCCGACGAACGAGCTGAACGAGCAGCGTTCCGACGTGGCCGGCCGCGTGACGATGGGCTCGGTCCGAGCCTCGACCGACGCCAAGCTCGTCGTCGGCGTCGACATCGACACGGGCTTCAGCTACTGGCCCATGGCCGACTACGCCGCCAAGGTCACGCCGGCGGAAACGAAGTACGGCCTCACTGGCGCGCTGTGGCGGCCGGGCACGCACGAGATCGGCTTCATCGGTCCGTCGAAGCAGTTCTGGCTCTGCAACGCCGACCGCAACACGCCGCTCGGCTGCGGCTCGACGGCCTTCTCCGGTGTCGCCGACGGCGCGGTCGTCCGGCTCTTCCGCGTGGATGGCAGCGCGGTGTTGCTCCACGTCATCCCGCCGGGATCGTCCAATCTCGTACAGACCTACACGCTCGTACGCCTCGGGAGCGACCCGAAGGCGACCACGGGCGACCGGGTGACCTTCACCGAGCTGGGCGGCCTGAACGCGTCGGTCCGGCTGCGATAGTGCGGCAAGGGAGTACGGAATGAAGGAACGGAATCTCTGGATCGCCGCCGCGGTCGTCGCGGCGATGGCGATCATCATCGTCATCGGCCTGCGCTCGCCGGAGCAGCCGACCGCGGTCGCGAGCCCGACCGCCACGTCGACCGCCTCCGCGACGCGCGCAAGCCCGACCACCGCCGCGACGGGCAGCGCAGCTGCGAGCGCGACGGCGGCGTCCGCCGCTCCGGCGGCGAGTGCCGGATCGAGCGCCGTGTACAACGACGACTTCGGCTTCATCGTCACCGATGTCGGCACGGTCGCGGCGTTCCGGACCGAGTCGAGCAACGCGCGCCTTGCCTCATTCGACCAGCAGGGCTTCGCGGTATCACCGGATGGCCGGTACATCGCATTCTGGAAGCCCGGTTCGCCGGTGCAGCTGCGGGTGACCGGTGGCGCATCGGAGCTCACCTACGCCACGCTGTCCGCCGGTCAGCGGGGTGGCGGCATCGCCTGGTCGGCCGACGGCGCCGCGCTCCTGTATTCGACCGAGACGGGCAACTTCGGTATCGGCGGTGGCGGGAACAGTGCGACCCTCAACATCTACGAGGTCGCCCCGAATGGGCGGCACGGGACGGTGATCGACACCCAAACGAATACCGGCTGGCTCTACCGACCGATCGCCTGGGACCGGTCGGCGACCCTCGCGGCCGCGGGACTGACCGGCGAAGGCGCCGGCATGGCGTACTACGTCACCGTGAAGATCGATCCGTCGGGCCCGTCCACCGTCAACAAGGTGGACACCCGCGGCAATGGCATGGACATGAACGGGGTCCGGGCATCGAGCGACGCCAAGTTCGTGCTCGGCACCGATTTCACCACGGGCAATGTCAAGTTCTGGCCCATCGCCGACTACGCGGCGAACAAGATCGCGAGCGGGACCGGCAGGACCGGCGCGCGATGGCAGCCCGGCACGCACAAGATCGGCTTCATCAGCGCCGACGGCGGTTTCGTGCTCTTCACGGCCGACGATGGCACTGCGTCCACGGCGTTCCGCGGCGTCAAGCCGGGAAGCGCGGTCCGGACGTTCCGCGCCGATGGGACCGCCGTCGTGCTGGCCTTCGTTTCTCCGGGCAGCGCCGGTCTGGGCTCGACCGACTACACGCTGTATCGGCTATCCGACGGAGCGAACGTGACGTTCCAAGAGCTCGGCGGCCTCACCGCCTCGGTGCGACTCCGCTAGCGGCGCAGCACCCGCAGCGTCACGAGCTGCACGATGATCGCGGTGAGGAGCGCGAGCGCGAACGCGGCAAGGCCGAGCGACTCGAGCGACGCCGCCAGCACCACGTAGAACGCGCCGAAGCCGAACAGGCCGAACAGCAGGCCGCGCCAGACGTTGATCGCGGCGGCCGGACCGATCTGGGTGAAGCCGAAGCCGGCGAGGATGCTCGCGTACAGCGGGATCGTGGCGAGCAGCCCCGATAGGCGCGGGCCGAGCAGCGACGCGACGCTCGTGATCGCGAGCACCAGGCCCGTGGCCAGGGCCATGCGCACCGGTAGGTCCCAGCGCGGCGGATGCACACCGTGGCTCGTACCCGTCGGTGGCACAAGCCGGATGGCGAGGATGAGCACGACGGCGCAGATCGCGTAGAGGGGGAGCGGCGCGATGGGAAGCTCCTGCGCGGCCGCGCCGATGAGCCCGAACGCGAGCAGCCCGGCGATCAACGACGGCACCATGCGGCCGGAACGCTTCGCGATCGCCGAGAACTCGACCGCGAACGCGGCCGTCGCGAGCACGCCGATGAGCGACCCGAGCGCGGCATTCGCGGCGAAGCCCGCGCCGTGGTCGAGGAACAGGAAGAGCGTGATCGGACCCGACGTGAACGGGATCCCAACGAGCCACCCGCTGATCGCGTGGCCCCAGCGGCGACCGGCAAGGCTCGCGGTCGCGATGAGGATCGGCGTGAGGACGAGCTTGAGGGCGAGCGCGGGGTCGATGTCGGGCTAGCCGAGCCCGACGAGCGTGACCACCACGTACGCGATCGACAGCACCGACGCCATGCCCGCGACCCCCCAGCCGATCGCGGTCGTGGTCCGGCCGTTGGCCGAGCCCGCCATGATCGAGCGGTCGCCGGCGAGCTTCAGGATGAACGCGAGCACGATCGGGAGCAGGAGCCCGTTCACCGCCTGCGATGCCAGGATGAGCTGAATGAGCAGGTGCTGCGGGAAGAGCACCACGACGATGCCGCCGACGACCAGGAGCAGCGTGAACAGGCCCATGAAGACCGGTGCCTCGCGGAAGTTCTTGCTGATGCCGGACTCCCAGCCGAACGCCTCGCAGATCGCGTACGACGTCGAGAGCGGCATGACCGTCGCCGCGAGCAGCGATGCGCCGAGCAGGCCCGCGCCAAAGAGGATGCCGGCCTGTTCGCCCGCGAGCGGGCTCAGCGCGCGAGCGGCATCGGCCGCACTCTCGACGCGGATCCCGGCGGGGAAGAGCACGTGGGCGGCGACAACGATCATGAAGAGCGCGTTCACGCCCGTGAGCACCGAGCCGAGCATGACGTCCAGGCGCGCGTACCCGTACTGCTCCGCATCGATCCCTTTGTCCACGATGGAGGCCTGGATGTAGAACTGCATGTACGGCGTGATCGTCGTGCCAACGAGCGCCAGCGCCGCGATGAGCGCGGCCTGCTCCACCGGCAGGTTCGGGATGACCAGGCCCTTCGCGACCTCGCTCCAGTCCGGCGCTGCGATGACCGCGGTGATCGGGTACGCGACGAACGCGGAGATGACGACGAACAGCGCGCGCTCGACCACCTTGTAGCTGAAGAACACCACAAGCACCCAGATCGCGACGCCCGCGATGGGCACCGACAGCGTGGAGGGCACGCCGATGAGGGCGAGGCTCGCCGCGATCCCGGCGTACTCGGCGGCCACGTTCGTCCCGTTCGCGACCAAGAGCGCGAGCATCGCGACGAAGGTCCATCGCACGCCGAACTTCTCGCGGATGAGATCGGACAGACCCTTCCCGGTGACGGCGCCCATCCGCGCGCACATCTCCTGGATGACCACGAGACCCGCGGTCGAGAGGAGGAGGAGCCACAGCATCGCGAACCCGTAGTGCGCACCGACCGCGGTGTACGTCGTGACGCCGCCGGCGTCGTTACCCGCGAACCCGGTGATGAGGCCCGGGCCCATGACCGCGAGGAAGGCGGCGAACGCGGCTTTGCGGGGAACGCGCCGGCGCACGGCGCGAAGCGTCCCGCCCGGCCGGCTCGCGACCGTCATCGCGCGATGGACCGGAGCGACCTCTTCTTCCAGCCGCGCGGCATCATGAGCTCGACCACGTCATCGATCGTGACCGTGCCCAGGAGCACGCGGCGCGCGTCCACGACCGGAAGCGCAAGCAGGTCGTACTTCGCGATGAG
>JBBQZK010000086.1:0-9245 GCA_038207785.1 Candidatus Limnocylindria bacterium | reverse complement strand
GTGGAGCTCCAGAACGGCCATTCGGTCCTCGCGCACATCTCCGGGAAGATGCGGATGAACTTCATCCGGGTCGTTCCGGGCGACAAGGTCCTCGTGGAGCTGTCGCCATATGACCTCAAACGAGGTCGGATCACGCGAAGGGTGAGGTACTAGGTGAAGGTCCAGGCGAGCGTCAAGAAGCGCTGCGACAAATGCAAGATCATCCGGCGGGATGGCGTGAATCGCGTCATCTGCTCGGAGCCCAAGCACAAGCAGCGGCAGGGATAGGGGAGGCACATGGCTCGGATCGCCGGCGTCGATGTCCCTCGCGAGAAGCGTGTCGACGTGTCCCTGCGGTACATCTTCGGCATCGGTCCGACGACCGCGCGCCAGGTCCTCGACGAGGCGCGCATCGACCACGCGATCCGCGTGCGGGATCTCACCGAGGCCCAGGTCGCGAAGATCCGCGAGGTCATCGATCGAAAGTTCACCGTCGAAGGTGATCTCCGCCGCGAAGTCGCGCTGAACATCAAGCGTCTCCAGGAGATCGGCTCGTACCGCGGGCTGCGCCACCGCAAGGCGCTCCCGGTGCGCGGCCAGCGCACGCGGACGAACGCGCGCACACGCCGTGGTCCCCGCAAGACGGTGGCCGGCAAGAAGAAGACCGCGGCGAAGACCTAGGCCGAGAAGCAGCGAAGAGAAGAGAAGGGACGAACGTGAGCCAGGACAAGGCCGAAAAGACGCAAGAGAAGCCCGCCGAGGGCGCGAAGCCCGCGCCGCGCCGTAAGCGCGAGAAGCGGACCGTTCCGCGTGGCGCCGCGCACATCAAGGCCTCGTTCAACAACACGATCGTCTCGCTCACCGACCCGCAGGGCAACGTGATCGCGTGGGCCTCCGCCGGCGCGTCCGGCTGGAAGGGCTCGCGCAAGAGCACCCCATACGCCGCGCAGGTCACCGCCGAGAATGCAGCGCGCAAGGCGATGGATCAGGGCCTCCGCACCGTCGAGGTCTTCGTCCGCGGGCCCGGCGCCGGCCGCGAGGCCGCGATCCGCGCGCTCGAGGCCACCGGCCTCGAGGTGACCGCCATCACCGACGTCACACCCATCCCGCACAACGGCTGCCGCGCTCCGAAGCGGCGCCGGGTCTAGAGGAGAACGAATGGCTCGCTACACCGGTCCGGTCTGCCGGCTCTGCCGCCGCGAAGGCATGAAGCTCTACCTGAAGGGCGAGAAGTGCGTGACGAAGTGCACCTTCGAGAAGCGCAGCTCGCCGCCCGGCATGCACCAGCAGCGCCGGCGCAAGGTCTCGGACTTCGCCCTGCAGCTGCGTGAGAAGCAGAAGGCCCGCCGGATCTACGGCGTGCTCGAGAAGCAGATGAAGAACACCTTCGACAAGGCGACCGAGAAGCGCGGGGCGACCGGTGAGGTCCTCCTCGAGCTCCTCGAGGCGCGTCTCGACAACGTCGTATATCGCTCCGGCTTCGCCAAGTCGCGGTCGCAGGCCCGCCAGCTCGTGAATCACGGCCACATCAGCGTCAACGGACGCCGGACGTCGATCCCGAGCTACACGGTCAAGGCGAACGACACGATCGCGGTCGTCGAGTCCTCTCGCGAATCGCAGTACTTCAAGGACGTGCTCGCCTGGGCGAAGACGCAGACCCGGCCGGGATGGCTCGAAGTCGACCCCGAGTCCTACACCGCGCGCATCGCGTCCGACCCCAAGCGCGAGCAGATCGAAACGCAGGTCGATACGCAGCTCATCGTTGAGCACTATTCGCGCTAGCCGACCAGGAAGGGAACAAGACCTATGTCCGTCGTTGAACTGGAATACCCGAAGATCGAGCGTCTCGAGGGCGACGACCGTCACGCGAGGTTCGCGTGCGAGCCGCTGCCCGCGGGCTATGGCACCACCCTGGGCAACTCGCTCCGCCGGGTGCTGCTGTCCTCACTGCCCGGCGCGGCGATCACCGCCGCCCGCATCCGTGGCGTCGCTCACGAGTTCTCGACCATCCCGGGCGTCAAGGAAGACGTCGTCGAGATGGTGCTCAACCTGAAGAACGTGCGGCTGCGCTCCTTCGCGAACGAGCCGGTGACGCTGACCCTCGAGAAGACCGGACCCGGGGACGTCACGGCCGCGGATATCCAGGCCACCAGCGAGATCGAGATCGTGAACCCCGAGGCCAAGATCGCGACCCTCGAGCCGGAGGCATCGTTGTGGATGGAGCTCACGGTCGAGACCGGCCGCGGCTTCAGCTCGGGTGACAAGAAGGAGGGCCTCCCGATCGGGGTCATCCCGATCGACGCGCTCTTCTCGCCGGTCAAGCGCGTGAACTTCTCGGTGGAGAACACCCGCGTCGGCCAGGTGACCGACTACGACCGCCTGATCCTCGAGGTCTGGACCGACGGCACGACGCCGCCCGACGAGGCGGTGGCCCAGGGCTCGCAGATCCTCATCCAGCAGTTCTCGCTGTTCACCGGACTCACGCGGTCGCAGGCTGCGCTCGCGCCGGTGCCGCGCGCGAACGGGAGCTCGGTGCCGTCGGCTATCGCCGACATGCCGATCGAGGACCTCGACCTGCCGCAGCGCGCGTTCAACTCGTTGAAGCGCCATGGCATCACGAAGGTCGGGCAGCTTTTGCAGACCCCTGACGAAGAGCTCCTTCGCATGCGGAACTTCGGCAAGAAGTCGCTCGATGAGATCAAGGAGCGGCTCGCCGCCCGTGGCCTGATCGAGCCACCGGAGCCGAGCGAGCTATCCGCCGACTCGGGCGACGAGGACCGATCCGACGATGTCGACGACACGGCGGCCGAGGACGACACGACCCCCGAGGGCGATGAGACGGCCGCGATCGACGGCGACGACGAGATCGTCGCAGATGAGCAGCGGTAAGACATGCCCCACCAGGTTCACCAGCGGAAATTCGGACGGCAGACCGGACATCGCAAGTCGATGCTGCGGAACCTCACCCTGTCCGTCCTCCGCTACGAGTCGGTGAAGACCACCGAGGCGAAGGCCAAGGAGGTCCGGAAGTTCATCGACGGGATGATCGTGCTCGGCAAGGACGGCTCGCTCGTCGCGCGCCGGAAGGCCATCGGCTGGCTGCCCGAGCAGGAGATCGTCGAGAAGCTCTTCACTGATCTCGCCGAGCGCTACGCGGACCGTCCGTCGGGCTTCACCCGCACGACGCGTCTGCCGCGCCGGGTGGGGGATAGCGCCCCGATGATGCTCATCGAGCTGATGCCGGCCGTCCTGGACACGGCCGAGCCGGAAGCCGAAGCGAAGCCCCGGCGCAGGCTCGCGCTGCCCCGCCGCAAGACGACGGCAGCAGCCGCTGCCGCCGAGAAGGCACCGGCGAAGGGGACCGCGCGGAAGAAGTCGACAGCGCGAAAGACCACGAAGGCATGAACCCGCACATAACAGGGAACGCCTAACGAACTACAGGGCCCGCGTCGCGTACGACGGGACCGCGTTCGCGGGGTTCCAGGTCCAGGACGGCGCGCGAACGGTGCAGGGCGAGCTCGAACGCGCGCTCGCCACGGTCTGCGCCGAGCCGGTGCGCATCGCCGGTGCGGGGCGGACCGACACGGGGGTCCACGCGATCGGGCAGGTCATGAGCTTCCGGACGGCGAGCGCGCTGGACGGAGCGAAGCTGAGCAAGGGGGTCAACGCCCTCTTGCCGATGGACGTCGCGGTCTCGGCGCTCGAGCCATGCGGGGATGGATTCCACGCCCGGTTCTCGGCGACGGGACGCACATATGAATATCGGCTTCGGATCGGATCGGACCGCGATCCGCTCGAACGCTGGGCGTATCACCATCCCGCCGCGCTGCGGCTGGATGTGATGCGCGAGGCGACTGTCGCGCTCATCGGGCGCGCCGACTTCGGCGCGTTCGCGACGGGCGACGGCGGCACCCGAACGGTGCGGAGAGCGGAGTGGACCCGCGAGGGCGAGCTCCTCCGGTTCGAGATCGAAGCCGACGCGTTCCTGCGAGGGATGGTCCGCGCGATCGTGGGGACCCTGCTCTGGGTGGGACGCGGCAAGATCGGCGTCGAGCGGTTCGGGGAGATCGTGCGATCGAAGGATCGCGCGCACGCCGGCCCGGCGGCGCCGGCCCGAGGCCTCTGTCTCACCCAAGTAACCTATGGCGAAGGCACGAACGGAACGAGAGCGGAAGAGATCCGCGGACAAGGGAAAGCTGCAAACAGATGACGGCGATCACCACTAGAACGAAGAGCGCGAAGCTGAGCGAGGTCGAGCGGCACTGGCGCGTCATCGACGCGGACGGTGCGGTGCTCGGCCGCCTCGCGACGCAGGCAGCGGCCACGCTGCGCGGCAAGCACAAGCCGTCCTTCACGCCGAGCCTGGACACCGGCGACCCTGTCGTCATCGTGAACGCCGCGAAGATCAAGGTGACCGGCAAGAAGCTGTCGGACAAGCTGTACATCCGTCACTCCGGCTACCCGGGTGGCTTCAAGGCCGAAACGCTCGAGCGGCTCCTCGCGCGCCGGCCGGAAGAGGTCGTGCGTCGCGCGATCCGCGGGATGCTCCCGCAGAACCGCCTCGGCGAGCAGATGTCCCGGAAGCTGTTCGTGTACGCGGGTCCGGAGCATCCGCACCAGGCGCAGAAGCCCGAGACGCTCGCGATGGAGAAGCGTTAGATGAAGACCATGCCGTACTTCCAGGGGACCGGCAGCCGCAAGACGAGCGTCGCGCGGGTGCGGCTCGTTCCGGGCGAGGGCACGGTGGTCGTCAACGGCAAGCCGCTCGAGGAGTACTTCGGGCGCGACGGCTATTCCGAGTCGGCGCTCCAGCCATTCACCGTCACGAACACCGCTCGCCGGTTCAACGCGATGGTCAAGGTCAACGGCGGCGGCGAGTCGGGCCAGCTTGGCGCCATCCGCCACGCGATCTCCCGAGCGCTCCTGCAGGTCGACGCCGAGCATCGCGCGGTCCTGCGCAAGGCCGGCCTCCTCACGCGCGACCCGCGTGCGAAGGAGCGGAAGAAACCCGGTCTCAAGCGCGCACGCAAGGCGCCGCAGTTCACGAAGCGCTAGCCAGGTTTCTTCGGCGCCAGTCTTCGTGCGGCCGAGCCCGGCTGTGCCGGCCTCGGCCGAGCCCCATTCAAAGGAGCGCACACTAGTCGCGGTGGCAGGGGTCCAGGACTTCAACTACAAGGTCGCGCTCGCGTCCGGTCTGCGAGAGCTGCAGGCCGGGCGGCTGCGTCAGGCCGAGCAGCAGTTCACGTATCTCTGCAGCAGGTTCTCCGACGCGCCGGGGGGCTATCGCGGACTCGCGAAGGTGCGCATGGAGCAGGCCGACCGCCCGGGCGCCCTGTCCACCCTGCGCGACGGCGCGGCCAAGCTCGCGAAAGCCGGCCGGCACAGCGGCGTCGTGTCGCTGCTGACAGAAGCGTTGCAGCTCGATCCGCTCGACCTCGCGGCGCACCGCCGCCTCGCCGCGGCGCACGCGCTTGCCGGCGAGCTCGATGCCGCAGCCGGGGAATACAGCCGCTTCGCTCACGCCCTGAGCGACACGGACCCGAGCGCGGCGCAGCGCGAGGTGCGCTACGGCCTCGATTCACTCGGCCCGGTCCCGGCACTCGTCGCACTCGCCGCCGACCTTGGGATGGACGTGAGCGCGCTGCCTGTCCCACGCGCGGCTCCAGCTGCAGCGCCGATCCCGGCGGAGGCAACGCCACCGGGCGCGATCCCCGGTGTCCCACGACGCGCGCGGCCCGAGCCGGAGCCCGAGGCCGATCGCGAGCCCGATGTCGATCCTCGGGCCGGCATGCTCGACGCGCTCGTTCTGGACCGTGCGGTCGACTCGCCGGACCCAGCCCCGGCGGAGCCCGTTGCGGCCGCTGCTGATGGACCGCAGGCGTGGGCCCCGCGCGCGCCCGCGCCACAGCGCGAGCGCGTGCCGGAGCCCGCGCTGGACGAGTCCGACAATGCGCTCGCCGCGGACATGCGGGCCGCGGAATACATCGCGGCCAAGGATCCCCGCGCGGCGCAGGCGGTCCTCATCGCCGCGCGTCACTTCATGAAGGACGGGCATACCAATGCCGCGTCAGACCTCCTGCTGCAGCTCATTGCCTCCGGTCTCGCGGACCACCAGGCCCAGCGGCTGCTCGTCGACGTCGTGAGGTCCATCGGCAAGCGCGACGTCGCGCGCGCGAAGTGCGCGCTGCTCGCCCAAGCCCTCCGCCTCGATGGTCAGGCGGACCTGGCGCTGGAAGTCGAGCGTCTCGCCGAGGCGGTCTGATGGACCAATTCATCGGTGCCGTGCGCGCGATCTTCAGCGGCCAGACATTCGGTTGGAACAACGTCCTCGACATCGCGATCGTGTTCGTCTTCGTGTACTACCTGCTTCGGCTGATCCGCGGCACCCGCGCCGTGCAGCTGCTGCTCGGCGTGCTCGTGCTCATCGTGATCTACGGCCTGGCGGTCCTGTTGCAGCTCACGCTGACGAAGCTGCTATTCCAGGCGTTCCTCGCGATCGCGGTGTTCGCGATCCTCATCGTCTTCCAGCCCGAGCTGCGTCGGGGGCTCGGCCAGCTCGGACAGCTCGGGCCGCTCAATCGCCTCCTCACACCGAGCGATGCGGAGGAGGTCGACCACGTCGTCGACGAGCTGACCCGCGCGGCGCTGCTGATCAGCGGCGCCCGCCATGGGGCCCTCATCGTCATCGAGCGCGCCACCGGATTGCAGGACTACACCGAGACCGGCGTGCCGGTGAACGGCAGGTTGTCCGCGGAGCTGCTGGCGTCCATCTTCATGGTCCGCTCGCCCCTGCACGACGGCGCGGTGATCGTTCGCGGGCCGCAGATCCTTGCCGCCGCGTGCCTGCTCCCACTCGAGGACACCCAGGAGCGCGCGTCGCACCGGTACGGGATGCGGCACCGCGCGGCGCTGTCCATCAGCTCCCAGACCGACGCGATCGTCATCGTCGTCTCTGAAGAGACCCAGGCGATCTCCGTCGCGAGCAGCGGCCGCATCATCGGCGGCCTCGACGACGAGCGGATGCGCCGGGTACTGAGCTCGCTGCTCCGTAGCCGGATCCAACCGCTGCCCTTCCGCAGCAAGGCGTCGTAGCCTGTGGGCGCGTCCAATTTCGCGGCGCGGCGGACCGGGCTGCGGCGGTTCGACATCCGCCACGCGATCATTTACGACTTCCCGCTCAAGGCGGCCGCGCTCGCGATCTCGGTGCTCGCCTTCGTGGCGGTCGCCGAGACCACGCAGGAGGCGGTCGTCACGTTCCACGTTCCGGTGGAGCGGCCAGCCGAGGTGCCTGCGGGCTATGTGATGCGCGGCACGCTCGGCGAGGTCACCGTCAAGCTGCGCGGACCGCAGAACCTCATCGCCAAGCTCGCCCAATCCGACATCCACCCGGTCCCTGATCTGGCGCAGGCCGACCTCGGCCAGAACGACATCCAGAACCTCGCGTTCCGCGTGCCGCTGGCCGACGCGAACATCGTCGTCGAGACGGATCCGCCGAGCGTGCCCGTCCGCATCGAGAAGATCGTGTCCCGCGCGGTGACCGTGCAAGTGCGCTTCGCGAACGAGCCGCCGCGGGGGTTCCAGCCGGGGACCCCGTCGGTCACGAGCCCTGACGTCACGATCAGCGGAGCCCAAAGCCTCGTGGCCGGCGTCGCGGCGGTCTTTGCGACGCTCCGCTTCGGCGATACGCCGATCGATATCTCCGCGAGCGCGGCTGCGGTCCCCGTGGACGCGGCAGGCAACCTGGTGGCGGGCGTCCAGGTCGACCCACCCAGCGTCCAGGTGAGCGTCCCGGTGCTCTCGACGACGAGCACCCGCACCGTCCCGGTCCTGTGGGCGCTGCGCGGCTCGGTCGCGTCCGGCTATTGGATCTCCCGGGTCACGACCGACCCGATCCAGGTCCAGGTCCAGGGCACGCCCGAGAGCATCGCGGCCGTGGACCGGATCGAGACCGCGGCCATCGACGTCAGTGGGCTTGCCGGGAACCGGTCGTTCCGCGTCCCGCTGCTGCTCCCGGCGGGCGTGACGCTGCTGCAGCCGACCGACGCGACCGTCGGCGTCACCGTGGTCCCGCTCTCGGGCACGCGGCCGTTCCCGCTCGTGGCGGTGCAGACGACCGGCGTCGGGGCGGGCCTGACCGCCGAGACCGAGCCGGGGACCGTCAGCGTCGTCGTGTCCGGACCGGCGGCCGCGCTCGCGGCGCTCGGGCCGACGGACGTGACCGCGACCGTGGACGCGACCGGCAAAGGCCCCGGGAGCTATCAGGCTGATGTCGTGCTGAAGCTGCCGGCAGGTGTTACCGCAACGTCGCTGCAGCCGATCCGCGTGACGCTCACGATAAAGAGCAGATGAGCAGGCTCTTTGGCACCGACGGCGTCCGCGGGGTCGCGAACCTCGACCTCACGCCCGAGCTCGCGCTCCGTCTCGGCCGCGCCGCCGGCCACATCCTGGGCGGTCCGGGTCACTCGGTGATCATCGGCCGGGATACGCGCCGCTCCGGACGGATGCTCGAAAGCGCGCTCGCCGCGGGCCTGTGCTCCGTGGGCATGGACGTTCAGTTGACGGGGCACATCCCGACGCCCGGACTCGCGTATCTGGCGCGCACCGAGGACGTCGTCGCCGGAGCCGTGATCAGCGCGTCGCATAACCCGGCGCCTGACAACGGCATCAAGTTCTTCGATCACGCGGGGCTCAAGCTCCCCGATGCGACGGAGGATCGGATCGAGTCCGCGATGGCCGATGACGCCGCGCTTCCGCGCCCCACCGAAGGGGGCATCGGCCTCGTGGGCGATGTGCGGGGCCTCGTGAAACGGTACGAGGACTTCCTGGGCGGCCTCGCCCCGACGCTGAACGGGCTCCGGGTCGTGCTCGACTGCGCGAACGGCTCTACGTACCGGGTCGCGCCGGCCGTCTTCGCCCGTGCCGGTGCCGACGTGCTGACGCTGTTCGACACCCCGGACGGCGCCAACATCAACCTCGGCTGCGGTGCGACGGGGCCCGCAGCGCTGCAGAAGGCCGTTGTGGAGCACGAGGCCGACGCCGGCTTCGCGTTCGACGGCGACGGGGACCGCGTGATGACCGTGGACAGCGGCGGCACGGTGCTCGACGGCGACTTCGTCCTCGCCCTGGCCGCGCGCCACTTCGCGAAGCACGGCAAGCTCGACCCCAAGGTCGTCGTCGGCACCGTCATGACCAATGGCGGGCTCGAAGCGACGCTCGCCCGGGACGGCATCGCGCTCATCCGCACGCAGGTCGGCGACCGCTACGTG
>JBBQZK010000085.1:0-9380 GCA_038207785.1 Candidatus Limnocylindria bacterium | reverse complement strand
GGGCAAGCGCCATCCCATCCGGGGGGTCAACATCGTGCGTGTGCGCGACGGCAAGTTCGAGTGGGTCCGCGCGTACTTCGACCCCATGCTCGTCGAGCGCGCGGAATGAGCATCGCGCCGCCGCCGCCGCGCCTCGAAATTCCCGACCGGGCCCGGTCGGAGGCGCCGCCGCCGCTGGCTGACTGGCCGCTCGGCTGGCGCGGCAAGTGGATCTGGGACCACGAACCCGAACCATCCTTCTGGTGGGACCAGAAGCCCGGCCGCGCACACTGGACGATCCTGCGCCGCAGCTTCGATGTGGCGAGCGTACCGACCGAGCTGCCGATGCGGGTCACGTGCGACTCGCGGTACGCGCTGTACCTCAACGGCACGCTTGTGGGGCGCGGTCCGTCGCGTGAAGAGCCGGAGCATTTGTCGTGGGATGAGTACGAGGCTGCGCCGCTACTGCGTTCGGGCCGCAACGTCATCGTCGCGGAGTGTCACTACTACGGCGTCGCGGGACCGTGGTGGTATCCGGCCGCGCCCGCCGGGACTCTCGGTCGTGGGTCCTTCTGTCTCGAGACGGCACCGAATGCCGCGATCGACATCACGACCGACGCCACCTGGCGCGCCGTCCCGTCGCCTTGGGTCGTGCAGACCGCCAAGGGCATGCACAACGTTCCCGCCGAGGTCGTGGACGGGAGACGAGCTCCCCAGGGTCTCCACGATCCCGCGGCTCCCGACGGGTCGTGGAGCGCCGCTGTCGTCCTCTCCGCGATGGGGATGGGCACCGTGCAGGACCGCCCGCCCGCGGCTCCCTACATGGACCCGATCCGCCGCTCCATCCCGCGCCTGACCTCCGTCCGGCTGGCGCCGACCGCGGTGGTCGAGCCCGGAATGACGGTGCGCGTCGAATCGCTGGACGACCCCGCCGTCACCTGGGCGACGGTCAAGGCCGCGCCGAACGGTGAGCGCGTCGCGCGATCGTGGGATATGGGGAAGCTGACTCTGGCCCACGTCCGCATGACCGTCACAGCTCCGGCGGATGCCGTGGCGGGCGCGACGATCGACATCGGCGTCGGCGAAGACCTCGCGTCCGACGGCTTGCCCGAGATCAGGTCTCGCCGGTGGGTCGGCCGCTACATCTACGGCGGGCGGGGCGTCGAGGAAGTGAGCTTTTTCGATCCGGTGGGTCTCCGTTTCGTCGGGGTGCACCATCCCGTCGGGTTCGACGTGGCCGTCGAGGTCGAGGAGGCCATCTACCCACGGCCGGGGGGCGCGAGCTTCACCGCCAGTGACGACCGCTACTCCACGCTCTGGACCACCGGGGTGCGCACGGTCGATGTCTGCTCGAGCGACGCGTTGATGGACTGTCCCGGTCGCGAGCAGCGCGCCTGGGTGTGCGACGCCTACGTCGAGATCCTCGTGGCTCTCGTCGCCAGCCCCGATTGGCGCCTGGTGCGCCGCCACCTCGAGCTCACCGCTCGCAGCCGGTTTGCCAGCGGGCTGCTCGCCGGCGCGGCCGCGTGCGACTTCTCGCATATCGCCGTCGTCATCCCGGAGTACTCGCTGCATTGGATCCGGTCGCTCGCGGAGTACTGGCGCTGCTCGGGAGATGAGGATTTCATCAAGCGGCACCTGGGGATCGCGAACGGGGTTATCGAGCGCTATGAGCGGCAACGCGGTCCAAGCGGCCTGCTCGAGGACTTTCCAGGCTGGGTATTCCTCGACTGGACGCAGGTCGATCGCGACTCTGTCACGGGTGCGCACGATGGACTCTATGCGGCCGCGCTCGCGGACTACGCGACGCTGCCCGGCGCGTCGGACGTGCGATCGCTCATCGAGAAGACCAAAGCCGGGTTCGAACGCCTGTGGGACCCCACGCGCGGCCTCTACGTCGACGCGATGGGTGCGCGCGGCAAGAGCCGGCGCCTGAGCCAGCAGACGAACAGCGCGGCCCTCGTCGGCGGGCTCGTGCCGCCTGAACGTCTGGAAGGGGTGATCGCGCGCCTGACCGACCCAGGCGCGAATGGCCTCGGCGAGGTGAAGGTCACCCAGACGCCGGGCGCTGCCCGCCGCAAACGCGGCTCGACCGGCGGGGAGGCCTCGATCATGTTCCAGTACCAGAAGCCGGACGACTTCGACGAAGAACGCGACGTCGTTGCAGCACAGGTCTTCTTCAGCCGCTTTGTCCACGAGGCGCTCTTCCGCAACGGACGCCGCGACCTGATCCTCAGGGATCTGTTGCGCTGGGACCCTCAGCCGGGTCACGGCACGTTCGGTGAGTTCTGGAGCGTCTCGCCGGGACTAGGAAGCCGAGCGCACGGCTGGTCGGCGAGCCCGACCTTCGACCTGACCCGCTACATCCTCGGCGTGCGTCCGATCGAGCCCGGCTATCGACGGACCGCGATCGATCCGTACCTCGGCCCTCTCGCGAGCGTTTCCGGCCGTGTCCCGACACCGCTTGGCTGGGTGGAGGTCTCGGTCGAGGGTCGCCAGCTTCACGTGAGCGCGCCCGAGGACGTGACCCTCGAGGTGGCCGGCAAGAGCATGGGTGGCGGCGTACACCACCTGGAGCTCGCGGGCGGATGACCGATCGGTACGAGCGATCGCGGGCCGAGCACCTCCGCCGCCAGCGCGCGCTGGCCGGCGGAGTCTCGACGGCGTTCCGCGCCCAGCAGAGACCGGTACCGATCACATTCGCGGCTGGGCGCGGTGCCCGGCTCACGGATATCGATGGCAACGAGTACATCGACTACGCGCTCGCGTTCGGCCCGATGCTGCTGGGGCACTCGCCTCGGGCCGTCGTCGACGCCGTGCGGCACCAGGTCGGCCTGGGCATCGGCTATGGCGCATCCCACCGGCTCGAATCGCGGCTGGCAGAAGCGCTATGCCGGATCGTTCCGTGCGCGGAGCGCGCGATCTTTTCGAACAGCGGCAGTGAGGCCGTCCACGCCGCGGTCCGTATCGCTCGCGCGGCGACCGGGCGCCGGCGGCTCATCAAATTCCTCGGCCACTGGCACGGGTGGCTCGACACCATCGCGGTCGGCACAGCGGGCAAGACCGACAACGCCCCGACCACCGGCGGCCAGGATCCCCTCGCTGCCGAGGCCGTGACCGTCATCCCTTGGAACGACCCAGCGACGCTCGCGGCCGTCCTCAGCGATGACGTCGCGGCGGTGATCATGGAGCCCGTCGCCATCAATGGCGGGGCCTTCGCCCCTGCACCGGGCTACCTCGCCAAGGCGCTCGAGCTGACGCGCCGCGCCGGCGCCATCCTGATCTTCGACGAGGTGATCACCGGGTTCCGCCTCGCGCTTGGGGGTGCGCAGGAGTGGAGCGGTGTCGTGCCCGATCTCGCCGTGTTCGGCAAGGCGCTCGGGAACGGGTTCCCGATCAGCGCGGTTTGCGGCCGGGCTGACGTCATGGAGGTCGTGAGCTCGCGGACCGTCGCCCATATGGGGACCACCAACGGGAACCCGGTATGCGCCGCGGCGGCCCTCGCGGCGCTCGGCGAGCTCGAGTCCCGCTCGAACGAGATCTACCCCCGCCTCGCCGCGTCAGGCGAACGGCTCGCGACGATCCTGCGCGACGCCGCGCTCGAGAATGGGCTGCCCCTCTGGGTCAACCAGACCGGGGGCGCCGCCCACGCGTTCTGGAGCGAGGCGCCGGTGGAGACGTACGTGGCGAGCATCCGGGCTGACATGAACGCCTACCTGACTTTTTCCGAGGCGTTGCTCGACGAGGGCGTGCACGTGATCACTCGCGGGCTGCTGTACGTCTCCGCTGGGCACACCGACGCCGACCTCGAACAGACCGCGGAGCGTGTCGGCCGCGCGGCTGCCCGCGTCGGTGCCACGACTCCGGCGACCGCGAGCGCGCGCAGCTAAGGGGCCATCGTGCGCGCAATCGAGTTCCACGGCGACCGCCAGCTCGCGCTCGTTGACCGGCCAGACCCGATCCCCGCCCCCGGCGAGCTGCTGATCGCGCCGCAGGCCGTCGGGATCTGCGCCACGGACCTCGAGATCTTCGACGGCACCATGGCGTACTACCGCACCGGCCAGGCGCACTACCCCGTGATCCCGGGCCACGAGTGGGCGGGCGTCGTGGAAGCGATGGCGCCCGACGTGACAGGGTTCGCGATCGGCGACCACGTCGTCGGCGAGGTAAGCATCGGCTGCGGCGCATGCGACCTGTGCCGCGCCGGCAAGTACCACCTCTGCGGTCGGGTCCAGGAGACCGGGATCATGGGCCGCTCCGGCGCGCTCGCGACGCTGATGGCGCACCCGGCCGCGTCGACGTTCGCCGTCTCCCCTGAGCTTCCGTGGGAAGCGGCCGCGTTGATCGAGCCGACCTCGGTCGCGCTTAACGCGGCGAGGCGCGGCGCCTGTCGCGGGAAGACCGTGCTGGTGATGGGCATGGGTACGATCGGCCAGCTGGCGCTGCAATGCGCGATCGCCGAAGGGGCGCGCCACACGATCGCCGCGAACCCGTCGAGCGCACGCCTCGAGCTGGCGGCCCGGCTCGGGGCGGGCGCCACTGTGCGGCTTGCTCCGTCGCAGGATGCCTCGAGCGAAGCGCTGCGGCGGGCCGCCGGCGAGGATCCCATCGACGTCGTCCTGGTGTGCACCGGCGCGGCCAGCGCGGTCGCGCTCGCGATCGATGCCGCGCACCCCGGCGCGACGATCGTGCTTGCGGGTCTCGCTGGCGAGCCGTCGATCGGCGTCGACCTCGACCTCGTCGTGCTGAAGGAACTCGACCTCCGCGGCCTCAACGGTTCGCCCTTCGTGTGGCCCGATACGGTCAGGCTCGTCGATGGCGGCGCGGTCCGGACCCAGCCCCTGGTGACCCACCGCCTGCCGCTGTCGAAGATGGCTCGCGGCCTGGATCTCGTCCGGACCCGGTCAGCGGGCACGCTCAAGGTGATGATCCAGCCCCAGACCGGTTGAGCTACGCGGCCCGCAGCACCTCGCGCGCCTGGGCCAGGTGTTCGCTCGTGTGCTCCGGCCAGTGGCTCAGCAGATCTCCGACGCTCTCGGTCGGGCCCCTGTGCCAGTTCCGCTCGCTCGTGACGGTCATGTGCGCGGGTCCGAGAGACCGCGCCAGGGCGACGCCGCGCGCGCGAAGTGCCGCGAACCGCGCCAGCAGGCTCGCGGCATCGCTGCCGCAGTCATCGCGGACCATGCTCGGCGGCCGGTCCCAGCCGGGTGGCGCCTCGCGCCCGAGCATCCCGGGGATCAGCGCTCCGAAGACCTCGCCCTCCGCCTCGACGAGGTGGCCGAGGATCTGCTTGGCGCACCAGTCGCCCGCGAGGCGGTGCCGCCTGAGTTCGTCGTCGGTTCTGCCGGCGAAGGTGCGCCGCACGTCGACCAGTCCCGCCTCCAGCTCGGCCACGATACGCGAGATGTCCTGCTCGTCCATCGGCCACACACTACGCCGGCCAGATGAGCACGGTTCTATGCTCAAGAACGTGATTCTTTCACGGTTCACAGGGTCGGCGACCGGGTGATCCTCGGGCTGGATCACGCGGTCATCGGTGTCGGCGACCTCGACGAAGCCAGGAACGCCTTTCGAGAGCTCGGCTTCGACGTCCGCGGGGGCGGTCGCCACGTGGGGCGCGGGACGCACAACGCGCTGATCCCCTTCGGCCCGGACTACCTGGAGCTGATGTCCATCTTCGACCAGGGGGAGGCGGCGACGGATCCTTTCGCGTCCAGCCTGCTGCGGTTCCTGGACGGGCGCGCCGGCGGCCTCATCGGCTACGTGCTGGCGTCCGATGACGTCGGCGAGCTGCAGGAACGCATGAGCCGCTCGCAGATGAAGAGCGTGGGTCCGCTCGCGATGTCCCGTCGCCGGGCGGATGGCGGGCTTCTGTCGTGGAAGATGCTGATCCCGGGAGACATTTCCTGGCGGCGACCCCTGCCGACCGTGATCGAGTGGGACCAGGATGCGGCCGAGCGCGCTCGGATCGATGGACGGAGCGTGCATCCCAATCGGGTCACGTGCATCCAGTCAGTTTCCGTCGCGGTCCGGGACCTCGAGGCAACGACAGCGGACTTCACCCGAGCCTTCGGCTTGCGGGCGGGCCCGGTATCGAGCGAGCCCGACCTCGCCGCGAGCGCAAGGTCCATCGACCTGCCGAACGTCGCCGTGCGGTTGCTCGCCCCTGCCGGCGCCGGCCCGGTCCGGGACGCGATCGACCGCGAGGGCGAGGGACCTCTCGAGGTCGTGCTCGAGGGCCCGTCCGACCTTCGGTGGGATCCGCAGCACACGATGGGTGCGGCCCTGCGGGTGACCAGCGTTGCACGGGCCCGGTCCGCAGCGCCGCTGGGATACGCTGACCCGCGATGACGAAGGACCTGCGCCGGTTCAGCCGCACGCTCTACGACGGCGTGGATCGAGCCCCCGCGCGTTCGTTCCTCTACGGCATCGGGTACACAGAGGAGGACCTCTCGCGCCCCATCGTCGGCGTGTCGCACGGCTGGACCGAGACGATGCCATGCAACTTCACGCACCGCGAGCTCGCCTCGCACGTGAAGGCCGGGGTGCGTCGCGCCGGCGGCACCCCGATGGAGATCAACACGATCGCCATCTCGGACGGCATCACGATGGGCACCGAAGGGATGAAGGCGTCCCTCGTGTCGCGCGAGCTCATCGCGGACTCGATCGAGCTCGTCGCCCGCGGCCACTACTTCGATGCGCTCGCCTGCATCGTCGCGTGCGACAAGACCGTCCCCGCGGCCGCCATGGCACTCGCCCGCCTCGATCGTCCCGGGGCGGTCCTCTACAGCGGCACGATCCTTCCGGGCCGCTACGGCGGCCGCGACCTCGCGGTGGGGGAGATGTTCGAGGCCGTCGGGGCTGTCGCGGCCGGAAAGATCACGAGGGAGGAGCTCCGCGAGATGGAGCACGCGGCGTGTCCGGGGCCGGGAGCGTGCGGCGGGCAGTTCACGGCCAACACGATGTCAATGGTCATGGAGACGATCGGGCTCTCGCCCGTCGGCTTCAACTCGATCCCGGCGGTCGACGCGGCCAAGAACGAGGCGGCCGAGCGCGCCGGCGATCTTGTGATGCGCGCGCTGGAGAACGACCTGCGGCCGAGCCGGATCCTCACACGGCCGGCTTTCGAGAATGCCGTCGCGGCGGTCGCCGCAAGCGGCGGGTCGACCAACGCGGTGCTCCACCTCGTCGCGCTCGCCCGCGAGGTGGGCGTTGACTTCACGATCGAAGACATCGACGCGATCAGTCGCCGCACCCCGCTCCTGGCCGACATGTTGCCGGGGGGCCGCTTCACCGCCGCGGATCTGCACCGCGCGGGCGGCATCGGCGTCCTCACGAAGCGCCTCATCGAGGGCGGATACATGGACGGCTCGGCTCTGACCATCACCGGGCGCACGCTCGGTGAGGAGGCCGCCGACGTGGTCGAGTCCGTCGGTCAGGCGGTGATCCGGCCACTCTCCAATCCCCTGCGGCCGGAGGGCGGCCTCGTCATCCTGAAGGGCAATCTCGCGCCGGACGGCGCGGTGGTGAAGATCACCGCGCACACCCTCCGGTCGCACCGCGGACCGGCAAGGGTCTTCGACCGTGAGGAAGATGCGTTCGCGGCGGTGATGTCGCGCCGGATCAGGCCGGGGGACGTGGTCGTGATCCGCTACGAAGGCCCGCGCGGGGGCCCTGGGATGCGAGAGATGCTGGTCGTCACGGGCGCGATCGTCGGCGAGGGTCTCGGCGATTCTGTGGCCCTCGTCACCGACGGCCGCTTCAGCGGCGGGACCAACGGCTTCATGATCGGTCATGTCGCTCCGGAAGCGGCGGTCGGCGGACCACTGGCCGCATTGCGCGACGGCGACGTCGTCAGCATCGACGTGGACCGCCGGAGCATCGAGGTCGAGGGTGTGGACATCTCCGAGCGGATGCGCGGCTGGATGGCACCGCAGCCGAACTACACCGGAGGCGTATTCGCGAAGTACGCGGCGCTCGTCGGATCTGCTCGCGACGGAGCGGTGCTGCAGCCCCGCTGACGCGGTGGCGTCAGCGGAGTTCCTCGAGCAGCTCTCGCGCGCGGCGGAGCTGTTCGGCGTCGCCTTCCGGCTCGTAAAAACTTCCTGCGCTTTCCAGCATCGCCCGCAGGGCTCCGATCAGCCGCGATTCCTCGTGCACGAACACGCTCTTCTGAGCGAAGTGATCCGCGGCTAGCGGCTCCCCGCGCCGCACCCGCTCGTCGGCGGTCTCCGCGTAGGTCGCGCTGCGGGCCTCCGGCGTGGCCAACGCGGCGGCGAGCCGCAGCGCGCGGTCCACATGCGGTCGCGCGCCCTCACGATCGCCCTGAGCGTCGAGAAGCATCGCCAGGTCCCACGTGACCCTCAGCGAGAACTCGGGGTCGGTTACCGCGCCGGCGTCGCAGTCGCGCACGCACTCCCGCAGGAGCGCGGCGGCTGACGTCGCCGATCCTGATTCGGCGAGGATGGTCGCGAGCAGCGCTCGACAGCGCGCCGCGTCCTCGCGCAGCCCGAGGGCCAGGGCGCGCCCCAGGGCCGCGTCCGCGGTCTTGCTCGCCGGGGCGAGCGCTCCGGCCAGGCGTTGAGCGGTGGCCAGGTAACGCATGCGAGTGACCTCTCGAGCGCCCTCGAGTTCCCCGGGGCCGAGCTCGTCCAGGATGCGGATCGCCTCCGTCGCTCGGCCCTGGTGAATGAGTGCTCCAGCGCGCAGCAGCGAACGGCGCCCCTCCGCCGACCAACTCAACCTGCGTACTCGGCGGCGGCCCGACCGACGACGCCCGACCGGCAGGCGAATACGCCGCCCGCATGCGGCTCCGCGGCCAGTTCCTCCGCCGTCAGCTCGTCGCGAGCGGACGTGATGTACAGCGTCCCAAGGTCGGCGTCGCCGAATGCGCAGCTCGTCGGCTGGCTCACTGGAAGACGCACCTCGGACTCGACCGCGCCATCGGGCCGGTAGCGGCGGACCACCGATCCGTCCCAGACGGCCACCCACAGCATGCCGTCCGCGTCCAGCGTCATGCCATCGGGTACGCCGATCCGTTCCGGTATCTCGATCAATCGTCGCCGGTCGCCGATGCGTCCCGAGCCGTCGTCGAGTCGAAGACATCGACGCCGCCGGCCGTGCTGTCGATGAAGAACATCTTGCCGCCCCACCAGTCCATTCCGTTGGAGATCGTCAGGCCGCCGAGGACCCGTTCGACGCGATGCTCTGCGTCGAAGCGGTAGAGGCTGCCGGCGCCGGCCCTCGAGTCCAGCGCCATGGTCCCAGCCCAGAAGCGGCCCGCCGGGTCGACCTTGCCGTCGTTCATCCGCATGTCGTCGCGCTCGCGTTCGACCTCGCTGAGCAGAGAAACGTGGCCCTCGTCGTCGAGCGCGGCGAAACCGTCGCGCACCGCCAGGACA
>JBBQZK010000084.1:0-10122 GCA_038207785.1 Candidatus Limnocylindria bacterium | reverse complement strand
GGCCGGCCTTCGGCGCACCCAACTGGCGAGGGAGGACCTATGCAGAAGCGCTGGCTTTCCATGGCTTCCGTCCTTTTGGCGATCGCACTCGTTGCGGCAGCCTGCGGCGGCGGCGGCACATCCGGCACCACGTCGACCCCGGCTGCATCCGGCTCAGGGGCAGGATCGACCACTGCCGCATCCGGCGGCGAGATCATCATCGCGAGCGACCTGCCGACCTCGGGCGCGGACGCCTCAAGCGGCCTGCCGACCCAGAACGGCGCGGCGTTCGCCGTGTCGCAGACCAAGACCTACAAGGGCATCACGATCACGTTCAAGCCGTTCGACGACACGGTCAACGGCGTGCACGACCCGCAGAAGGGCGCGCAGAACGTGCAGCAGATGCTCTCCGACCCGAAGGTCCTTGCGATGGTCGGGCCGTTCAACTCGAACGTCGCCCGCGCCGAGATCCCGATCGCGAACCAGGGGCCGCTCGCGATGATGAGCCCCTCGAACACGAACGAGTGCCTCACGCAGGACTTCCCGTACTGCGACCCGAAGCCGAAGGCGCTCCGCCCGACCGGTAAGAACAACTACTTCCGCATCGCGGCGCCGGACACCGTCCAGGGCCCGGCGATGGCGGACTACATCCTCAATACCCTGAAGCTCACCAAAGTCGCGGTGTTCTCGGACAACGAGACCTTCGGCAAGGGTGTCGCGGACAACTTCGTCAAGCGTCTCACCGCGAAGGGCGGCACGATGACGAACCGCTCCGACTTCGACATGAAGACCACGAGCGACTTCAAGGCTTTCATCAACGCGGCCAAGGCGGCCGGCGCGCAGGCGATCTACGCCGGCGCCACTTCGGCCACCAAGGCGTGCATCGTCCGCAGCCAGATGAAGGGCATCATGGACGCGGCGACCGTCGCGTTCACCGGTCCGGACGGCATCGGCGATGACCAGTGCCTCAAGGACGCCGGCGACCAGGGAACGAACATGTTCTTCACCAACGCAGCCGGCGACGCGGCCCAGAACCCGGACGCGGCCAGCACGGTCGCGGCCTTCAAGCAGGCGTACCCCAAGGCCTCTGACCTCGGTGCGTACACCTTCCCGGCATACGACTGCGCATTGATCCTTGTCGACGCGGTCAAGCGCGCCATCGACGCCGCGGGCGGCAAGGTGCCGACCCGTCAGCAGGTGATCGACGCGGTGCAGGCGACCAGCGGCCTCAAGGGCACCGTCGGCACCTACGCCTTCGACGCGAACGGTGACCCCAAGTCGGCGACCATGGCGTTCTGGGCGACAAAGGGCACGCCGGTGGCGTGGACCTTCCAGAGCCAGTTCAGCGTCGGCCAGTAGCGACGACGATCGAAGGAGGGGGCGGTAACGCCCCCTCCTTCCGTACCTAGCGCCCCTCGCATCGCGCTCGCACAGCGGAGGAAGGCGTAGTGGTCTCGAGCGTCGCCAGCGCGCGCAGCCGGCTCGTGGCCGGCAGCCGCGGCCGCATCCTTAACGCCATCCTGCTCGTCCTCATCGGCGCGGCGCTGGTCCTCGTGGCCACCCGGGCCGTGGCCCTCGGCCCCGCGTACTTCATCCAGATCCTGGTGTACGGCCTCGCGGACGGCTCGATCTACGCGCTCATCGCCCTCGGGTACACGATGGTCTACGGCATCGTCGAGCTCATCAACTTCGCGCACGGCGACGTGTTCACCCTGGGCGGATTCATCTCCCTGTGGCTCATCCCGATCTTCGGCCTGGACGAAGCGACCGCGTCGGGCGGCGGGGTCATCCTTCCGCTGCTGGCGATCCTGATCATCTCGATGCTCATCTGCGGCATCGTGAACGTGACGATCGAGCGAGTCGCGTACCGGCCGCTGCGGCACGCCCCGCGCCTCGCACCGCTGATCACCGCGGTGGGCATGTCGTTCGTGCTCGAGGGTCTGATGTTCCTGTGGCGCGGTCCGTTCAACCTCCACTACCCGAATCTCCTGCCGAACGATTCCATCGCCCTTGGGCCGGCCGGCGGCGCGACGATCGCGTACAAGGACATCGCCGTCATCGTCATCGCGGTGCTGCTCATGGTGTCCCTCAACCTGTTCGTGGAGCGCTCCAAGCTGGGCAAGGCGATGCGCGCCACGGCGCAGGACCGCGATGCCGCGGGCCTCATGGGCATCGACATCAACCGCACGATCGCGGCCACGTTCTTCATCGGGGCGCTGCTCGCCGGCGCCAGCGGCATGATCTACGGCCTGTACTTCACCAGCATCACCTTCGACCTCGGATTCTCCGCCGGCTTGTACGCGTTCACCGCCGCCGTGTTCGGCGGGATCGGCAACATCCAGGGCGCCGCGATCGGCGGACTGCTCATCGGTATCGTGCGCGTGCTCGTCGACGGCTACTTCGATTCGGCCTGGACCGACGTCGTCGTGTTCGCGCTCCTCGTGCTGGTGCTCGTGTTCCGACCGACCGGGATCATGGGCATGCGGGTCCCCGAGAAATGAGAGTGCTCCGCAGGCTCTGGGAGACCGACCCGCGCCGGGATCCGAATCCGCTCGTCTACACGCTCCTGGCGATCGTCGCCATCGCATACCCGATCTGGGCCCAGGCGTCGA
This sequence comes from Candidatus Limnocylindria bacterium, assembly GCA_038207785.1. GTDB lineage: Bacteria > Chloroflexota > Limnocylindria > P2-11E > P2-11E > UBA4735. The sequence continues at coordinate 7,531 of JBBQZK010000084.1, read as the reverse complement.
CCGGCGGGCAGGGCGACTTCCTCATCAGCTTCCTCGCCGACGGCGGCGTGTACGTGCTGCTCGCGATCGGCCTCAATGTCGTCGTCGGTTTCGCGGGGCTGCTCGACCTCGGATACGCGGCGTTCTTTGCCATCGGCGCGTACACGTACGCGTTCCTCGCATCCGAGCACCTCGTCGTGACGCCGCTCCACGAGGCCGTGCATCTGCCGTTCTGGATCGTCCTGTTGATCGGCATGTTCGTGGCGGCGGCGTTCGGCATCGTGCTGGGCGCGCCGACCCTCCGGCTACGTGGCGACTACCTCGCGATCGTCACCCTCGGGTTCGGCGAGATCGTTCCGCGCGTGTTCCGCAACCTGAGCACCTGGACGAGCGGCGTCAACGGCATCTCCGCTCTGGACAAACCCGTGCTGCCGCTCTGGCTGCAGGGCCCGTGGTCGGGTGATCCGTTCGAGCTCGTGCAGAACTTCAAGATCATCCAGCCGCTCGGCTTCTACGTGATCATGGTCATCCTCGTCGGCATCTGCGTCGTCCTCGTGAACAACCTTCGAACATCACGGATCGGGCGCGCCTGGATGGCCGTGCGTGAGGACGAGGTCGCCGCGGCCGCCATGGGTGTGAACACCGTTCGCATCAAGCTCCTGGCCTTCGCCATCGGCGCCGCGTTCAGCGGCTTCGCCGGCGCGTTCTATGGGGCGAAGCTGTCGCTCGTGAGCCCGGAGAACTTCGGCTTCTCCGTCTCGATCACGATCCTCGTGATGATCGTCCTGGGGGGCATGGGCAACATCCCCGGCGTCATCGCCGGCGCGATGCTGATCTACGTGGTGATCTTCGGCCTGCTTGGCGCGCTGCCGCCGCTGGCCGAGGAGTGGGCCACGAGCCTCGGTCTCGGCTCGCTCGTCGCGACGAACGGCGAGTGGCCGGGCATCGCCCAGGAGGTCCAGCGCCTCCGATTCCTGATCTTCGGGCTCATCCTCGTGATGACGATGCTGCTGCGGCCTCAAGGGCTCATCCCGAGCCGGGTCCGGCAGCAGGAGCTGAAGAAGGGCGTGCACGAGGACCAGACGATCGAGGACGTGAACGCGGAGACATCGACATGACCGCGCTCACGAGCGCGCCAACGGACGCGGCGCGGGACGACATCCTGCGGATCGAGCACGTGACGAAGCGGTTCGGCGGACTCGTCGCCGTTGACGACGTGTCCTTCGACGTGAAGCGGGGCGAGGTCTTCGCCCTGATCGGTCCGAACGGCGCCGGGAAGACCACGCTGTTCAACTCGATCACCGGGATCTTCCCGCCCAGCGAAGGACGCGTGGTCTTCGAGGGTCGCGACATTGCCGGCGCCAAGCCGCACCAGGCCGCGGCCCTTGGGATCGCCCGCACCTTCCAGAACATCCGCCTGTTCGAGTACATGAGCGCGCTCGATAACGTGCGCGTGGGCCAGCACTGCCGGACCAACAGCAAGCTGTGGGACTCGCTGTTCAAGACGCCTCACGAGCGGAAGGAGGAGCACGCTATCAGCGACCGCGCGAGGGAGCTCCTCCAGTTCGTCGGGATCGAGAAGCGTGCGGAGGAGTACGCGCGGAACCTCGCGTACGGCCAGCAGCGCCGTCTGGAGATCGCCCGGGCGCTCGCGACCCGCCCGCACCTGCTGCTCCTGGATGAGCCCGCCGCGGGCTTCACGCCGCAGGAGAAGGTCGAGCTCATGCGGCTCGTTGACAAGATCCTGGCCGAAGGCATCACCGTGTTCCTCATCGAGCACGACATGAAGGTCGTTATGGGCATCTCGCGGAAGATCGCGGTGCTCGATCACGGCGAGCTCATCGCCCTCGGCCCGCCGGAGACCATCCGCAAGGACCAGCGGGTCATTGAGGCGTACCTGGGCAAGAGCGCCTGATGGCGCTCCTGGAGCTGGATGGCGTCGACGCCCTGTACGGACGGATCCGCGCGCTGCGCGGCGTCACGATCTCCGTCGATCAGGGCGAGGTCGTCGCGCTCATCGGTAGTAACGGCGCGGGCAAGACGACGACCCTGCGCACCATCTCGGGCCTCATGCATCCGCCGAGCGGCTCCATCCGCTTCGGCGGGACCGACATCAGCCGGATGCCCGCGCACCAGATCGTGGGCCTCGGCATCTGCCAGTCACCCGAGGGCCGGCGCCTCTTCCCGCGCATGCAGGTCATCGACAACCTGCGGATGGGCGCGTTCCTGCGCAAGGACCGCGACGCCATCCAAAAGGACATGGACCGGGTGTATGAGCTCTTCCCGCGCCTGAAGGAGCGCACCACGCAGCTCGCCGGCACGCTCTCCGGCGGCGAGCAGCAGATGCTCGCGATCGGGCGCGCCCTCATGTCCAAGCCGAAGCTCCTGATGCTCGACGAGCCGTCGCTCGGCCTGGCCCCGATCCTCGTCGAGACCATCTTCCAGATCGTCCGCGAGATCAATGCCCAGGGCATCCCGATCCTCCTCGTCGAGCAGAACGCCCACAAGGCCCTCGAGGTCGCGCACCGCGCGTACGTGCTCGAGACCGGTTCCATCGTGAAGACCGGGTCCGGCAAGGAGCTCCTCGATTCGCCCGACGTCCAGCGCGCGTACCTCGGCATCTAGCATCGCGCTTCCTAGACTCCATCGCGTGACCGCATCGCTCGCGCTCGCGGTCCCGAAGGACGTCGAGCGCGTCGTCGACACCCTGATCGCGAACGGCTTCGAGGCGTTCGTCGTGGGCGGCTGCGTCCGCGACGCCCTGCGCGGTGTCGATCCCCAGGATTGGGACGTGGCGACGAGCGCGAAGCCCGACGCGATCCAGAAGCTGTTCAGGCGGTCGCTCTACACGAACCGGTTCGGCACCGTGGTCGTCTCGAGTGGCGCGCACGAGATCGAGGTCACCACGTACCGCGTCGAGGCGGACTACGCGGATCACCGCCGCCCGGAGGAGGTGGCCTTCACCGAATCGCTGCACGAGGATCTCGCCCGGCGCGACTTCACGATGAACGCGATGGCCTGGCGGCCGACGGCGGGCGGTGGCGAGCTGGTCGACCCATTCGACGGTCGCACGGACCTCGAAGCCCGGACGGTGCGCGCCGTCGGCGAGCCCGGCGAGCGCTTCGCCGAGGACGCGCTCCGGATGCTGCGCGCGGTGCGCTTCGCCGCGGTGCTCCGGATGCGCATCGAGCCGGCGACCGCCGATGCCATCGCCGTCCACGCGTCCCTCGCGACGGCGCTGTCGGGGGAGCGGATCCAGCAGGAGCTGAACAAGATCCTCCTCACGGAGCGGCCAGCCACAGGCATCCGACTCCTCTCGGAGCTTGGCCTCCTCGCGGTCCTGTGCCCGGAGCTCGAGCTTTGCAGGTCCATCCCTCAGGACAAGGCGGTCGCCCAGGACGTGTTCGAGCATTCGCTCATCACCGTCGACGCGACACCGGCTGACCTCGTGCTGCGCCTCGCGGGACTGTTCCACGACGTGGGAAAGGCGGAGACCATGGCCGACGGCCACTTCCACCAGCACGAGTTCGTCGGAGAAGCGATCGCCCGGCGGGTCCTCCGGCGCTGGAAGTATCCAAAGGACACGGTCGCCGCCGTTACGCACCTGATCCGCCACCACATGTTCTGGTACCAGTCGGACTGGACCGGCTCCGCGGTCCGCCGCTTCATCCGGAAGGTCGGCCTCGACGTGATCCCCGAGCTTTTCGCCCTGCGACGCGCCGACAACATCGGGAGCGGGATCCGTGCGCCGCGGATGTACGCGCTCGATGACCTCTGGGCCCGCGTCCAGGCCGAGATCGAGCGCAGCAGCGCCTTCTCACCGCACGACCTGGCGGTCGACGGCACGGACGTCATGCGCGAGCTCGGTATCGGGCCCGGGCCGGCGGTCGGCCGGGTCATCGCGGCGCTCTTCGAGCGGGTCCTGGACGATCCCGACCTCAACGTGCGTGAGCGGCTGCTGCGGCTCATCCACGAGCTCGGCGCGACGCCGGCGTAGACCGGGGCTATTCTTCCGGCCAACGGCTCCGAGCGACAGATCCGGGGAGGCTGCGATGGCGCTAGACACGATGACCTCGAGGCGTCAGTTCCTGAAGCTCACCGGCATCGGCACGGCCGGCATCGCCGCGGCCGAGCTCGGCGGGCTCGGCTTCGATCTCGCGTTCGCCGGCCAGCGCGCCGCGCGCCGCAAGCTCGAGGGGACCAAGCAGACCGCGAGCATCTGCCCGTACTGCGCCGTCGGGTGCGGCACCGTGGTGAACGCCAAGACCGAGAACGGCCGCACCAGCATCATCAACATCGAGGGCAACCCGGACAGCCCCATCAACACCGGGAGCCTGTGCCCGAAGGGCGCGGCCGCGTTCCAGCTGGCGGTGAACCCGCTCCGGACGACGGTCGTGAAGCACCGGAAGCCGGGCGCGGCCGATTGGGACTCCGAGCGCATGACGCGAGAGCAGGCAATGGACCGCATCACGACGCTGGTGGCGGACACCCGCGACGCGACGTTCGTCGAAAAGGATGCGAACGGCAAGCGCATCAACCAGGCGACCGGCATCTTCGCTCTCGGCGGCGCGACGAACGACAACGAGGAGAACTACCTGATCTGCAAGGTGATGCGGATGATGGGTGTCGTGCGGATCGAGAACCAAGCCCGGATATGACACTCCGCCACGGTCCCCGGTCTGGGGGTCTCGTTCGGTCGCGGCGGCAGCACCACCTTCCAGATGGACCTGCAGCATTCCGACGCCATCGTGTTCATGGGGTCGAACATGGCCGAGTGCCACCCCTGCGGCTTCAAGTGGCCGATGAAAGCGAAGGCGAAGGGCGCGACGCTCATCCACGTCGACCCACGGTTCACGCGCACGAGCGCGATGTGCGACCAGTACGTCCCGATCCGGTCGGGCACGGACATCGCGTTCCTGGGCGGCCTGGTGAATTACATCCTGACCAACAAGAAGTACTTCAACGACTACATGGTCGCGTTCACCAACGCCGCCACGCTCATCAATGCGGGCTTCAAGGACACCGAAGAGAACGACGGCTTCTTCTCCGGCTACAACCCGCAGACCCGCGCGTACGACCGCGCGACGTGGCAGTACCAGACCAGCAAGGCGCCTGAGCGGGTCGCCGAGCCGCCGGCTGGCGGGACGGGCCAGCAGAAGGAAGGCCAGGAGACGCCCAACCTCGCGGCCCCCGTCGCCGGCACGGTGAAGGGCGTGAACTTCGCGGCGCTCATCGCGAACCGACTGCCGGGGCCACCGCTGCAGGACAAGACCCTGAACGACCCGAACACGGTGTTCCAGATCCTGAAGCGCCACTACGCGCGGTACACGCCGGAGATGGTGGAGAAGATCTGCGGTACCCCCAAGGAGCTCTTCATCAAGGTCGCCGACACGCTCATCGCGAACTCCGGGCGCGACAAGACGAGTGCCTTCGTGTACGCGGTCGGCTGGACGCAGCACACGACCGGTGTCCAGCTCATCCGCACCGCCGGCCTGGTGCAGCTCCTCCTCGGGAACATCGGCCGGCCGGGCGGCGGGATCATGGCCCTCCGCGGCCACAGCTCCATCCAGGGCTGCACCGACATCGCGAGCCTGTACAACATCCACCCCGGCTACCTGAACACGCCGGACGCCTCGAAGACCCACGACACCCTGCTCAACTACATCCTCACCGAGACGCAGCCGACGTCGTTCTGGTCGAACACGCCGGCGTACGTCATCAGCCAGCTCAAGGCGTGGTTCGGCGACGCGGCGACGGCGGACAACGACTACTTCTACGACACGCTGCCGAAGATCACCGGCGACCACAGCCACCTGCCGGTGATGGTCGAGATGAGCCAGGGCAAGATCCAGGGGATGATCCTGACCGGGCAGAACCCGGCGACGAGCCTCAATGCCGGGTTCCAGCGCGCCGCGATGTCCAAGCTGAAGTGGCTCGTCGTGCTCGACATGTACGAGACCGAGTCGTCGGTATTCTGGAAGCACACGGAGGCGGACGCGAAGGACGTTCAGACAGAGGTCTTCTTCATTCCGGCGGCGCACATCGCCGAGAAGGACGGGTCGATGACCCAGACCCAGCGGACGATCCAGTACCACCACAAGACTGCCGATCCGCCGGGGGACGCCCGCAGCGATCTCTTCTTCTGGTACGACCTCGGGCAGCGCCTCAAGAAGCTGTACGCCGGGGGCCGCACGGGAGCGAAGAACGTCGACGCGATCAAGAACATGACGCTCGATTACGCGCCGGATCCTGCCGAGGTGTCGGAATGGATCCACAAGGACGAGCCGTCGGCGTTCAAGATCTTCAAGGAGATCAACGGCTACGACTACAAGACGAAGCAGCCGCTCAACAGCTTCGCGAACCTGCTCGCCGACGGTTCGACGGCCTGCGGTGCCTGGATCTACACCGGGCAGCTGCAGCTCGTGAACGGGCAGCTCGTGAACCGGGGCGAGATGAACCCGGGCAAGAACGACGGCTGGGTGAGCCCGAACTGGGGCTGGGCCTGGCCGGCCAACCGGCACCAGCTGTACAACCGCGCCTCGGCCGATCCGGCAGGCAACCCGTGGTCAGAGAAGAAGAAGTACACGTACTGGGATGCCGCGGCCAAGACGTGGAAGAACGACGCCGGCGAGGGCATCGACTTCACCCTGACGAAGGACCCGGCTACGCCGGCGAACCCGAACGGCATCGGCGTCGCGTTCCACTCGGGCTCCGACCCGTTCCTGCTGAAGAAGGATGGCAAGGGCTGGCTCTTCGCGTCCGAGGGCCTCTCCGACGGGCCGATACCGACGCACTACGAGCCGTGGGAATCTCCGGTGAAGAACCTGCTCTACAAGCAGGATCGCAACCCGCTCGCGAAGGTCTACGACGTGCCGAACAACAAGTACAACGAGTTCGCCGGCGCGCAGTTCCCCACGGTCATCACGACGTACCGCCTCACGGAGCACCACCTCTCGGGCACGATGACCCGTTGGCTGCCCTGGCTCGCCGAGCTCATGCCCGAGCTGTTCGTCGAGATCTCGCCCGAGCTCGCCAAGGAGAAGGGCATCGCGAACGGCGAGTACCTCCGCGTGATCACCGAGCGCGGCACGACCGAGGCCAAGGCGCTCGTCACGAAGCGACTCCGTCCGCTCACGGTCAACGGCGAGACCGTCCACCAGGTCGGCATGCCGTGGCATTGGGGCTATCAGGGCATCGCCACGGGGGACATCGCGAATACCGTCACGGCGTTCGTCGCGGACCCGAACGTCACGATCCACGAAGGCAAGGCCTTCACCTGCCGCATCGAGAAGGGACGGGCCCGGGCATGAGCGATCTCAAGGGCATGTTCGTCGACACGTCGATCTGCACCGGATGTAAGGCCTGCCAGGTCGCGTGCAAGCAGTGGAACGAGATGGCCCCCGGCGTGCCACTCCCGATGGAGGACGAAGCCGCCGTCCGCGAGCACCGGGCCTTCACCGGCGACAGCTACGACAACACCGGCCATCTCTCCGCCACCAACTGGCGGCACGTGAAGTTCATCGAGCAGATCGGACCCGATCCGAGCACCGCG
>JBBQZK010000083.1:0-10150 GCA_038207785.1 Candidatus Limnocylindria bacterium | reverse complement strand
GTCGTTCACCATCTTCCCGCTGTCGACGGCCAGCGCCTTGAATTTCTCGAACGGCCAGTGCGGGGTGGGTGAAGCCCACGGGACGTCCTCCCACATCGGCGCTTCGGCCTCCCAGAGGTCGTGCCAGAACGCGTCCGTGGCAGCCGCGTCGCGGCCGCGGAGCAGCTCTGACATCGGGACGAGCCGGATGCCCGAGGCCTCGACGCGCTTCAGCACGTCCTCGAGCGGCTTGCCGTCGAAGGACGGGACGTCGATATACGACTCGATGCGGCGGCCGATCTCCTTGAATCCGCGCTTGGTGGCCCACTCGAGCGCGCCCTCGAACGCGACGCTGGTGCCGGCGAGAATGCGGGGGGCCTTCGCCGTGCGGGCCTCGGCCCCCACGGCCTCGAGCAGCGCCGACCCCAGTCCCTTGTGGCGGTGCGCGCGCATGACGTTGACGCCGCCGAACAGCGTGCCATCCGGACGCGGGAAGGTCCCCGGACCGAGATCGCCTCCGGCCGCGAGCGTCCCATCGGGTCCGTCAACGGACACGCGGAGCAGGTTCTTTGGGGGGTCGATCTTCTCCCATTCGCGCCACTCATCGGCTGTGCCGCGCTGGAGCTCGTGGACCTGCGCGTTCCGCTCGTCGGTCCAGGGCTCGCGGTCGCTGTCCGCGAACTCGCGTGCCCGATACCCCTTCGCCAAAGTCGCGGTGATCGCGTCCGCGTTGGTCATCGTCGTATCCATGGCGGCAGCATCCGACCGATGCGCTCCGGACGCAAGCGTCAACTACGGCACACTTCCGGAAGACGAGGAGGTGGCTCATGGACGATCAGAAGGAGCGCGGCGACCGGGGACCCATGGATCCCACGCGCAAGCTGTTGAAGGTGTTCGGCGTCAAGGTCACGGACTACGAATCGAAGACCGATGCGCTGCTCGCTCGATGGCCCGCATCCAAGGACGCGGAGCGGGCGGCGATCCAAACGGAAGCGCTCGAGCTCAGCGCCGACCTGGCGCACTGGCTTCGCGAGATCTCGGCCCATGTGCTCGAGCGGCAGGAGCGCGTGCTTTCGTCGTTGCGCTGACACGCCGCCGTTACGCGGCGGGGACCCTTTCTACACGGCCGCCGGGCCGAGGCACGGGTCTTGCGACTCCTCACCGTGAGCGCCCTGCTTCAGGGCGCATACAAAGGAGGCATCTCATGCAGGACAAGATCAAGGGCGAAGGCAACGAGATCAAGGGCAAAGTCAAGGAAGAGGCCGGCAAGCTCGGCGGCGACAAGTCGACCGAAGTGAGCGGCAAGTGGGACCAGGCCAAGGGCGAGACCCAGGAGAAGATCGGCGACGCCAAGATCAACTCCAACAAGGTCTAGTCCCGAACACTCCAACGCGATAGCGCAGAATGGCCGCCTGATGAAGGCGGCCTTTCTGTGTGCGGTTGTTCTGGGTGCGGCTTTTCTTCTTGGCCCCGCGTGCGCGCCGCATGGGAACCTCGCGGCGCCGGGGACCAAGACGACGCCCCGTCCGGCCACGGTGGCTGCGGCCATCGTTCCGCAGGGCACCGAGCTGCGCATCGACATCATCGAGCTCACCTGCCATAGCTGCGCGGGCGCAGTCGCCCTCGGGACGTCGCGGATCCCGGGCGTGCTGCACGTATCGGCTGAGATGCTCGACCACATCCTCGTCGTGCGATACGACCCGACCGTGCTCACCGAGGCTGCGCTCATGACCGCCATCGACAAGGTGGTAGACGCCGTCGTCAACTGATCTTGCGCGGGTGTTGGCCGGTCACCATGCCGATCCGCTCGGCCACTTCGTGGGCCTGCTGTCATTCGCGCGGCCGCGCGTGCGCGACGGCTGCTTCCTCTACGTGACCGATCGCGGGCTCGCTCACGTGCTGATCACGATGCGCGGCTTCGCCGCCATCACGTTCGGCCACGTGATCATCGCCTCGCGCGAGCCGAGCGAAGCCCTCTGGCGGCACGAGCGGCGGCATGTCGAGCAGTACGAACGCATCGGCTTCCCGTTCATCCCGCTCTACCTCTGGTTCATGCTTCGTCGCGGCTATCGGGCCCATCCACTCGAACGAGACGCTTCGGGCGCGGCTAGGCTATTCGAGTGAGCGAGCAGCGATACGACATCGCCATCCTTGGCGGTGGCCCGGGCGGCTACGTCGCCGCGCTGTACGCCGCTGCGAAGGGCGCGCGGGTCGCGCTCGTCGAGCGGGACCGGGTCGGTGGTATCTGCGTCACCGTCGGCTGCATCCCGTCAAAGGCGCTCCTCGACTCGAGTCACGGCTACTGGCTCGCCACGCACGGCGAGGAGCACGGGATCATGGTCCAGGGCGCGTCGTTCTCGCTTCCGAAGGCCGTGACTCGCAAGGACGCGGTCGTGAAGCAGCTGGTCGGCGGCATCGAACAGCTCCTGAAAGCTCGCAAGGTCGACCTGTTCACCGCGAGCGGGACGCTTGTGTCGCCGGGTGAGCTCAAGGTCAAGGCCGCCGACGGCGAGCGTTCGGTCAAGGCGAATGCCGTCATCGTCGCGACCGGGTCGAAGGTCGGCATGCCGCCGATCAAGGGACTCGCCGAGGCGAAGCCGCTTGACAATGTCGCGGCGCTTGCCCTGCAAGACGTGCCAAAACGGCTCATCGTCATAGGCGCCGGAGCGATCGGTCTCGAGCTCGGCACGTTCTTCGCGGAGGTCGGGTCCACGGTGACCGTGCTCGAGATGATGCCGCAGGCCCTCAGCTACGCCGATCCGGAGCTCGTCCGGATCCTCGTGCGGTCGCTCACGGCGAAGGGTGTCCAGGTGAAGGCCAACGCGAAGGTCACCGAGGCGGCGCGCAAGGGCAAGACCGTCACGGTGACGTACGAGGTCGACGGGAAGTCGGAGTCGCTGGAGGGAGATGCGGTACTCCTCGGTGCGGGGCGGGTCGCCAATTACACCGGTGTCGAGAATGCCGGCCTCAAGACCGAGCGGCTCGGGATCGTGGTGGACGACCGGATGCGTACGAACGTGAACGGGGTCTGGGCGATCGGCGACTGCATCGGCGACCCACGCGCTCCGAAGCTCGCGCACGTCGCCTCGACGCAGGGGGAGGTCGCGGTCGACGTCATCCTCGGCGAGGACGCGAAGATGGACTACGACGCGGTCCCGAATGTCGTCTACACGCACCCGGAGGTCGCGACGGTCGGGCTCACCGAAGCCCAGGCGAAGGAGAGGTACCCGGACGCCACGTCATCGCGCTTCTCGTTCAAGGCGTCGGGACGGGCTCTCGCTCTCGGCGAGAGCGAGGGGCTCATGAAGCTCGTCACCGCCGGTCCCCACGGCCGGATCGTTGGGGTGCACGTGGTCGGACCGAACGCGAGCGAGCTGATCGCCGAGGCGACGCTCGCGATCCGGCTCGAGGCGACAGCCGAGGACGTGATCGCCACCATCCACGCCCACCCGACGCTCGCGGAGACGTTCCGCGAGGCCGCGCTCGTTTCCGCCGGCACCGCGATCCACACCGCCGGGCGGTAGCGATGGAGGCTGCGGACGCGGCATCGATGGCGCAGCTTGCGAGCGCGTCGCCCGGCGACATCCTGCTGTTCTCGCAGCCGAACGGCGGCCTCGGCGCGATCATCAGCTTCGTCACGCGGTCGAGCTACTACCACGTCGCGATCTTCGAGGGCGGCACGACGACCGTCGAAGCCCGCCAACGCGGCGACGTCCGACGGGACCTCCGCAGCGCAGAAGGCGGCCACATTTTTCAGGTCATCCCCGCGCCCGATGGAAAGGGCCAGCTCGCGCTTGACTAGGCCCGGGCCAAGATCGGCTCGAAGTTCGATCGGCTCGATTTCCTCGTCATCCTCATCGACCGGCTCGTGACGCGGATCCGGCTGCACTACCACACGTTCGGCGCGTACTCGTGCGGCGAATTCGTCGCGACGGCCTTCACCGCGGCGGGCGTGCGACTCTTCCCTGAGCTGAACGACGACGACGTCGAGCCGGCGGACTACGCGCGGTTCCTGACTACGAAGACGTCCTAGTTAGGGGCTTCTCGCGACTCGCCGACTTTGGTATAGACGAGAGATGGATAAATACTGCGGCAGGTGTCGCACGACAAAGCCCACCGAGCAATTCGGCGTCAAGAATCGCGAGCGAGGATCCCTTCAGCCGTGGTGCCGCGACTGTGAGCGTCTCTACAAGGCGGCTTGGTACCTCCGGCATCGGGCCGACCACATCGAGCACGTGCGGATCCAGCGAGCGGCGACCAAAGAAGCGAACCGCCTGCGAGTGCTCGCGTATCTGATCGACCACCCGTGCGTCGACTGCGGGGAGACGAACCTAGTCGTGCTGGATTTCGACCACCTGCGCGACAAGCGGTGGAACGTCACCTACATGGTGTCGGCTGGGTTCCCGTGGTCGACCATCGTGACAGAGATCGCGCGATGCCAGGTGCTGTGCGCTAATTGCCACCGGATCAAGACCGCCCGGGAACGAGGTTTCTACGATCAGAAGTTCCGAGGGCAACTCTTCGAATCGCCTGGCGAATACCACGTTGTGCCTGATAATTGGCGCGGGCCGTTAGCTCAGTTTGGATAGAGCAGCTACCTTCTAAGTAGCAGGCCGCGAGTCCGAATCTCGCACGGCCCGCAGATCAAATACGAACGCGTCGGGCAGCTGGCCGAGTTGTAGCGTCGGCGTTGGCGGAGCCGTGTTGGCGAGCGCGACATCCATCGCGACCGCCATGAGCAGCCAGACCGCCATCAGCACGATCGCCCAATTCCGTGTCGTCGCCACGGCTACGCGCTGCGCATCCGCTCGGGTAGTCGTCCCATGACCACGGAGATGTATCGCCGGGCACACTAGCGCGGTAGCGCGCGCTCCTGCTTTGCGGCGCGCCGTTCCTCGAACTTCTTCGCGCTCGCATCGAGCTTTCCGAGGAATCGCGCGAGGTTGTCCCGCGCGTGCTCCGCCTCGGGGTCCAGGTCCGTCCGCTCGAACACGCGCCAATGACGGAGGAGCGGCCAGAGGATGTCGTCGTGATGGATCCGCAGGTCGTAGATCCCGGCGTCCGCCATCTTGGCGGCCTTGCGGACGAACCCGGTGATGCCGGCGCCCGGCATCTCGAACGTGAGGACCTCTTCGGCGATCGCTTTCGTCACGGCAGAGGCGTCGACCTCGAATGCCGCCGAGAGCGCGTCTCGGTAGAAGACCATGTGGAGGTTCTCGTCCTGCGCGACCCGGCTCATGATCCGGTCGGCCACCGGATCCGCCGAGAACTTGCCGGTGTTCTGATGCGACACCCGGGTCGCAAGCTCTTGGAACGACGTATACGCGAGGCCTCGGAGCATCGTCATCGGCCGGCCGTAGCCGAGCTGCATGTTCTGCATGCGCCCGCGTTCGAGCATGACCGGGTCGATGTTGCGCGTGACCACAAGGTAGTCGCGGATGACGATCGCGTGCCTGCCCTCCTCGGCCGTCCAGCGATGGATCCAGAACTTCCAAGCTCCGTCGCCCTTCTCGAAGATGCTCCGGATGAGGTAGTGGTACGAGGGCAGGTTGTCCTCGGTGAGCAGATTGACCTCGAACGCCGTCTGCGCGATGCCGGTGAGACGCGGCTGATCCGGCGTCCACGGCTCCTTGTCGAAATCACGGCCCTGGCTGTACGGGATGAAGTCGTGGGGGAACCATTCCTTGGCGACGGAGAGGTGACGGTCGACCAGCTTCGCGACCGCAGGCTCGATCTCGGCCAGCAGCCTGGCCTCGGTGCGCTCGGACCCGATCAGTGACACGTGGTCATGTAACCACAATCCGTGCCATCCTTGACGGGTGATCGACCGCCTCGCCGTATTGCTCGTCGCGCTCGCGGCCATGCTGTGGGGGACGGACGCGTTGTTCCGCGCGCCGCTGCTTCAGCATCTGCAGGGGGACCCCGTACTGCAAGCGACCCAGCTCGTAACGATGGAGCACATCGTCCTCGTGCTCGCCTGCCTGCCGATCCTGTGGGCGGCCTGGCCCGAGATCCGCGCGCTGAACGCCGCGCAATGGCGCGCGATCGTCGCGATCGGCGTCGGGGCGTCGGCGCTCGCGACGATCCTTTTCACGATCTCGTTCGGGTACGGCCACTTCATCGAGACCTTGCTCCTGCAGAAGACCCAGCCGCTCATCGCGATCCTGCTCGCCAACTTCTGGCTCGGGGAGCGGATCTCCCGGCGCGCGTGGCTCTGGGTGCCCGTCGCCATCGTGGGCGCGTACTGCATCGTGATCCCGGACCCGCTCGATCCCCGCGCCGCCTGGGAGGATTTCCACGTCAGCGCGGGACTGTTCGCGATCGCCGCCGCCGCGCTGTGGGGCGGCGCCACCGTCTTCGGACGCTACGCCCTCGCCTCCGTGCGCTTCACCACGCTGACCGCGCTGCGCTTCGCGACGGCGCTTCCCGCACTCATCCTCGTCCTGCTCATCCTAGGAGGGCCCGGGGCCTTCGGGAACTATCGCCTCGGCGATGTGCCGCTCTATCTCGCGATCGCGCTCGTCCCGGGCCTGTTCCCGATGCTCCTGTACTACCGCGGGCTCGCGAGCACGCCGGCGTCGCTCGCGACGCTCGCCGAGCTGGCGTTCCCGATCACCGGGATCCTCGTGAACGTGTTCTTGGTGACACCGCCCCAGACGATCTCCGCCTGGCAGGTGGCCGGCATCGTCATCCTCACCGGCGCACTGATCGCCCTCGACTTCACGAACGCGAAGCGTCCGGCCAAGCTCGAGCGTGGCGCCGAGGTGGCGCGCGCCTAGTAGCCGTAATAGTCCTCCGGTGAGGCGTTAGGGTCCGCGGTCTTCCCGGGCTTGTACTCCTTTGGTGCGTCGGTCCCGGCCACGACCGGGGCCGCGGCGGGCGGGGTCGTGGTCTCGGGCCCCGCGGCACCGCCGGATCCCGCGCCACCGCAGGCCGCGAGCAGGACCGCGACCGAGAGCAGGCCGACCTGCGTCTTCCTCACGATGGACCTCCTGATACGGTGGATACGGACGAAAGGGCCGGACGGATATGGGCATCGTGATCATTGCTGCCATCCTGGCCATCTTCGCGGCCACGGCGCTGTTCCTTGCGCTTGTCGCGCTCCGTCGCGCCGGCACGCCTCGGCCCGCGCTCCCCGAGAACTGCGGCGACTGCGTCTTCATGATCCCGAGCGCCAAGGTCTACAAGCGCGAGACGCTCGAGGACGCGGACGGGATCGTCCATTACCTCTGCCAGCAACGGTGGATCGAGATCACGCCGTACTCGCCGCGATGCGAGCTCGGCAAGAGCAGGACGCGCCTGGTGACCATTCCGAATTAGCGATATGGTCCGGCCGTGCCGGATCCCTTCGCCGCCTTCGATGCGCATGTGCGCGCGCGCCAGCGGCAATACCTCGAGGAGCTCTCCGCGCTCATCCGTCTTCCGACCGTCTCAGCGCAGAACATGGCCATCGACGAGACCGCCGCGGCCGTGCTCGAGTGCACGACAGGCGCCGGCTTCACGGCCACGGCCGAGCGCGTCGGGGGCGGCCCGCCGACGATCATCGGTGTCCAGGGGACCGGACCGCGAACGCTTCTCATCTACGACCACTACGACGTCCAGCCTCCGGACCCGCTCGACCTGTGGTCGTCACCACCGTTCGAGCCGGCCATCCGCGAGGGATTCCTGTTCGGCCGTGGCACCTCCGACAACAAAGGCAATCTCATGGCTCGGCTCCAGGCGATCGAGGCATACCGGGCGGCGGTCGGCCCGCTCCCGCTGACGGTCCGCGTGCTGTTCGAGGGCGAGGAGGAGATCGGCTCGGAGCACCTGGGCGAATTCGTGCGGACGCATGCGGACCGCCTGACGGCCGATGGATGCATCTGGGAGGCGGGATACAAGGACGCGGCCGGCCGGCCGACCGTGAGCCTCGGCCTCAAGGGCATCTGCTACGTCGACCTTTGGGTGCGCGCCACGAAGCTCGACGCGCACTCATCGGTCGGAGGCATCGTGCCGAACGCGGCCTGGCGCCTCACCTGGGCCCTCGCTTCGCTGAAGAACGAGCGTGACCTGATCACCGTCGACGGGCTGCTGGACCACGTCCGCACGCCGACGGCGGCCGACCTGGCGGTGCTCGAGCGGCTTCCCTTCGACGAGGCCGGATGGAAGCGGATCCACGGCATCGATGGGTTCGTCGGCGGCCTCACCGGCACCGCGCTGAAGCAGCGCTATTTCCTCGAGCCGACCTGCACGATCTGCGGCCTGATCTCGGGGTATCAGGGCGAGGGCTCGAAGACGGTCCTGCCCGCCGTCGCGAGCGCGAAGGTCGACTTCCGGCTGGTGCCGGACCTGACTCCCGAGCTCGTGCGGGAGCTGCTGCGGAAGCACCTCGACGCACGTGGGTTCACGGACATCGAGATCACGCCGCATCACGGCGAGCGTCCGTCGCGCTGGCCGCCCGACACCGACGTGGCCAAGGCAGCCGTGGCGGCGAGCCGCGCCGCATACGGCGTCGATCCGGTGGTCTACCCGCTCATGGCCGGGTCGGGTCCGATGGCCCAGGTCTGCGACCAGCTCGGCATCCCCGCGGTCGGCTTCGGCTCGGGGAACGCCGGCTCGGCCAATCACGCGCCGAACGAGAACATCGCGGTCGTCGACTACATCGACCACATCCGCGCGTTCGGTCGCTTCCTCCACGCGTTCGCGGGCCTCAGCCTGGAGTGACCCCGGCCGCGCGTCGCACGCTGCTCTTCGTCATCGGCTTTCTGTCGTTCGCGGCGGTGTACAACGGCCTCGTCATGAGCCCGGTCCTCGTGCAAGTGGCCCAGGAATTCGGGATCACGACCGGGACCGCGGGCCTCGTCGTCGCGGCGTACGGCGCGCCCGGGATCGCAGTCGCGCTGCTCGCCGGCCCGTACTCCGATCGCATCGGCCGCAAGCCGTTCCTCGTCGTCGGACCGTTCGTGATGGGGGTGTTCACGTTGCTCGCGTCCGCAGCGCCCAGCTTCGCGCTCATCGTCGCGGCGCGGATCGCCTCGGGCGTGGGGGCGGCGGTCATCTTCCCGAACGCGAATGCGACGATCGCCGACTCGTTCCCGTTCCGCGAGCGCGGCAAAGCGATCGCGACGGTCATCGGCATGAACACAATGGCCAGCGTGGTCGGCGTGCCGATCGCCGGCATCGTGGCCGAGGCGACCAGCTGGCGGATCTCGGTGGCGATCGTCGGCACGCTCGCGATCCTCGCATCCATCGTTCTGCTCGCGCGGATGCCGGGCGCGCCGGGCACGAACCGCGAGCTGAAGGTGCGGGCCCTCTACGCGCTCATCCTTCGCGACCGGTCCGCGGTCGCGGCGATCGGCTCGAGCTTCCTCGGCGCATTGTTCTGGTTCACCTGGGCGACCTATCTCGTCGTGTATTTCCAGCACACCTTCGCCCTGAGCCAGGGTGTCGCGTCCACGGTCGCGCTCACCCAGGGACTGGGCGTGCTCGTGGGAAGTCAGATCGGCGGACGGCTCGGTGATCGGACCGGACACCGACCCATCGTTGCCGGGAGCATCCTCATCTCGGCGGTCCTGCTCGTCCTGCTCACCAACCTGCCGCTGCCCCTGGTAGCGGCGGCCGCGCTGAACCTCCTGCTGTCCTGCGTGATCGGCGCGCGTTTCGCCACGAACAACACCTTGATGACGGAGCAGGTCCCCGAAGCGCGTGGCACGATGCTCGCCCTCTCCGCGTCGGTCGCGGGCGTCGCGATCGTCGTCGGCGCGACCGTCGGAGGGCTGCTCGTGGATGGTCCGGGCTTTTGGCTGCTCGGGATCTTCTGCTTCGTCGCGGCGGCGCTCTCGGCGTCGATCGTGTTCCTCTTCGTGCGCGAGGAGCCACTCGACCTCGAGGTGCAGCCACTGCGTTAGGCGCGACCAGTTCTGGTTACGACATCGTTACCAAGATGTGTTGGACGCGAACCGTTACAGGTGTGTTTGGGCACGACACCTGCCCCCTCCTTACTCGCTAACGCGAAAGGAGCAGGCCGATGGCAACGCAAGTGAAGAAGCCGGGTGGCGGGATGACCGTTGCCGAAGCCGGCCGCATGGGTGGCAAGCTCGTGAGCGAGAAATACGGCTCCGAGTTCTACAAGGGGATCGGCAAGAAGGGCGGCTCCAGCACGGCCGAGCGCTACGGTCCCGAGTTCTTCGGG
>JBBQZK010000082.1:0-10563 GCA_038207785.1 Candidatus Limnocylindria bacterium | reverse complement strand
GCACCGGAGCGGGGATCCCCGCAAAGAGATCCATTGGAAAGCGTCCGCTCGCCTCGGATCGCTGCAGACCAAGGTCTATGAGCCTGCGACGAGCCTTGACGCGGTGTTCCTGCTCAACGTCGCGACGTACGACCAGTACTGGATCCAGGCGGACCCGGAAGCGGCTGAGGTGGTCATTTCGGCGACGGCCGAGCTGATCCGGCTCGCGGCCGACGCCGGACGGCAGGTCGGTCTGGTCACGAATGGCATTGACAACGTGACCCACGAGCGACCGCGCTCCGCGCTTGGGCGTGGACCGCGACCGCTCACCCGGAGCCTCGAGATCCTTGCCCGGCTCGGGCCATACGCGTCGCACTCGCCGGAAGCCGTGTTCCTCCGCGAGCGCGGACGGCTGCCGTGGGGCGCGACGCTCGTGTGCGTGACGCCGGTGCTCGGCCCCCACCTGGCCGGGGCACTCCTCGCGCTGCGGCACGCGCACCACCGGGTCCTCGCGGTGTCGGTCAACCCGCCGGAGGAAGCCGTGCTGGCGCGACTGCGCTCGGCGGACATCAGCATCGACACGCTTCGGATCGGAGCGCGACGTGCGGCGGGGTAACACGCAGGTGACCATCGCGGCACTGCTGGTCGCCCGAGCGGTCATCGAAGCGGTCCTCTTCGCCGGCGTCGTCACCGTCGCGCACGTGATGACGAGCGGCGATCGGGCCATGCCGATCGTGACCGTGGTCCTCGCCCTGACCGGAGTTGGGATCGTCCTCGCGAGCATCCTGCGCGATGCGCGTGCGGACCGCCAGAACGCCGCCATCGCGGTGGCCGCGATCGCCGGAGCGGCCGCCGTCGGCGTCTTCTACGCGCCGCGTGGTGCGGATGGGCTGATGATCCTCACGCGCATCGTGCTGTTCGGCATCGTCGGCGAGGCGTTCGTGTGGCGTGACCTCACGCTCGCGCGCTCGCTCGTGCGGTGGGCGGACGCGCGCAACTCGGGCTTCGCGGCCGTCGGCGCGATGGCCGTCGTCGCCCTGTTGCCCGGCGTCGTGGACCGCACCGGGCTCGTCATCGCGGCCCTGGCGGCGACCGCCGCGACCGGCGTCGCCCTGTCGCTCGCGCGCGCCGCGGAGGAGATGGCGCTCGCGGGGCGTGAAGCGCACGGCGACACGGGTCGGACCACCGCGTCGGGGACCGCGATCCTCCTCGCGATCCTTTCGGTGGTGGGCGCCGCGCTGGCCCCCGTCACGGGCGACCTCGTCCGGCAGGCCGGCGACACGGCGGCACCGATCATCGGCAACCTGCTCTACGGCTTCCTCCTCGCCATGGGGTATGTCGCCGAGTTCTTCGTCACCTTCATCCGGTCCCTCATGCAGGGCGCGGCGTTCCCGGCCATCCGTCCCCCCGGCGCCCCACTCAGCGCGCTCGAAGAGGCGGAGGCCCTGCGGCAGATCGAGGCCACCCGCCCGTTCATCTTCGGCGCGGTGGAGGTCGCGATCGGCCTCGTCGCGCTGCTCGTCGCGATCCTCCTGGTGGATCGAATGGCGCGCGAGCGCCGTGAGGCGCTCCCCGAAGGCGCGACGCTGGACCGCGAGTCCTCGATGGGGGAGGGGATCGGTGCGTTCCTGGCCGGCCTCCTGCCGCGCAGGACGCGACGGCCGGCCGCGCCGCGAGACGACGGCACGCCTGCGGGGGCGCTCCGGGCCCTCTACTGGCGCTACCTCGCGCGGAGTGACGCGCGCGGGATCGCGTGGAGGGCGATGGGGGAGACGCCCGCCGAGCATCATGCCCGGAGCATGACCGCCACACCGACGAACGCGGCGGCGACCGTGCTCGTACGCGCGTTCGAGGATCTCCGCTACGGGGAGCGCGATCCGGATCCAGCGACCCTGGCCGACGCTCGCCGCGCACTGACGGCGATCGAGGGACCGCAATGACCATCATCGCCATCGTCGGCCCGACCGCCTCCGGCAAGAGCGCCCTCGCGCTGCGCGTGGCGGGCCGTGACGGCGGAGAGATCGTGTCGGCGGACTCGCGCCAGGTGTACCGCGGGATGGACATCGGCACCGCGAAGCCGAGCGCCGCCGAGCAGGCGACGGTGCCGCATCACTGCATCGATCTCGTCGAGCCATCCGAGCCGTACGACGTCGCGCGGTATCAGCGTGACGGCCGTGCCGCGCTGGCCGACATCGCCACCCGGGGCAAGACCGCGTATGTGGTCGGTGGGACCGGCCTGTACGTGCGGGCGCTCCTCGATGGCCTGCTGCTCGACGACGCACCGACCGACCCTGACCTTCGCGCGTCGCTCGAGCGGCGCGTCGCTGCGGAGGGCGCCGCCGTGCTCCACGGCGAGCTCGCGCATATCGACGGAGCCGCAGCGCAGCGCGTGGACCCGCGCAATGAGCGCCGCCTCGTGCGCTACCTGGAGCTGGCGCTCCTGGTGGGCCGGGTGCCGGCAGCGCGCCAGGATGCGATCGCCTGCCGGCGGATCGGCCTCGACCCCCCGCGCGCGTGGCTCGACGAGCGCATTGGTGCGCGCGTGACGCGGATGGTGGATGAGGGAGTACTCGACGAGACCCGGCGACTGATGGATGCGGGCATCGACCCGCGGCTGCCGAGCATGAGCGGCCATGGGTACGTGCATTGGGCCGCTTACGTGCGCGGCGACATCACGCTGGAGCCCGCGGTCGCCGCCACGGCCAAGGACGTCCGTGCATATTCGCGCCGGCAGATGACCTGGTTCCGCCGGGATCCCGAGATCCGCTGGGTCGATCCGACGGCGAGTGATCCGCTTGCGCTCGTTGCCGCGGTCGCGGCATGAAGTTCACGAAGATGCATGGGTGCGGCAACGATTTCATCGTGGTCGATGGCCCGGAGGCCATCACCCCCGAGCGGACGCGCGCGCTGTGCGATCGCCGCACCGGGATCGGTGCGGACGGCATCCTCGTGATCGGCGCCCCGAGCGGCCGGCGGTGGCCGCTCGTCATCCACAACGCGGATGGCTCGATCGCCGACGCCTGCGGCAACGGATCGCGCTGTGTCGCGCGCTACCTGCTCGATCGGCACGGTGGCGATGCGCTCGAGCTCGACACTGCGAGCGGCGTCGTGCGGGCGTGGCGCGACGACGAGGGCATCGCGATCGAGCTGGCTGCACCGAACGTCGGCGCGCCGCTGCAGCTCGACGGGCACGAAGCGCGAAGCGTGGGGGTCGGCAATCCGAACGTGATGGTCTTCGTGGAGGATCCCGCTCGCGTGGATCTCGAGCGGCTCGCGGCGGCCTCGACGTTGAAGGAGGGGCCGGCCAACGTCGGCGTCCTCGTGGCGCGCGGGCCAGGCGATATCGAGCTCCGGGTCCACGAGCGAGGGGTCGGGGAGACGCTCGCCTGCGGCACCGGGTCGTGCGCCGCCGTGGCAGCGGCCATCGCGCGGGGTGATGTGACGAGCGATACGGTCCGGGTGCGGCTCCCGGGTGGCACACTCGTCGTCCGGCCCCGTGGCGACCGCTACGAGCTGGCCGGCCCCGCCGAATACGTCTTTACGGGAGACGCATGACCTTCGAGACCGCTGTCCCTGCCGAGCGCGCGTTCCTCGTCGGGCTCGAGCAGCAGGGCAACGCCCTCGAGGCCGAGGACTCGCTCGACGAGCTCGCCACCCTCGTGCTCGCCGCAGGCGCGACGGTCGTCGGACGCGCGACGCAGCATCGCCGCACCCCGGACCCGAACACGTGGGTGGGGAAGGGCAAGGCCGAGGAGCTCGCCGTCGAGCGTGCGCGCACGGGTGCGGACCTCGTCGTATTCGACGATGAGCTCTCGCCGAAGCAGCAGAAGAACCTCGAAGGACTGCTCGATGCGCGGGTGATCGATCGGTCCGCGGTGATCCTCGACATCTTCGCGCGGCACGCCCGTTCGCGTGAGGGTCAGCTGCAGGTCGAGCTGGCCCAGATGGAATACCGGATGCCGCGGCTCGCTGGCGTCGGCCGCGAGATGTCGCGGCTTGGCGGTGGCATCAACACCCGCGGCCCCGGGGAGTCGAAGCTCGAGAGCGACCGTCAGGTCATCCGGCGCCGGATCCAGGATCTCAAGGAGCGGCTCGCGACGGTGGCGGAGCAGCGCGAGCGTTCGCGCCGGTCGCGGGCCAAGGAGGGTCTGTTCCTCGCGGCGCTGGTCGGGTACACGAACGCGGGCAAGTCGACCCTGCTGAATGCGCTCTCGGGTGCCGATGTCCTGGTCGCGGATCAGCCGTTCGCGACGCTCGACCCGACGACGCGCCGGGCGACCGTCGGTGACGGCGTGAACCTGCTCCTGTCGGACACCGTGGGCTTCGTGAACAAGCTGCCGCCCACGCTCGTGGCAGCGTTCCGCGCGACCCTGGAGGAGCTCGCCGACGCGGACCTCCTCGTGCACATCGCGGATGTCTCCCATCCGAACGTCCACGAGCGCATGCGCGTGGTGAAGGACACCCTCGAGTCCCTCGAGCTCGGCACGCGGACGCAGCTGCTCGTGCTGAACAAAGCGGACCTCATGCGCGGCGCCGAAGGCGATGCCCTGCGAGAGGCGCTCGGCGCGGAGTTCCCGCGGGCGATCTTCGTATCGGCGCGCACGAACGAAGGTCTCGAGGCGTTACGGGCGCGGCTGGGTGAGGCTGCGCGCGCGAGCTGGACGAAGATCCGGCTCACGCTGCCATATGACCGCGGCGGCGTGATGATCCAGCGCATTCGCGAGCGCGGAGCGCTGCGGCGTGAGGAGTACTCGGAGGGCGGCATCGATGTCGAGGCCGACGTGCCCGCCGACCTCGCGGCCGAGCTGCGCGCCGCGGCCCGGGCGTAGTGGAGGCGAGCGCGACCGGCGCCAGCTATCGCGACCTCCTGCACGTTCCCGGCTTCCAGCGCCTCGCGATCGCCACGGTCCTCGTGCGCGCGGGTGCATCGATGTGGCAGCTCGCCCTCGTGCTGTTCGTGCTGCAGCGGTACGGATCGCCATCGCTGGCGGGCCTTGCCGTGTTCCTGGCCGTCGCTCCCGGCGTGCTCGTGAGCCCGCTCGCCGGCGCATTGCTCGACCGGTTCGGCCGGGTGCGCCTGATGGTGTCCGACTACGTGGCGTCGGCCGTCGCCCTGACCGGCATCGTCGTTCTTGCCAACATGCACGCGCCGCTGCCTGCGATCCTGGCGCTCGTCGTGTTCAGCTCGCTCATGAATCCCCTCGGCACGAGCGGGTCGCGCTCGCTCTTTCCGATGGTGATCCCTGAGCGCCTCTGGGATCGCGCGAACGCCGTGGATTCGATGTTCTACATGCTCACCACCGTGCTCGGCCTGCCGCTCGCGGGGGCGATCGTCGCGTTCTATTCGGCCGAGGCGGCGATCGCCGCGACCGCCCTCGTGTTCATCATCGGCGCCATCGCGCTCTCCGGCGTTCGCGACGCGCAGGTCCGGCGGGCGGATCAGGGGAGCGTTCTGGCAGAAGCCCGCGCCGGGGTCGCCTACGTCCTGCGGCATCGCAGCCTTCGGGGGCTCGCCGTCGGCATGTCCGTCGTGAACCTGGGGCAGGGCATCCTCATCGTTGGCCTGCCGGTCGCGGTGTTCGAGCGGGTCCACGCCGACGCGTCCCTCGTCGGGATCCTGTGGTCGATCATGGGTATCGTCGGAGTCGTCTCGGGACTCATTGCCGGCCGCTTGGGCAGCGCAGGGCGGGAGCGGCCGATGCTCGTCGTGGGGATCCTTGGGGTCGGCGCGGGCATGGCGGCGATCGCCTTCGGCTACACGGTGGCCGCGCTCGCGCTCGGCGTCGCGTTCGTCGGGATGGGCAGCTCGGTGATGGACGTGGCGCTCTTCTCGCTGCGGCAACGGGTGACCGACCCCGCGTGGTTCGGCCGGGCCTTCGCGGTGTCGATGCACCTCAATTACTCGGGCATCCCCGTCGGCTCGGCGATCTCGGGGCCGCTGCTGGCGATCTCGACGCCGTTCGCCCTCACCGTCGCGGTCGGCTTCGCGCTCGCGGCAGCCGGGCTCACGTGGGTCATGGTGCCGTCGACGGAGACCGGGTAGCGGCATCCAGGTCAGCTCGCGGGCGCGGCTGCTTTCCGCGCGCGAACGCGCAAGCCGGGCATCACGTCGTTCGCGAACAGCGTGATGAATCGCTCTTGATCGGCGCCAGGCCCGTGGATCACCAGATGATCGAACCCCATGTCGGCGTAGCTGCCGACGCGCTCGACGATCTCCCCCGGGTCGGTCGACACGATCCAGCGTGACGCGGCCTCCTCCGTCGTCAGTGCGGAGGCAAGGCGCTCCATCTCGCGCGGGTCTTCGACGCCGACCTTCTGGTCTCCGGGGAGCGCGAGGGCCGCCCACTCTTTCGTGTTGTCGAGCGCGCGCTTCCTGTCGGTGTCGTAGGAGACCTTCACTTCGATCATCATCTCGACCGCGTCGGACGGGCGGCCGGCCTTCGTCGCGCCCTCCTGTACCGCGGGGATGAGCTTGGTCGTGTACAGCTCCTCGCCCTTGCCGCTCGTGCAGATGAAGCCGTCGGCGAGCCGTCCAGCAAGGCGCGCCGCCGACTCGCCGGTCCCCGCGATGTAGAGCGGGACCGCGCCCGACTGCGCGCGCTCGTAGATCGTCGCGTTCTTCGTCTTGTAGAAGTCGCCGTTGAAGGTCACGAAGTCTTCTGACCACAGCCTGCGCATGAGCTCGACCGCTTCCTTCATCCGCGCGAAGCGCTCCTTGATCTCGGGCCACTCGATCCCGAGCGGCACCTCGTTCATGGATTCACCGGTGCCGATCCCGAGGAAAAAGCGCCCGCCGGCGAGCGATCGGATGGTTGATGCCATCTGGGCGACCAGGGCCGGGTGGTACCGGAACGTGGGGGTCGCGACGCTCGTCCCGAGCTGCACGCGCGTCGTGCGCGCCGCCGCTGCGCCGAGCCAGGTGAATGCGTTCGGCGCTTGGCCGCCGCGATGGCGCCAGGGCTGGAAGTGGTCGCTCACGGTGACGCTGTCGAAGCCGGCCTCCTCCGCACGGATCGCGAACCGCAGCAGGTCCGTCGCGCCGAACTGTTCGGCGGACGCCTTGTAGCCGATCTTCATGCGCTCACCCGGGTCAGCTTCGCCCCGTGACGATCGGCACGTCGTCGCGGTTGCCCCATTCCTCCCACGAGCCGTCGTACGTCCGCACGTCGTCGTGGCCGAGCGCTGTAAGCACCAGATGCGTGAATGCGGCCCGGACACCGGCCTGGCAGTACGTGATGGTCTTCGTCTCGGGACCGAAGCCCGCGTCGATGTACAGCTGCTCGAGCTCCTCCGGATCTTTCAGCATCCAGTCGTCCCGCACGGCGTCCTTCCACAGGACGTTGACGGCGCCCGGGACGTGGCCGCCGTGCTTCGCCCGCGATTCCTCACCCGAATACTCGGCCGGCCGCCGGACATCGAGGAGCCAGGGCTGGCCCGTCCGCACCGCCGCCCGGACCTCGTCCAGTGACGCGACGACGCCGTCGCGCGGCCGTGCGGTGAACGACGCGGGCTGCGGCGTCACCTCGCCACCTTCGACCGGCCGGCCCTCTCGCTGCCATTTCTGGAGGCCGCCCTCCATGACCGCCATCGCATCGTGGCCGTACCGGCGCAGGGCGAGCCAGAGCCGCGCGGCGTGGTGTCCGCCCTCGGCGTCGTAGCCGACGACGAACGTGTCGTCGTCGATCCCGAAGCGGCCCATGGTCGCGGCGAAGTCGTCCGCGTCCTGGAGCATGTAGAGCGGGTGTCCCGATGGGGGCGGGGGAGCGGCGATATCGCGGCTCCAGTCGATGTGGACCGCGCCCGGCAGGTGGGCCTCCAGGTACTCGGACCGGGCTTCGGCATCGAAGCTGAAGCGGCAGTCGACAAGCTGGATCTTGGGGTCGCGCAGCCGCAGGGCGACGTTCTCGGTGGACCAGAACAGGTCGGGACGCGCGAACGGGCTCACCCCGACAATCTAGTGGTGCTTCGGGGCAACCTCCGGCGCGGCCTCGCGCTGGCCCGCCTGCGCACGCATCGGGAGCCACCCCTGGCGGTCAGGCTGTACGAGCGGGCCGGCTGTCAGCTCTGCGATGAGGCCCATCGAGCCCTTCGCCGCATCGGGCTCGACCGGCCCCTCGAGATCGAGCGTATCGACACCGGGACCGAACCCGACCTCGAGCGACGGTATGTCGTGCGGATCCCTGTCCTGGCGGTGGGGGATCACGAGCTGGACGCCGCCGGGCTGTCGGACCGCGACATCGCCGCATGGCTCCGTACCGTCACGAGTGAAAGGACGGTCTCCAAGTGATGCCGTACGCCACGCTCGTCGGTTAGCGTCGACCCATGAAGCTGACATCCGCGCTCGCATTGGCTGGGGTCCTCGCCGTCGCGTGCCAAACACTGGCATCGCCGCCGAGTACTAGTGCCGAACCGTCGACGGCGCGTCCTGCCGCAGTTACGTCGCCGCCGAGCACGCCACCGCCGAGCGCATCCCACGCGAGCACGTCACAGCCGACCACGTCACAGCCGGGTACGGACCAATGCACGCAGGCCATAAGCCCGCTCGTTGACGCCCTCGTCCGCCAGAAGGGCAACCTCGACCTCGGCACGAGCTTCGCGCTGGGGTCGGTCCGCTTCTTCCTCGCTGGATGCCGCGACATCGAAAGCGTTCGCGCGAAGTACGGTCTCGGTCCAGCATCACTCGTCATCACGGAACCAGGGACGGGTGACGTCCGCACGCGCTACTACCGGGCCGGTGTCCCCGTCGGACAGGAAGCCTCTTTCGTGACGCGTCTGGCTGCACATCCTGAGGACTTCCAGTACGTCGAGTTCGATTTCATCGCTCACCCATGTGCTCTTCAGACCGATCCCGGGCGGCCGCTCGACTGCTGGAGCAACTCGGTCGTGACGCCGCGTGAGGGCCTGCCGGCACCTCGTTCGCGATGACGATGTGCTGCTGGGCAGCTGGGACTCGAGTGACGAAAACGTTCTCGACGCCATCAGGCCGAACCATCGTCATCAACGATGTTGCCGGAACGAACCAGACCGTGCCTGCAGGTTGGGGTGGCAGCAACATCGACGAGCGCGGCACATACACGGTATTACTCCGCGACGACAAGATTGGCGCGTTAGTCCGCTTCACCATCACGTAGGCGCGGAGCGGCGGCTAGGCTGCGCCTCTGCCAACAGCATCCCGCGAGCGCCCTCGGGCTCTAGGTGCGTACGGGCCGGTCGGCGATCCATTCGTGGCCGACGAGGGGGAGCCGTGGCGTTGCTCTTGACAAGGTGGAACGCCCTGTGCGAGCATCACGTGCAATGAGGATTACACCTCAACCAGGAGCAGGAGCGCCGGATGTGCAGGCTTCCTACGTCGATCCCCGGGACCTCGGGCCGAAGAGCCCGCTCCCGGACTTCGTGCGCGCCTACCTCCAAGAGCTCCAGGACAAGGGCCGCGCTGAATGCACGATCGCGCGGTACGGCGATTATCTCTTCGAGTTCGTCGCATTCTTCGGTCCGAAGGCGGCGCCACGGGTCGAGGACATCGACGTGCGGTCGATCAAGGCGTTCGGGAGCAGCCTGACCCGCAGACAGCTCCGGGCGGGCCGCAGGGCCGGCAAGGCCGCGCTGAGCCCGGCCTCCAAGAACCTGGTGCTCATCGCCCTGCGCGGGCTCCTGAAGTTCGGGGTGCTCCTGGAGCTGCCCGTTCCGGGACCGGAGAAGGTCGAGCTGGCGAAGGCCACGGATCCCAATCCGGACGCTCGGCACCTCGAGGCCGAGCGTCTCAAGAGGCTCATCGAAAGCTTCGACACGGCGAGCGACGAGGGCGTCCGCGGCCGGGCGCTTGTGGAGCTCCTGTGCGCGACGGGCTGCCGGATCAGCGAGGTCATCGGGCTCGACCGCCAGGCCCTCGAGCTCGATCGCGCGGCGAAGACCCCTGCGGATGGCATCCGCGTCGTGGACGAGGTGACCGTGTTCGGCAAAGGCAGCCGGTTCCGCAAGGTGTTCCTTACGCCGCGGGCCCGCGAATGGCTGCAGCGCTACCTGCAGGTACGCAAGGACACGGATCCTGCGCTCTTCATCACCGACCGCAAGAAGACCGACGGCTACCGGATGTCCGTGTGGACGGCCCAGCGGACCATCAGCGAGGCTGCGAAGCGGGCCGGCCTCATGGAGAACGTCTCGCCGCACTGGCTGCGGCACGCCGCGATCACGCTGTGGGCGACCGAGATGGGCCTGCCGGCGGCGCAGCGTCTGGCCGGGCACAAGAACGCCTCGACGACGAGCCGCTACCTCGGAGGATCGGACGCCGAGTTGAAGGCGCTCTTCAAGCAACGTATCGGCTAGGCGAGGCTAGACCGGACTCGGCTCCCCCGCCGAGGACATCTCGTCCACGATCTCCGAGTACGTGCGGCTCTCGAGCTGCCGCGGGCGGAGTCCGAGGTCGTACGCCATCGCGTCGATGTCCGCGCTCGGCGTGAGCGCCTCGATCTCGCAGAACCAGCCGGCGCCCTCGAGGTGGTCGAGCGACACTTCGAATTCACCGAGGACGTACACCTCGCGCAGCTTCACGAACTTGCGGATGCGGCGGAACCCGAGCTCGGCGAT
>JBBQZK010000081.1:0-10870 GCA_038207785.1 Candidatus Limnocylindria bacterium | reverse complement strand
CGCTGCGCGAACGTGGTCGCGCCGGCGGTGAGCGCGCCCATGCCCGCTCCCCACAGGGCTTCTTTCAGTCCGTGCTTCTTCTCGTCCTCGACGGCGGCGATCTCGGTGCGGAGCTGGTCGCGGAAGCGCTTGCGTGCGCGGCCCTTCAGGCGGTCGATCCGCCCGCCGAGCTGTTGGGCGATCCGCTCGATCTCGGTGTCCGGCCTCTTCTGGCGCGAGTCGCGGACCTTCTTCGCGACGGCGACGCCCGCGAGGGCCACCACGGATCCGAGCGTCCCGACCGCCGCCACGGGCTGACGGCGGAAGAGGTTCCGCGGATCGGCATCCGACTTCGCGCGCTCGATGAGCGCGTCGACGTCATCCTCGATCGTGCGCCGGAGGTCAGCTAGCTCGCGTTCCGTCCGAGCACTCGGGCTTTCGCCCATCGCACCGTCTCCTTTATCGACTGGATGGAACGCGTCGGTCCGTGCAGGACGAGCCGCTTGTACCCGCCGTAGCCGACCAGGCCGGCGATGGCGGCGAACAGCACGAGCGCGATGAGCGCGGAGGCCCAGAGCGGCAGCCAGAGCGCGATCAAGGCGATCACGAACACCGCCAACGAGATGAGGGCCAGGAGCCCGAAGGCCAGGGCGATCCCGAACCACTTCGCCGCGACCAGGTTCGCCTTGACGATCTCGGCGATCTCCTGCTTGGGCAGCTCGATCTGCTTGCGGATGTACGTCCGCACGTTGTTGCGGACGCGGCCGATGAGCGTGCTGTATCCGGGGCGTTCGTACACGGGCCGCGACTCTAGCATCGGGGCCGAGAGGTGCAGGAAATGCGCCATGCACCCGTTTCGCCCCGGTCGCGGCCCATACATGCTTAGAGACGTGCGAGATGAAGCCGCGGGCGCGGTGCGCCGGGGTACCGGGCTGCCGTGGCGGGAGCTATACGAGGCGCACGCCGCAGAGCTGGTCGGCTACCTCTGGAGGCTGACCGGCGACCGGGAGGCCGCGACGGATCTGATGCAAGACACCTTCCTGGCCGGCATGCGCGACGAGACGGCGCTCCGCGACGCCGCGAAGGCCCGGGCCTGGCTCTACCGGATCGCGACCCGCCTGGCGACGAAGCGCCGGCGCCGGGCGGCACTCATCGCGTTCCTGCCATTCGTCGGCACGGAACGATCGGCCCGCGGCGATCCGGACGTCGAACGCATGGCCGTACGTGCCGCGATGCGGGCCATCTCGGGCGAGCAGGCTGCCGCGCTCGTCCTGCACTACGCGCACGGCTTCACCCGCGCCGAGATCGCGGACCTCACCGGACGCAGCGAAGAGACCATCAAGTCCCGGATCGCGCGCGGCCGGCGCGCGTTCCTCGCGGCCTACGACCGGCAGGGAGGGCGATCGTGAACGACGAAGACCGTGACGACGACCGGATCCGCGGGATCCTCGGGCGATCGCGTTCGGTGGCCGTTCCACCGTTCGATGCCCTCCGGCGGCAGCGGGCCGCCGGCTCAGGCCGACGGTCGATCGCCATGACGCTCGCGACGGTCGTCGTCGCGGTCGCCGCGCTGTACGCCGGCCGCGAGCTCTCGGCCTTCCGCCAGCAGGCGTCGCCGTCGGCGGGTGTCGCGGCGCCGGGTGCGAGCGCCTCGGCGCCGATCAAGGTGACGCTCCCGCAGCCGATCCCGCAGCCGATCACGCGGACAAGCGCCGCGGCGCAGGTAGCGTGGGTGAGCACGTCCGAGCTCACGCCGGCCGGCGACGCGCGCCACACGGTGCTGGTCGGGGTCGATCCGACCGGGAAGATCGTCGGCCGCATCGACAGCGCGGCGGACCCGGCGGCCACCTGGGCGTGGCGCTCCGCGGACGGCGCGCAGCTGTTCACGATCGGTGGCGGGATCGTCCGGGCGTACTCGGGGCTCGACGGCACGGTCCAGCGCAGCTACGCCCGTGAGCCGCTCGATAGGGCTCTTGACGTCGCCTTCAGTCCGGACGGCCGCTGGCTCGCACTGATCGGCCTCGGCGCGTACGTGCAGGTGATCGACCTGCGCACGGGGTTCACCCAGACCACGCCCTTGGCGACGCCGTCGGCAAAGCCGAGCGGCAGCGGCGCCACCCTGCTCTTCTCGCCTGACTCGCAGCGTCTGTACACGATCGTGAACTGGAGCAGTCCGTGGCTGACGGCGTTCGACGTGACCGCGACGGGTCTCGCGCAGACCGCCAGCGCGATCGACGGGCAGGGAGGTAAGACACTCCCCGGATGCGGGGCGCCGGGCCTCGCGGCGAGGATCGTCGGCGGCGGACAGACGCTGGTGCTCTTCTGCAACGGCGATGGCTCGGTCGGATTCGTCGATCTGCCGACCCTCACGACGACCGCGATCGTGCGCGCGGAGATGCGCAACCCGTTCTGGCTGGCGCCGATCTTCACGCCGGACGGGCAGCTTCTCTACCTGCACCAGTACCCCGCGTTCGGTGACTTCATGCAGGTCGTGGATCTGCGGACGCACGCCCTCCTCGGTCCGGTGCCGACACCGACAAAGACCGATCAGCCAGGTCCATTCAGCTGGCTGTTCCCCGTGGCATCTGCGGGGGGGACGCCCTCGACCGTGCCCGTGTCGCCCGATGGGTTGCGGCTGTATCCGGAGGCGGCGGACGGGATCACCGTGCTCCAAGTTCCCGACCTCAAGCCGATCGCGACCCTGGGCAAAGGCCTGAAGGTGAACGAGGTCTGGGTCTCGGGCGACGGGAAGAGAGTCTTCGCGACGAGCCAGTACCGACCCGCGGTCGAAGCCGGCAACGTTCTGTACGTGATCCCGGAGTCGGGTGGGGCGCCGATCGCGGTCACGCTGCCCCTCCCGATCGACCGGTTCATCGCCTCGGAGCACGGGTAGCCGACTCTGGCACCATGAGCACCTCATCACGGGAGGTGCCCCATGCCGGCGACGCGCGCGAAGAAAGCGACCACGGCGGCTCCGACGGCGAGGGCCCAGAAGTGGGTGTACCTGTTCGCCGGCGGCAAGGCCGAAGGCAACGCGAAGATGCGCGCGCTCCTTGGCGGCAAGGGCGCCGGCCTCGCGGAGATGACCAACGCGGGTCTCCCGGTACCGTCCGGCTTCACCATCACCACCGCGGCCTGCAACGCGTACTTCAAGGCCGGCAAGAAGCTGCCGCCTGGCCTCTGGGACCAAGTCGAGCGCGGTCTGGCGACCGTCGAGAAGACCACGAAGAAGAAGCTGGGGGATCCGAAGGACCCGTTGCTCGTGTCGGTGCGGTCGGGTGCCGCGATGTCGATGCCCGGGATGATGGACACGGTCCTGAACCTCGGCCTGAACGATCAGAGCCGCCAGGGCCTCGCAACGCTCACGAAGAACGAGCGGTTCGCCTGGGATGCGTACCGCCGGTTCATCTCGATGTTCGGCCGGATCGTCCTCGACATCGATCCGAAGAAGTTCGACAACGCACTCGAAAAGAGAAAGCGCGCAAAGCGAGCGAAGTCGGACACGGACCTCACCGCGAAGGACCTCGCCGGTCTCGTCGACGAGTTCAAGGCGATCGTCAAGAAGGAGACCGGGATCCCGTTCCCGACCGAGCCGCACGAGCAGCTGCGCCTCGCGGTCGAGGCCGTCTTCGGCTCGTGGTTCGGGCAGCGGGCGAAGGACTATCGCAAGCAGTTCAAGATCTCGGATGACCTCGGCACCGCGTGCAGCGTCGTGACGATGGTCTTTGGCAACATGGGCAGTGATTCGGGCACGGGCGTCGCCTTCACCCGGAATCCGAACACCGGCGAGAACACGCTGTACGGCGAGTACCTGACCAATGCGCAGGGCGAGGATGTGGTCGCCGGCATCCGCACGCCCGCGAAGATCGCCCAAATGCAGAAGGACATGCCCAAGGCGTACGGGGAATTCGAGAAGATCGCTCGGCGGCTCGAGAAGCACTACCGCGACGCGCAGGACCTCGAGTTCACCATCGAGCGGGGCAAGCTGTTCATGCTCCAGACGCGCTCGGCGAAGCGCACGGCGAAAGCCGCGATGAAGATCGCCACCGACATGGTCAAGGAGAAGCTCATCACGAAGGACGAGGCGATCCAGCGCGTCGACCCGTTGCAGGTCGAGCAGCTCCTCGTGCCTGGCTTCGATCAGGCCGCTGTCGAGCGTGCCCGCACGGAGGGCCGGTTCCTCGCGAAAGGCTTGAATGCGTCCCCCGGGGCGGCCACGGGGCGGGCCGTGTTCGATGCGGACCGCGCGGTCGTGCTGAAAGGGCAGAAGCAGCTCGTGGTGCTCGTGCGGCCGGAGACGTCGCCCGACGACTTCCACGGGATGATCGCTGCGACCGGGATCCTCACCGCGCGCGGCGGATCGACGTCGCACGCCGCCGTCGTCGCCCGCGGCCTGGGCCTCCCGTGCGTCGCCGGCTGCGCCGAGCTCTCGATCGACCTCCAGAAGCGCGAGATGCGCGTCGGCAAGACCGTGATCAAGGAAGGCGATGCCATCTCCATCGACGGCACCACCGGCGAGGTCTTCGCCGGCGATCTCGCGACGATCCCCCCGAACTACGAGAAGGAGACAGAGCTCATCGAGCTCCTGTCGTGGGCCGACCAGCGCCGCCGCCTCGGCGTGTGGGTGAATGCCGACACCCCGGGCGAGTGCATCCTGGCGCGAAAGCTCGGAGCAGAAGGCGTCGGGCTCGCGCGGACGGAGCACATGTTCCGGGAGGCTGAGCGCCTCCCGTTCGTGCAGAACATGATCATGGCCGAGACCGAGAGGGGCCGAAAGACGGCGCTCGCGAAGCTCCTTCCGTTCCAGCAGGGCGACTTCCGCGAGATGTTCAAGGCGATGGATGGCCTACCCGTGGTCATCCGGCTCATCGACCCACCGCTGCACGAGTTCCTGCGTGAGTTCGCCGACGTCGACATCGACATCGCCGTCGCCGAGGCGACCGGCAAGGACGGTCCGGAGATCAAGAAGAAGCGGAAGATCTGGCAGCGGCTCGAGCAGATCCACGAGGACAACCCGATGCTCGGGCTGCGGGGCTGCCGCCTGCTGCTCGTGTACCCGGAGATCCTCGAGATGCAGATCCGCGCGATCCTCGGCGCGGCGGCCGACTCGGCGGAGCAGGGCGTGAGCGCGAAGCCCGAGATCATGATGCCGCTCATCGGCACGATGGGGGAGCTCGAGCGCCTACGGGAGCAGGTGCTGAAGGTCGCGGCGGCGGTGGAGAAGAAGCGTGGGCGGAAGATCCCGTTCAAGTTCGGCACGATGATCGAGATCCCGAGGGCCTGCATCATCGCCGACCAGATCGCGACGCAGACGGAGTTCTTCTCGTTCGGGACCAACGACCTCACGCAGACGGTGCTCGGCATCTCGCGCGACGACGCGCAGAAGAGCTTCCTCACGAAGTACGTCGAGCAAGGGATCATCCCCGACGATCCGTTCCAGGTCATCGACCAGGGCGGCGTCGGCGAAATGATGAAGATGGGTGTCGAGCGTGGCCGCAAGACCAAGCCCGACCTCAAGATCGGCATCTGCGGCGAGCACGCCGGCGAGCCGAGCTCGGTGGCGTTCTGCCACAAGATCGGCCTGTCGTACGTGTCTCCGTCGACCTACCGCGTGCCGGTCGCCCGGCTCGCGGCCGCGCAGGCCGCGATAGCCGGCGCGGAGCGCGACCGCTAGGCGGCTAGATCGGCTTGCCGATCAGCCAGTGATGTCCTGACGGGTCGGCCATGCGCCCCTGGCGCATGCCGTACGGCTGATCGGCCATCGGGAACACCTCCGTCGCGCCGGCGGCGATCGCCCGCTCGAATAGCGCGTCCGGATCGTCGACGACGAAGCTGATCCGGACGCTCGTGCCGCCCAGCGTCGTCGGGCTGAGGTTGAGGGCCGCGGGATTCTCGTCGACGGCGTACAGCTCGTTCCCCTCGATCCACAGCTACACCACGGCCTGGCCGCTGGGGCTGACCACGCGGCGGCCCTCCGTCGCGCCGAACGCCCGCTTGTAGAACTCGACCGCCGTAGCCGAGTCCTTCACCGTCAGCATCGGCGTGAGGGTTGTCGGCACGCGGTGATATTAGCCAGCCAGGCCGAACTGGCGCTCGACGGTCGCGATGACGTGGTCGAGCGCCTCGGATCCGTCGAGCTCACACGTCGCGAGGCCGAGTGCGCTCGCCGTATGGCGCACGTGCTCGGTGAGCAGAGCATCGCGGTCTAGCTTGTTGCGGCTCGCGCGCGCCTGGTCGCTCGTTCCATCGATCCCCGCCCAGTCGCGGCGGGCATAGTTCCGCTCGCGGCGGCCGGGGTCGGCAGCAGGAAGACCGCGTGCCGGCGGTAAGCGAGATGCGGCGCGACGAGCTCGGGCAGCAGGCCGAAGCCTTCGGGCGACGACCCGCGGCGCGTCGAGAGCGGCGAGATCTTCCAGGACCATCTCGAACCGCTCGGCGAACTGGCCAATGGTCGAGTCGGCCATCTCCTGCGGCGTGCTCAGCACCCAGCGTTCGTCCATCGACCGCGCGAGGAACGCCGCGCGGAAGGGGTGACGGTCCGGGTGGCTGCGCTCACTGTGGTCACGCGCGTCGTGCCAGTCATAGTCGTATCGCTCGAGGCTATGCCGTTCGGCGAGGACCGCGGCGACCGTCGATTTGCCCGCGCCGGTCCCCCCGCCGATCCAGAACACCGCAGCCACGTCTGTCACTCGAGATGTACTCGCACGGACGAGAACGTACAGGTGTCGTCCGGTACCCTGTAGCCGCATGGCCAGCGTGACGGACCTCACCGCCCGGCTCTCCCGGACGAAGTCCGTCGCGACGCTCCGGATCCGGGAGCGCCAGGAAGAGTCCGAGCGCGCGTCCCTCGCTCCCTACGCGACGAAGAGCGCCGGGGCGAAGCGCGATCACCCGGAGGAGCCGTCCGCCACCCGTACCGCGTTCCAGGTCGACCGCGACCGCATCGTCCACAGCAAGGCGTTCCGGCGCACGAAGCACAAGACCCAGGTATTCCTTGCGCCCGTTGGGGATCACTACCGCACCCGACTGACGCACATCCTCGAGGTGAACTCGATCGGCCGCGCGATGGCGACCGCCCTGCAGCTCAATGAGGACCTGCTCGAGGCGATGGCCCTTGGGCACGACATCGGGCACACGCCGTTCGGCCACGTGGGGGAAGAGCTCCTCGCGCGCTTCCTCCCCGAGGGCTTCCGGCACAACCAGCAGAGCGTGCGCATCGCGGAGCGCATCGAGAAGAATGGCAAGGGCCTCAACCTCACGCACGAGGTGCGCGACGGGATCCTCAAGCACTCCGCGCCGACCGACGGCGGCCTCGAGACCGCCGCCTGGGGGATGCCCGAGACACCCGAGGGCTGGGTGGTGCGGTACGCCGACAAGATCGCGTATCTCCATCACGACACCGACGACGCCATGCGGGCCGGGATCATCGGCGAGGACGATCTTCCGACGGAGGTCCGGAACGCGCTCGGCCACGATCGCTCGGAGCGATTGGACACGATGGTCTACGACGTGATCGTCCACTCGTTCGGCAAGCCGGAGGTCGGGCTGTCACCCGAAGTGCTGGAGGCCACGAACGCGCTGCGGGACTGGATGTTCGAGAACGTGTACCTGGCCGGCCCCGCGAAGACGGAGGACGAGAAGGCCCAAGGCGTGCTCCTTGGACTGCTGCAGCACTTCGAGGCGCATCCGGAGCGGATGCCGCCGGAGTACCAGCGGATCGCGGAAGAGGATGGGGTCAAACGGGCGGTCGCGGACTACGTCGCGGGCATGACCGACGCGTACTCTCTGGACACCTACGAGAGCTTGTTCATCCCCGCGGCCTGGAGCCGGCGCTAGCCCGCCGCGGGCTTCGACCACCACCTCACGAAGCCGGTCGACATGTCCGAGCTGGAGAAGCTGCTCTCCCGGGAAAGCTGACCCGAGCGCGGGCCGAAAGGCCCCGGCGATACCGTGGTAGCCATGCCGGGCGATTTCGACAACGTCAAAGAACGGGTGGACATCGTCCAGCTGATCGGCGAGCGGGTGCAGCTGCGCAAGGCCGGTCGCGCGTACAAGGGCCTGTGTCCGTTCCACGCGGAGAAGACCCCGTCGTTCACGGTGGACCCGGATCGGCGCACCTTCATGTGTTTCGGGTGTTCTGAACGGGGGGACGTCTTTGACTGGCTCATCAAGTCCGACGGTGTCGACAAGGCCGAGGCGCTGAAGGTCCTGGCCGAACGCGCAGGCGTCGAGCTGACCGGCGGCCGTCCCCCCGCTGAGCGCGAGCGCGAGAAGCGTCTGCTCGCGGCGCACGAGACCGCGCACTTCTACTTTCGCCAAGCGCTCCGCGGGACGCCGAAGGGCAAGGCCGCCGCGGACTACGTCACGGCGCGCGGGATCGACCAGAAGATGGTCGAGCAATTCGGCGTCGCGTACGCCCCAGACCTGCCGGACGGGCTGCTCGGGTACCTGCGGAAGAAGGGCTACGCGGACGCCGAGATCGTCGCCACCGGCCTCGTCGTCGAGACCGAGCGCGGGCTGCTCGACCGCTTCCGCGATCGGCTCATCGTGCCCATTCGGGACGCCCGCGGCCGCATCATCGCGTTCGGTGGCCGGGCCATGCGGGCGGATCAGCGCGGCAAATACATCAACTCGCCGCAGACGATGCTGTTCAACAAGAGTGGGACGCTGTACGCGCTCGACGCCGCGAAGGCCGAGGCCCGCCGGCAGAACGAGGTCGTGATCGTCGAGGGCTACTTCGACGCGATCGCATCGCACCAGGCCGGGTTCGTGAACGTCGTCGCGTCCATGGGCACGGCTCTCACCGAAGGCCAGTACCGGGTCTTGAACGACCTGCACCTCGAACGCGCGGTCGTCGCATTCGACGGGGACGCTGCTGGCCAGCGGTCCGCCGAGACGCGCGGGCGCGAGCTGCTCAAAGTCGTGCAGCGCTTCCGATCAGGCACAGGCGTCATCAGCACGCGCCAGGGTCTCGGCGTGTACGTCACTGTGCTGCCGGCGGACACCGACCCCGACGACCTCGCGCGACGCGACCCGCCGCGGCTGCGCGGCCTGATCACCGCCGCTCTGCCGATCCTGGAGTTCGTGATCGACGTCATCGCCAAGCGCTTCGACGACCGTTTGGACAGCCCGGATGGCAGGCGGCGCTTCCTTGGGGAAGCGCTTCCGATCCTCGCGGACGAGCCCGACGCGCTGACCCGCGAGCTCTATCTCGGCACGCTGTCCCGGCTCTCGGGCGTCGACCAGGAGACGCTGCGGGCCCAGGTCGGCGCCGCCGCGGCCGTCCGGCCGCCGGCAGCGAGTGTTGATCCCCGCACCGACCAGCCGCTGGCGGCCGACCGGAAACAAACGACTTCTCTGGAGCGTTACTTGATGGCACAATTGACCAAGTTCCCCGAGGAAGCCCCGCGCCTCGACCTGGATCCCGCGGACCTGGCAGACCCCGTCCACCGAGAGATCTTCGAACAGCTCCGTGGCGGGCGATCGACCGCTGACCTTCCGGCTCACCTTGCCGCTACGGCGGCGACATTGGGCGCATATGCGCCGGAGCCAGGATCAGGGGCCGATCCGGGGCGTGAGATCGAGATCGTGGCGCTCCGGCTTCGGGAAGAGAACTTGCGGCGGCGATTCATCGACGTGCGCGCGGCACTCGCGCGTGCGGACGGCGACGTCGGCGGACTCGACGAGGAGGTCAGCCGCTTGGCGCACGATCTGGAAGAGGTCCAGCGTTCGCTGCAGCGGTCGACCGTCCTTCGCGGCACGGAGCAGGAGTGAAAACGAGCGCGGGCCGGCTTTGCCGGACCGAGCGAGTCCCGACAGAGGCCTGTGGACGAAGTCCGCAGATCGAGCAGGAGTAAAGATGGCCAAG
This sequence comes from Candidatus Limnocylindria bacterium, assembly GCA_038207785.1. GTDB lineage: Bacteria > Chloroflexota > Limnocylindria > P2-11E > P2-11E > UBA4735. Next base: position 1,023 of record JBBQZK010000081.1, on the reverse strand, counting down.
ACAGCGACCAAAGAGAAGGAATCCGCGAAGGCGGCGACGCCCGAGCGCGTCGGTATCCACCCCGAGCACCGCGAGGCAGCCGAGAAGCTCATCGCCCGGGGCAAGCAGCAGGGCTACCTCACCCAAGAGGACATCGCCCGCGGCATCCCCGACGCCGAAGCCGGCGAGATCGAGGAGCTGCTCGTCACCCTCGATGACAACAACGTCGAGATCCTCGAAGCAGACCGCGGGCCGACGTGGCACCAGGTCAAGGAAGAGGAAGAGGAGACCGAGGAGGCCCAGCGCGAGGACAGCATCTCCGCGGTCCTCGCGTCCGACCTCATCAGCGTCGATGACCCGGTCCGGATGTACCTCAAGGAGATCGGGAAGGTCCCGTTGCTCACGGCAGAGGAAGAGGTCAACCTGGCGAAGTCGATCGAGCTCGGCGAGATGGCGCTCGAGTCGCCCGCGCTCTCCGTCGTCCACCTCTACGAGCTGGGCGTCGAGACCAAGAAGCGCATGGCCCTTGGACGCCCGAAGGAATTCGTCGACGAAGCGACGCGCTTCACCGGCAAGGCGCTCCGCTACACGCTCAAGGAGGCCGATGGCGGCAAGGAGCTGAAGCGCCTCACGAACCGGCTCCTGCGGCTGCGCGAGCCGCTCGAGGCGGAGTCCAACAGCAAGGAGATCTCGGCCGAAGCCGCGATCCTCATTGGCGAGCTCGTCGCGATCATCGATGCGGCCAAGCGTGATCCCGAGCGGCTCACCATCCGCATCCTTCCCGCGTACTCGAAGATCCACGGCCCCGCCGAAGGCGCGGAGCGTCTCGGCGAGCTCGTCATGCTCGGCCAGGAGATGCGGACCGTCATGGTCAAGCACCTCGACCTGCTCGTGCGCGACGACGCCGACGAGCAGCGCGGCCTCCGGCGCCTCGCCGACGAGCTAATCCAGAAGGGCGACGACGCGCGGCACAACCTCACGGAAGCGAACCTTCGCCTCGTCGTGTCGATCGCGAAGAAGTACATCGGTCGCGGCATGAGCTTC
>JBBQZK010000080.1:0-10887 GCA_038207785.1 Candidatus Limnocylindria bacterium | reverse complement strand
AGGCGGTACGGTGGGACCATGAGCGTCGCAGACACGAACAGGGCGCTGATCGAGCAGTTCTACGAGTCGTTCGACCGGCACGATGGGAATGCGATGGCCGCCGCATACGCGCCGAACGCGCGCTTCGCGGACCCGGTCTTCGGCGAGCTGACCGGCGAGCAGGCCGCGGCCATGTGGCGGATGTTCACCAGTCGTCCGGATTCGGACCTGCGCATCGAGCTGCGGGAGCACCACGCGGACGCGACGTCGGGCACCGCGCGCTGGATCGCGCGATACACCTTCCCGACCACCGGCAGGCACGTGGTGAATGACATTCGGGCACGCTTCCATTTCGCCGACGGCGTGATCACCGACCACATCGACGATTTCCCGTTCTGGACGTGGTCGCGTCAGGCGTTCGGGATCCTCGGCACACTGCTGGGCTGGTCCCCGGTGCTGAAGGCGATGGTGCGCCGTAAAGGCCGAGCCGACCTCGCGAAGTTCATGACCCGGTGACCGGCAAGGTCGTCCAATTCGTCTGCGAGCACGGAGCGTTCCGCAGTCGGATCGCGACCGCCTACTTCAACGCGATGCCGCCGCCAGGATGGCGTGCGCGCTCGGCGGGCCGCGAGCCGCAGGCCGCCGTGAGCCCGGCTCTCGAGCCGCTGCTCGCCGGCACACCTGCGTTCGGTCACGTGGAGCGTGGTGCGCCGTCTGCGCCCGGTACCGGCGCGGATCGCACGATCGCGATCGACTGCACCGCGGCTGCCGACGAGCACTGGGTCCTGACTCACCGGGACGCGGACGCGGGTCTGCGGGATGAGCTCCGCGACCGTGTGACGGCGCTCGTCGAGGCGCTCGCTACCGCAGGCTGAACAGGACCAGACCCGCGAGCGCCGACGCTCCGACCAGGAGCGGCTCCGAGACCTTGAAGCGCCACAGGATCCCGAATGCGATGACGAAGATCGCGACGGTCGCGAGATCCACGAGGACCTGGGTCGCGATGACGCCGGCGGCGCCGACGATCGCACCCGCCGCCGCGGCCGTGGCGCCCTTCGTGAACCCCTGCACCATCGGATGCGTCCGGTATCGCATGATCAGCGGCCCGAGGCAGACGACCATGAGGAACGGCGGCAGGAACACGCCGATTCCGGCGATCGCAGCGCCGGCGAACCCTGCCACGAGGTAGCCGACGAAGACCGCGGTGATGACGACGGGACCCGGCGTGATCATTCCCATCGCGACCGCGTCGAGGAACTCGCGCTCCGACAGCCAGCCGTACTCATGCACGACCCCCTGTTGGAGGAACGGCACGATGGCGAGCCCGGACCCGAACGTGAACGCTCCCGCCTTGAAGAAGAAGATGCCGAGGGTCAGAAGCGTGTTCGAGTCGGTGCGTTGCGTCGCGGCGACGATCGTGTCGAGACCCAGAGGAATGACGAGCGGCGTCCCGCCGAGGCGCGTCCAGGACGGCGGCGCGTAGAGCAGCACACCCGCAAGCCCTGACAGCACGACCATGATCGCGACCTCGCTCCGCACGACGAACGTGACCGCCGCCACGACCGCGAAGATCACCCACAGCCGCCGATCGCTCTTCACCGTGACGCGCAGCAGCTTCCAGGCGCCGCGAAGGATGAGCGCGATCACGGTCGGGCCGACCCCATAGAACAGGGCTTGAATGACGTTGCTGCCCTCGAGCGCGACGTACAGGGCGGCGACGACGATGACGATCACGAACGGTGGCAAGATGAACGGGATCGCGGCTGCCACCGCGCCCCAGAACCCTCGGCGCACGTAGCCAAGCCACATCGCGAGCTGCGCCGCGAGCGGCCCCGGCATCGTCTGCGCGACCGCGAGGCCCTCGAGGTATTCCTCCTGGGTGATCCAGCCGCGCCGCTCCACCAGGTCGCGCTGCATGTAGCCGGCGAGCGCGATCGGACCGCCGAAGCCCAGCGCGCCGAGGCGAAGGAAGTATCCGGCGATATCGCGAAGTCCCACCTCGTCCCTGGCCTTCATGGTCATCGCGCGGACGCGAGCTCGTGCAGCTTCAACACCGTGCGCCAGTTGCGTGCGGTGCCGCCGGCCCCGATCGCCTTCGGCTTCGCGAGGACGGCTGCCGCGAGCTTGGAGCGGCCCATCCCGTCGGGCAGGTACAGGTAGAGCTCGCGGCCCACCGCCGCAAGGCGCTCCGGAGCGAAGACGCGCGCGTCGATCGTCGGCGCGGTTCTCGGAGGTTGCGCCGCCAAGAATGCGACGTGCACAAGATCGGCATCCGCATCGGGAAAGGGACTGTGCTCGATCGCCCGTGCGAGCTGGGCGGCGGTGCGCAATACGACGGGCACCGGGAAGCCCGCAGCCTCGGCGATCCGCTTCTCGAGCTCGGCCGCGAGCGTGCGCTCCGATCGAGCGGCGTGGCTGAACACGACGTTGCCGCTCTGGATGTACGTCGCGACATCAGTCCCTCCGGCGGCGGCGAAGACCTCGCGCAGGTCGGCCATCTTGATCATGCGATTGCCGCCGACGTTGATCCCGCGAAGCATCGCGACGTATGTCGGCATCGCTAGCGGCGCCAGAGCGGACTGGTGAGCGCTTCAAGGTCGCCGCGATCGTTCGCGAGCTGCGCGCGCACGTACGCCGCGTCGCGCGGGACCGTGTAGCTCGCGGTCCATTCGTCCCCTGCGGTCACGGTCGACGCCGCAATGGAGCCGACATCGGTGATGAGCAACAGCGCCGTGCCCTGTCCCCCGCGAACGGTGACCCGTACGCCGTCCCCGCCGGGCTCGAGATACAGCTGCGGCCCTGCGGGCGACGCGGAGACGAAGGTCCGCGCGGCGCGGAGCGCGTCGAGGATCGCATGCGGATCGAGCCGCGGCCCGGCAGCGACCCACGTCGTCGGCGTGCCGAGACGCTGCGCGTGTCGCGGGTCCGGGTCGCGAGCCCGCAGCAGGTGCGTATCGCTGCCGCCGACCGCGGTGAGCCGTGCGCCCGCGCGGAGGCGCGCCTCCCAAAAGCCGACGGCGATCGAGTTCAGCCCCCACGGTCCATTCCAGACCTCGACCGCGTGGATCGATCGCACCGCCGGGTACTCCCAGGGCGGGCCGAACGGCTTCGGATGGTTCACGCTGACGAACGCACCCGCAGCCGCCGCTTCGCCCATCGCCCGCTCGACGGCGGACGACTCAGGAGTCCTGAATTCCCACCACCGATCCGTCCCCCACGCGTTCCAGTGCCCGCCGTAGGTCGTGACCTCGACGCCGGGCAGCACGACGGGAGCACCGTTCCCGCCCGGTCCGTACTCGGCGTGGTGCTCGATGTTGTTGTGATCGGTCACGCCCAGGAATTCGAGGCCCGCCTCCGTCGCGGCATGCAGCATCTCGCTCGGCCACGAATCCCCGTCCGAGTAGCGGGTGTGGCAGTGCAGATCGCCGCGCCACCAACCGGCCCGCGCGGCCGGGAGGTCGGGCCGTCGCGGGATCCCCCTGCGCACGAGATCGTTCGCCGGAGCTGCGATCCCGAGGTCGAACCGTATCTCGACCCGCCAGTGGCAGCCGCGGGGGCCGACCTTGTACGGGCCAAGCAGGACGTTCCAGGTCCCTGCCTGGATCGGGCCGGCGGCGTAGGGCGGAGTCGCCCAGTCCTCTCCGATGACGAGCTCGAGCTTGTTGCTCCCGCTCCACCCGCGGAAGCCGGCGCTCCCGGTAGCGGTCCCTCGCGGATCGAACATCCCGATATCGAGCGTGTTGCCGCCGACAAGCGTCGGGTCCGAGTCGATCTGGTCGGTGTACTCGTAGCGGATGTGCAGCTGACGATGACCTGCGCTGACCTGGAAGGGCTCGAGCGAGTAGCGCTTCTCGTCCGCCGCGGTGAAGTGCCCGTGGAGCACGACATCCGGCGACGGAAGTGCGCCGGTCAATGGAGGGCGCTGCCGCTCGATCGGTCGAACAGCCGGATCGCGCCCGGCTCGACCGCAAGGTGCACCGTGCTCCCAGGTTGTGGGCGGACCCCCGGTGCCGCGCGGACCTTCAACCCCTTCTTGCCAACGCGGACGTCCACGATGACCTCGCTTCCGAGCGGCTCGACGGCGACGACCTCGGCCGCGTGGCCCGCGCTCCCGATCGCGATCGCCTCTGGGCGCAGGCCGACCGTGAGCTCGCCCGCCGGATGATCACTCGAACGCGGCGCGGGGAGCCGCCATCCGTCCTCGGCGACGACAGCGTCGCCGTCGCGCGTCACCTCGAGGAGATTCATCGGCGGGCTGCCGATGAACTCCGCGACGAAGAGATTCGCCGGATGCTCGTAGACATCATCTGGCGTCCCGATCTGTTGCAGCTCGCCCGCGCTGAGGATCGCGATCCGGTTCGCGAGGCTCATCGCTTCCGCCTGATCGTGGGTCACGAAGACCATCGTCGTCCCGAGCTGGCGCTGGAGCGTCTTGAGCTCCGTCCGCGTGTGCACCCGGAGCTTCGCATCCAGGTTCGAGAGCGGTTCGTCCATGAGGAACACTCGCGGCTCGCGCACGATCGCGCGCGCGAGCGCGACCCGCTGCTGCTCGCCCCCCGAGAGCTGCGCGGGTCGCCTGGGAAGCAGATGTGCGATGCCCAGCATGTCGGCAACGTGCTCGACCCGCTTGTCCTGCTCGGCCCGAACCATCTTGCGGAGCTTCAACGGGTAGCGGATGTTCTCGCGCGCCGACAGATGCGGATATAGCGCGTAGCTCTGGAAGACCAACGCGATATCGCGATCCTTCGGCTCGCGCCCGACCACGCTCGTCCCGCCGATCCGGATGTCGCCGCGGTCCGGTTCCTCGAGGCCCGCGAGCATCCGCAGCGCGGTCGTCTTCCCGCACCCTGACGGACCAAGGAGCACGAGCAGCTCGCCATCCGCGATGTCAAGGGAGAGGCCGCGCACAGCGGGCGCGGCCTGCGACGGGAATTGCTTCCAGACGTCGTCGTATTCGACCTGCGCCACCTAGAGACCCCTCGTGCTGCTCATGAGGCCGCGGACCATGAGTCGCCGCGCGCCGATGAAGACGGCCATGACCGGGATGAGGTACAGGATCGCCATCGCCGCGATGACGCCGTACTGGACCTCGGTGTAGCCACCTTGATTGCGCATCGCTTCGTAGAACGCGAGTGGCACGGTCTTCATGTTCTGCTGGTCCACCAGGATGATGACCATGAGCACCTCGGCCCACGCGCTGAGGAACGAGAGCCCGGCGGCGATCCCGAGACCGGGTCGCGCCAGCGGCAGGACGATCTCGATGAGCGCGCGCAGCTTCGTTCGCCCGTCGAGCCACGACGCCTCTTCGAGCTGGCGCGGCACCGAGTCGAAGAAGCCCTTCATGAGCCAGATGAGGAACGGCAGCTCGATGGTCGCGTGGATGAGGATCAGGCCGAGGTAGCTGTTGCGGAGGCCGAGCTGCCGCGCGAGCCCGTAGATCGGCACCATCGTCGCCGACAGCGGCATCGTCTGCAGCAGGAGGACCGCGTAGGTGACCCAGTCCTTGCGCCGCAGCTCGATGCGCGAGAGCGAGTAACCGGCGAGCGACACCGTCACGACGACAAGCAGCATCGTCGCGACCGAGACGAACACGCTGTTGCCGAGCGCGATGCCGAAGTCGTGCTCGGTGAAGATGCGGACGAAGTTATTGAGCGTCGGCGCGGCCGGCCAGTGGATGTATGCGGTCGCATTCTCGTCGAACGCGGCGCCGAACAGCCAGAGGAACGGCGCGAGAAAGAATGCGCTGACGGCGAGGAAGGCGACGTGGATGAGCACCCACTCGAGCGGGTGCGCTCGCGGCTGCCGGGGTGCGTTGGTCCGGACCATCGGTCGGGCGGCGGCGGTCATGCGCGGGCCCTCGACCAGCGAAGGTAGAACACGGCGAAGGCGAGGTTGAGGACGAGCATCGCCACAGCGATGGTCGAACCGTACCCGACCTCGTGCGCCTGGAAGGCCTCGTGGTACGCGTAGAGCGCGATGACCTCGGTCTGGAAGGACGGACCGCCGTTCGTGAGCGTCTGGATGACGATGAACGTCCCGAAGGTGGACATCGTGATCGAGAGGAGCGTCAACGCGGCGATCGGCCGCAGCATCGGCAGGGTGTGATCCCAGAACCGGCGCCAGGCGTTCGCGCCGTCCATGCGCGCCGCCTCGTACACGTCGCCGGGGACGGTCCGTAGCGCACCCAGGAAGATGAGCATCGTGAACGCGGTGCCTCGCCAGACGTTCGCGATGATCACAGCCAGCATCGGGGCCTGGCCGAACCAGTTCACCGGCCCAAGCCCGACCAGCCCGAGCGCCACGTTCAACGATCCGTAATAGAAGTCGAACATCGCCACCCAGAGGAATCCGGCGATGAGGGTCGGGTCGACCCAGGCCAGCAGCACGGCTGCGTACACGAAGTTCGCCGCACGGAAGCCGCGATGCTGCGCGTGATCGATGAGCAGCGCGAGGCAGAGGCCGAGGACGAACTGCCCGATGATGGCGGACCCGACGACGAACACGATCGAGTTGACGATGACCCGGGCGAAGTCCGGGTCGCTGAACAGCCGCGTGTAGTTATCCAGCCCGACGAATCGCGGGTTCGCCGCATCGATCCCGACGAGCGCCCGGTTGGTGAAGCTCGAGCCGAGCGCCCAGAGGGCCGGCCCCACGAAGAAGAGTGCGAGGAGCAGGGCCGCGGGCGTGAGACCGGCGAAATAGAGCCGATTCCGTCCGAACGTGCGCCGGAAGCCGGTGGAGCGGGGGCCGATGGCCCCCGCTCCAGCCACGGTCACGACTGGGTGGTGACCTTGTCAGCGCCGACGGCCTGCTTCAGATCGTCGGTGTACCGCTGCGCCGCCTCGGTCGCCGAGACCTCGCCGGCCGCGATGCGGGCGGTGGCCTTCTGGATGGCCGCCTGGACCTTCGGGTATGCCGCATCGACCGGCGTGAACTTGGCCTTGGTCAGCGCCTGGCTCGACGCGACGAGGTACGGGTCGGCCTTGAACTCGGCAACGTCCGCCGAGTCCGTCCGCGCCACAGGGTGCGGGTCCTCGATGTTGAGCTTCGCGACGATGTCCTTCGTGTTGACCGCTTTGATCATCTCCCACGCGGCCTGCTTGTTCTTGCTCTTCGCCGCGATGTACCAGCAGGTCCCGGGACCGCCCACCGTGAACGACGGTCCACCACTTTCGGTCGGGTGGAGGACGTAGCCGACATTCGCCTGCGTCCCGGCCTTGTCCTTGGTCGCCCATCCGCCGTAGACCCAGCCGCCCTCGAAAAGGAGCGCGAGCTGCCCGTTGCCGACCTTCTCGCGCATGGCGGTCCACGGCTTCGTCGCGGTGAGGATGTCCTTCGGGCTCAGGCCGTCGCCGTACGCCTTCGCGTAGTAGGCCATGACCTTGCGAACGGCGGGGCTGTCCCCGATCCACTTGCCGCTCTTGTCCTGGAGCTCGCCGCCATAGGCCCAGAGCAGCGGGACGAACGCGTGGTTGGCCGTTCCGCCGGAACCCGCGGGGCCCGCGTAAAGCGCGTACGGGAGCACGTTCGCCTGGTTGGACTTCTTCACCGCCGCGGCCGCGTCGAGGATCCCCTGAACGTTCGCCGGCTTCCAATCGGCCGGAAGGCCCGCCTTCTGCAGATCGTCCTTCCGGAAGTACAGCCAGCGCATGTCGAGCCCGTACGGGATCGCCCAGACCTTGCCTTTGTAGGTCACGCCGCTCTTCACGGCGTCGGAGTACTGCGACCAGTCGGCCCACTGCGACACGTAGCTGTCCAGCGGCTCGATGTAGCCCGCGTCCGCGAGCTCGCCGATCTTCTCGCCACTGACGTGCGTGACGTCCGGCACATCGGTGCCGTCGAGCCGGAGCAGGAGCTTGGTGTAGTAGTCGTCGCTGTTGATCTTCTGGAGGTCGATCTTCACATCGAGATCGGAGTACTTCGCCTTGACCGCGGCCGCCGCCTGCTCGACATACTTCGGCTTGAGGCCCGCCTCATCGGGGTAGGACACCGCGACCGTCCCGGAGATCTTTCCCCCGGTCGCCGCGCCGCCGCTCGCGGCCGGTCCGCATGCCACGACGACACCGGTCGCCGCGGCGATCTGCAGGAATCGTCGACGCGAGATCGCCATTCGCTCGAGATCGTTCATGTGACTCCTCCCCCGGCCGCGTTCGGCGACTCCGTGCCACGGCACCGGCCGAACGATACTGCGGGGTTGCCGCTAGTGTCGGGTCGATGCCGCCCGACACCCGGAAGATCGCGGCGGCGGCACGCCGCGTCCTCAGTGACAACCGGCAGTCGGGCATCTCCGGCTGGGACGGGAAGCAGTACGACTTCGTCTGCCCGTCCGGAACGACCTACCCGTTCCAGTGGCTGTGGGACAGCGCGTTCCACGCCATCGCGCTGTCGCATGTCGACCCGGCACGTGCCCGGCAGGAGCTGCGGTGTCTCTTGCAGGGCGCGCAGCCGGATGGGTTCATCCCGCACATGCTCCTGTGGGAGAAGAGCGCGCACGAGGCCGCGCTCCGCGACTACTCCATCACCCTGCTGCACCCCTACTTCACCTCGATCACCCAACCGCCGGTGCTCGCGCGCGCCATCGAGCGGGTCTACGCCGCCTCAGGCGACGTCGGTTTCCTCCGCGAGGTGCTGCCACCGACACTGCGGTTCTTCCGCTGGCTCAAGGCGCAACGCGATCCTGATGACGACATGCTCATCGCCACGATCCAGCCGGACGAGTCGGGCCTCGACGCGAGCCCGAAGTACGACTCGGTCATGGGCATCCCGTCGGAGCCGCCCGAGTCGACCCTCCCGACCCTGACGCGCTCCATGGATCGGCTGTTCGCCGAGTACGAGCCTCTGCGTCACGATCCGGCGCGCATCCTCGCACTCGATCGGTTCGTGTGGGAGGACGTCATGGTCAACACGATCTACGCCGACGGTCTTCGCCGCCTCGGTCCACTGTGCCGGTCCGCCGGGTACCCGGAGGCCGAGGCGCGCGAGTTCGAGGATCGCGCGACGCGCGTACGGTCGGCGCTCGAGACGAAGTGCTGGGACGAGAAGGCTGGCGTGTTCTGGGATCTCTGCGGGTGGCGCGAGGAACCGGCCCGCACGCTCACTTTCTCCTGTTTGTTCCCGCTCGTCCTGGCCGACCTCGATCCGCGAAAGGCTGCCCGCCTGATCGACGAGCACCTGTTGAACGAGCGCGAGTTCTGGCTCCCCTACCCGATCCCGAGCACGGCGGCATCCGAGCCGACCTTCGATCCGGGGTGGCGGACAAGAACGACATGGCGTGGTCCAAGCTGGGTGGCGATCAACTGGTACCTCTACTGGGGCTTGCGGGAACACGGCCGGGCAGATGTAGCCACGGAGCTTGCGCGCCGGACCTTCGAGATGCTCGAGCGTGAGGGGATGCGCGAGTTCTTCGATCCGCGCACCGGCGCAGGCCAGGGAGCACGAAGCTTCGGCATGTCGACGATCGTCCTTGATCTCATCGTGGCCGAGCACCTCCCGTCCTGACCGCGCGACCGTGTTTGACATATGCCGATATGGACATATCTTGGAGGCATGGCCCGTGCCGCCACCACCTCCGATGCCTTCAACGCGGTCGCCGAGCCGCAGCGGCGGCGGATCCTCGTCCTCCTGAAAGGGCGCGAGCGTCCGGTCAACGAGCTTGCGCGCGCAATGCGGATCACGCAGCCGCGCACGTCGAAGCATCTGCGCGTGCTTCGCGAAGTCGGACTCGTACGGGTGCGCGAGGCCGGGCAGCAGCGGCTGTACGGCCTGGACGCGCGAGGCCTCGAGCCGGTGCACGAGTGGGTCATCGGCTTCGAGCAGTACTGGAACGAGAACTTCGATCGGCTCAACGAGTACGTGAAGAAGCTTCAGCGGGAGGAGCACGCAGATGGCAGCCGAAGGTAGCAATGAGGCGGACCGGGAGATCGTGGTCTCGCGGATCATCGAGGGTCCCCGGCGGCTCGTCTTCGACGCATTCACGAGCGCCGACCACCTCGCCCGATGGTGCGCCCCGAAGGGTGGCTCGATCACGACCCACGCCTTCGACTTCACGCCTGGCGGCGTGTGGGACGCCACGATCCAGGGCCCTGATGGCAGCGAGTATCCCAATCACTTCACGTGGACGGAGATCGCGCCGCCGGAACGGATCGTCTGGATGTATGGGATGGGCAAGGACGACCCGCACCCGGTGAAGACGAGCCTCACGCTCGCCGAGCGCGGCACCGGGACGGAGGCGACGCTGCGATTGCTCTTCGGCACCAAGGAGGAGCGCGACGAGAAGGTCGCGAAGTACTACGCCGCCCAGGGCGCGAAGCAGACCCTGGAGGCGCTCGCGGCGTACGTCGCCACGACTGTCCCCGGCGGACGCCAGTAGCGAGCCACAGCGCGAGCGCGAATGAAAGGAGCTGAGACCGGTGAAGACAATGACATGCAAACAAATGGGTGGACCGTGTGATCTCGCATTTCACGCGAACACGGCTGATGAGGTCATCAAAGCGGAAGATCGCCACTTGAAAGAAGTCGTCGCGGGCGGCGATGAAGCGCACAAGACCGCGCTGGAGAGCATGCGGGGTCGTTGGAAAAATCCCATTTCGGGGATGGGCTGGTACATGAAGACGAAGAAGGCCTTCGCTGCTCTTCCGGAAGACTGATCGTGGCTGAGAGGAAGGCGCCGACGAAGGCCACGAAGCAGTCCGGCAAGAAGGGCTTCACGGCCGAGGAACGCGCCGCGATGCGGGAGCGCGCCGGGGAGCTGAAGGCGGCCGCGGGCAAGGCCGCGGGCAAGGCCGAAGGGGCGAGCGCCGTGCTCGCGAAGATCGCCGCTCTGTCAGCACCGGATCGCGCCATGGCCAAGCGGCTGCACGCCATCATCAAAGCCAGCGCCCCGGCCCTCTCACCGAAGCTCTGGTACGG